>CAYQAP010000003.1:70491-90885 GCA_964415515.1 uncultured Gammaproteobacteria bacterium | reverse complement strand
ACTGTGCCGGAGCTGACGCCGACGATGTGTTTTTGACAATTGGATCGAGGGTGATTTTGAGGCTGTTACCGGGGTGAAAGGGCGTAATTTTGGTGGAATTTTTCGCCCCTGAATCATGAGCAGATCGGCGGCGATAGCAGGTCCCACTACCGTAGGTGACAGTTTTTTGATCACTGTCAGATAATCGAACAGCAGCGTCGCCAGCCGATCCAGGGAAATTTTCCAGGTGCTATGGATCTGTTTATAGAGCCAATCGCTAAATCCATGGAACTGTAAGAACACATCTTCGTTTGGCCATAGGAGTCGATTGCTGCTGCGGAAGTTGCCACTGTTGTAGTACAGGTTCCAGTAACGAGAGAAACGTTTCATGGCCTGTATCTGTTGAAAACTCAGTAGTTGGTTTTGCACAAGTTCGTAGGGTGGTTGTTGCGAATAGACCATAGTAAAAGTTTTGTCATGCCTGGACAAAGTGGTCCCTGAAAGCTTTTTGAGAATCCCAATCTGAATTTCCCCCCGGGTCATGGCGCACAGCCGATCGAGTCCTGCGCCAAAGCTGGACAGATCTTCTCCAGGCAGGCCGACAAGTAAATCCAGATGCAAATGTGCTGCTGTGTGGTGGTCCAGGAAACGAATATTTTTTTCAATTTTCGGAATATTGAGTTTGCGGTGGATGTTCTCGGCAACTGTTTTGTTCAGGGTCTGAATGCCGATTTCCAGCTGCAGCGTAGCCGGTAGGAACTGGCTGATGCGTTGCTTGAGGTGTTCAGGGAAGTGGTCCGGAATGACTTCAAAATGTGCCAAGTAAGACGGCTCTTTGCTGAGGAAGAAATCCAGCAAGGTGCAGGCAATGCGAATATTGAGATTGAAGGTTCTGTCGACGAACTTGAAGCTTCTGGCTCCGCGCTGCCACAGCGATTCAAGCGCCTGAAGCAACTTCTTTGTGGCCAGCTTGCGGACGGACAGGTCAACCGAAGAAAGGCAAAATTCACAGCGGAACGGGCAGCCTCTGGAGGCCTCGATATACAGTGTCCGATGCAGGATATCTTCATCCGTGTAGTCGGTGTAGGGCAAGTTAATTCGGTCCAGTATGACCGGTTGTGTCTGAATGAATCGTGGAGGCTGCGACTGGCCTTGAAGTTGCTGGTTGCAGAACTGAGCAAATGCCAGGTCCGCTTCACCTTGAATGATATGATCGGCTGCGGAGAAATCAACACGAAGAGGGTTATGACTGACTTCAGGTCCACCGAGTGCGATGATGAGTTCGGGTTTGATGAGTTTGAGTAATTTCAGGATGACTTGAATCTGCAGGGCATTCCAGATATAGACGCCGAAGCCGATAATGGATGGATGGCAAGCCAGCAGTCGCTCGGCAATCTCATGGGGGTCATTATCGATGGTAAATTCGATGATTCGTGTTTGCGCCTGCAATGGGCCCATATTGGCGTAGAGATAACGCAGACCGATCGCAGTATGAGCGTATCGTGCATTTAAAGTGGTTAAAACGATTGCTTTCAAGATCTGTGGCCCGGCTTGGGATGATCAGTAGCAGTAGCACAGACAGCGGCGCAAGGAAGGAGCTGAGAGACTGTGGTCCGCAAGTTCCAAGAAAAGCTGTACTCTGACTGCCTGCTGATACTTCATTATCTATAGTGGTGTTGTTTTAGGCAATATTGACGTCTTGCCTGCGCTGTGTTTAACTCGACGCAACCAGCATGTCAAGCCATAGTACTGCATCGTGCAATGTATATTGGGCTACAAGCTTCCTGCGTAGGCAAAAAGAGGCAATGATCGGCAGCCACGTGACACAGCAGATCTTTTTACGACAACAAACTTTGTGGAGGAGTGATTCAAGATGACTGAATATGAGAAACTACAGCGACTGATGAATAGTGGCAAGATTTCACGGCGTGAGCTTCTGACCCGAGCCTCGGCGCTGGGTATGGCGATGACGCTGCCGGCCGGCTTGTTCAGCAGTGCAGCTTCGGCTGCTCCGAAAAAAGGCGGCCACTTTCGGGTCGGGATGGGCCACGGTTCCACGACCGATTCGATGGATCCGGCAACCTGGGAAAATGGTTTCACCCAACTGACCTTTGGTTATGGCAGCAACAACCACCTCACCGAAATCCTCCCCAATGGTCAGCTGGGTCCGGAACTGGCCGAAAGTTGGGAAGCCTCGCCGGACGCCACGGTCTGGACATTCAAATTACGCCAAGGGGTGGAATTTCATAATGGAAAAACCCTGGATGCCAATGACGTTATCGCTTCACTGAATCATCATCGAGGGGATAAAACCAAGTCGGGTGCCAAGGCTATTGTCGATGGGATTATCGATCTGAAGGCCGATGGCAAGCATGTGCTGGTGGTGACCATGAAAAGTGGTAATGCCGACTTTCCGTTTGTTCTGAATGATTATCATCTGGCCATTCAGCCGGCCAATAAAGACGGCAAAATTGACGCCAAGTCCGGTATCGGTTGCGGCCCCTTTGTGGTGCAAAGTTATGAGTCCGGTGTGAATGCCAAGCTCAAACGACATGCCAACTACTGGCGTACAGACTACGGTCATTTTGATTCGGTCGAAGTGTTGACCATTGCCGATGTCGCGGCTCGGACCAATGCTCTGACCACCGGTGAAGTCGATGCGATCGATCGACTCGACATCAAGACCCTGCATTTGTTAAAGCGCAACAAGAATGTCAAAATAGAGGAAACCAGTGGCACGGCCCACTACACCTTTGCCATGTTGACCGATGTGGCCCCCTTTGATAACAACCATGTGCGTCTGGCCTTGAAATATGCCGTGGACCGCAAGGCGCTATTGCAGAATGTACTGCGCGGCCATGGTGTGTTGGGCAATGATCACCCCATCGGCCAATCCAATCGCTATCATGCGGACCTTCCACAACGGGAATATGATCCTGAAAAAGTCAAATTCCATCTCAAAAAAGCCGGCCTGAGCAAACTCAAGGTGAACCTGAGTGCAGCCGATGCCGCCTTCTCTGGTGCTGTGGATGCAGCAGTGCTCTATAAAGAGCAGGCCGCCAAGCTGGGTATCGACATTAACGTCATCCGTGAGCCGAATGATGGGTATTGGTCGAATGTGTGGATGAAGAAACCCTGGTGTGCGGTGTACTGGGGTGGTCGTCCAACCGAAGACTGGATGTTCTCCACGGCTTATGCCGAAGACGCCAAGTGGAATGATTCACACTGGAAAAATAAACGTTTCAACGAATTGCTGATTCAGGCTCGTGCCGAACTTGATGACGGCAAGCGCCGCACCATGTATACAGAAATGCAATCCTTGGTGCGTGATGATGGTGGTGTGCTGATTCCCATGTTCAATAACTACGTCTTCGGCACCAATACCAAAGTTGCACACGGTCCCATGGGTGCCAACTGGGGAATGGATGGCAACCGCGCTCTGGAGCGCTGGTGGTTCAAGGCCTGAGAGGAGCTTGGTCGTAACGCGTGGGGAAAATCCTCCATCTTGTGGCCCAGCGGCTGGGGCTGGGTCTGGTGGTGTTGTTCGCGGTATCGTTGATAATTTTTCTCGGGGTTTCGTTATTGCCCGGAGACCTATGTCAGGAGATCCAGGGGCAGGCTGCAACGCCGGAGACGGTGGCCGTATGCCGGGCTGAACTGGGCCTGGATCAGCCGGCGCATACCCGCTACCTGAACTGGCTGGGCGGTATAGTGCAGGGAGATTTTGGTACTTCACTGGCCAATAAACGGCAGATCTCCGAGCTGATTGGTGTGCGTCTGGGCAATACCTTCTTTCTGGCCGGTGTCACGGCCATTATTGCCGTACCACTGGCCCTGATCCTGGGTATTCTCGCTGCGCTGTATCGCAATAGCTTGTACGATCGCCTGATCAATGCTACGACCCTGATTTCGATCTCTTTTCCGGAGTTTTTTATCGCCTATATTCTGATTATGTTTTTTTCGGTCAAGCTGAACTGGTTTCCCAGTTTATCGAATGTCTCTCCGGATACCGAGCTCGGTGATCGCCTCTACCGTGTGTTGTTGCCGGCCTTGACCCTGACGTTGGTGGTGCTGGCACATATGATGCGAATGACCCGGGCTGCCATCATTAATCTCCTGGCCAGCCCTTACATCGAAATGGCCAGGCTTAAGGGGATGTCACGATCGCATATTATTCTGCGACATGCCTTGCCGAATGCCTGGGCTCCGATTGCCAATGTTGTGGTGATCAATCTGGCCTATCTGATTGTGGGGGTGGTGGTCGTTGAGGTGGTTTTTGTCTATCCCGGCCTGGGACAGCTGATTGTGGACAGCGTGCAGAAGCGGGATATTCCTGTGGTCCAGGCTTGCAGCATGATTTTTGCTGCAACCTATGTGTTGCTCAATATGTCGGCCGATATTATTTCAATTATCACCAACCCACGTCTTTTGCACGCCAGATGAGTTCCGGTAAAATGACCGGCAACGAGCAAACAACCACCGAGCAAATGACCCTTGTTCAAACCGCAGATGATCTGGCGCCACCGCAGCGTCCGGGCAAAGCCAGCAGGGCCTGGAAAGAACTGAAAAAAGCCCCTTTCACCGCCAAAATGGGCATGCTGATTGTGTTGGTCTATGTGTTTGTCGCACTGTTCGCACCGCTGTTGACCTCTTATGGGGAGTCCGAGGTAGTGGGCAGTGAATTCGAACCATGGGGGGCGAAATTTCTCCTGGGCACCGACAACCTGGGGCGTGATATGCTGACCCGTCTGCTGTTTGGTGCCCGCAACACCGTAGGCATTGCTTTTGTGACCACTTGCCTGGCCTTCTTGATTGGTGGTGTTGGCGGTATACTGGCGGCAACCTACAGTGGCTGGGTCGATCAGGCTTTAAGTCGGGTAGTGGATGTTTTAATGGCCATTCCGGCGCTGATATTCTCGCTGCTGCTGCTGACGATTTTCGGTACTTCGATCCCGATTCTGATTGTGATTATCGCGGTCCTGGATTCAACCCGGGTGTTTCGACTGACGCGCGCAGTGAGTCTCAATGTTGTGGCGATGGACTATGTTGAGGCGGCGCGCCTGCGTGGAGAAAAGATGGCCTGGATTACCTTGCGTGAAGTGTTGCCGAATATCATGTCTCCCCTGGTCGCAGAATTTGGCCTGCGTTTTTGTTTTGTGTTTCTGACCATCGCTTCATTGAGTTTTCTGGGTTTGGGTATTCAGCCTCCTACCGCAGACTGGGGCAGTATGGTGCGCGATAATGCGACCCTGATTACCTATGGTGATATTACCCCCTTGCTGCCGGCTGCAGCGATCGCCATTTTGACTGTAGGGGTGAATTTTATTGTTGACTGGTTCCTGCAAAAGACCAGTGGCCTGCGTGATGGACAGTAAACCGGATGCCACTCCTGTGCTATCCCGGCATGACCAGGTCCTGCTGGAAATACGCGGCTTGTGTATTAAAGGGCAGGTTGACGACAGCTGGCTGGATATCGTCAAAGACCTGGATATCACCTTACACCGGGGTGAGGTGCTGGGCCTGATCGGTGAGTCCGGGGCCGGCAAATCAACCGTAGGTCTGGCTGCCATGGGCTATGTTAGACCCGGTTGTCGGGTCAGTGGTGGCTCGATTCGATTCAAGGGACAGGATCTTGCCAGCGCCAGCGAAGAAGGCAAGCGTGCACTGCGTGGGGTCCGTATCGCCTATGTGGCCCAAAGTGCGGCAGGATCATTTAATCCGGCGCATAAACTGATTGATCAATTTACGGAAACACCGATAAAACACGGTATTCATGATCGGGCGACGGCACAGGCCGATGCCATTGACCTGTATGGGCGGCTGCAATTGCCGGAGCCGGAAATCATTGGTTTTCGTTATCCACATCAGGTCTCTGGAGGCCAGTTACAGCGGGCTATGACCGCGATGGCCCTGTCGTGTCGGCCAGACCTGATTATTTTTGACGAACCCACCACCGCGCTGGATGTCACCACCCAGATCGAAGTGCTGGTGACAATTCGTGATATCGTTTCGCAGTTTGCAACGGCTGCGATCTATATTACCCATGATCTGGCTGTAGTGGCTCAGATGGCAGACCGGATCATGGTGCTGCGTTATGGTGAGCAGGTCGAAGAAGCCACCACACAGCGGATGATGTCCACACCACAAGAGGACTATACCAAGACCCTTTGGGCCGTACGTTCATTTCGCAAGTCGGCAGTTACCGCGGTGAATCACGAGCAGCCATTGATTGCGGTTGAACATGTAACTGCGGCGTATGGCCCACTTACGGTTCTGCACAATATCAGCTTTGTTATTCATGCCGGGCAAACGGTTGCTGTTGTGGGCGAGTCGGGCAGTGGCAAGAGCACCGCCGCCAGAGTGATCACCGGGCTGCTGCCGCCCGTGACCGGGCAGGTGTTGGTGCATGGCACCGCATTGCCTGGAGACTATAGAAATCGTAGCCGGGATCAGTTGCGCCATGCCCAGATGATTTATCAAATGGCCGATACGGCGGTCAATCCAAAACAGAGAATCCGCGATATTATCGGTCGGCCGCTCCAGTTTTATCTGGGGCTACGCGGAGCAAATCTGGAAAACAGGATTCGCGAATTGCTGGATTTAATCGAGATGGATCCGGACACCTTTATCGATCGTTTTCCCGGGGAGCTGTCAGGTGGACAGAAACAACGGATCTGCATTGCCCGGGCGCTGGCGGCAGAGCCGGAGTTCATTATCTGTGATGAAGTCACGTCGGCACTGGATCAAATTATTGCCGAAGGGATATTGAAACTGCTCGATCGCCTGCAGCAGGAACTCAACCTGGCTTACCTGTTTATCACCCATGATCTGGCCACCGTGCGGGCCATCGCCGATGAGGTGATTGTGATGCTGCAAGGCCGAATCGTGGAGCAAGGACCACGGGCTGAAATTTTCAGTCCACCTCATCACGAATACACGGAATTGCTGTTGTCTTCCGTGCCGGAGATGGACCCGAACTGGCTGAATCAGCTGATCGACAATCGTAAAAAGTCAGGGGGCATGAAGCCCGTCTCTACTTCCTGATAAGTTGTGGAAGGCCTGGTGTCTGATAGTGAACACAGTTGGCTTATGCGAAATTCTCTGCTGACCTTCATTCACCCTGAGCATGCAGGGCCTGAGCATGCAGGGTGATTCCGAGCATTCAAAGATTTCCGAGGCGGCCAATATCCTGCATGTCGGTACGTTACAGTTTGGCAGCTGGCATATTTTGACTGCTATACTCAGGACTTTTCTGCCAGGGTGGCTGATCATTGCATGATCTCCAATGCGTTATATAATTCAGTCCTTGAAGAACCCGTCAAGTACTAGTACTCTAACCGCAATAGCATTGATTGACTCTGAGCCACACTGTGCATTCAAGACAAGGCACAGATCACAGGAAATGTTGCGTTCTTTTTCGGGCGGTAATGCAGGACTGGATGAACGGGGTGGCTCCTTTCTGGTGAGCTAGGGAGTGGCCATCCGCGTTGTGGCATCTCTCGACAGGGATTCACCAATCCCTTCGGGATGCGCTCAGCGGCTAACCACTTCCAGATTTGCTGAGCTCATCAATGCTGTGTTGTTAGGGTACTTGCGGAAGCTGGAAAACGCGGATTAAGCTATCGATTGGCAGGAGTCAAACATGTTCGAAGGCAGTATCGTTGCTCTGGTAACACCCATGCACCAGAATGGGAGTGTGGATTATTCCGCACTGAAGCGGTTGGTAGAATTTCATGTAGACAATGGAACTTCAGCGATTGTCTCTGTTGGGACTACCGGTGAATCTGCAACGTTAAACCCGCATGAGCATATTGAAGTCATTGCCCGTACTGTCGAGTACGCTGCCGGGCGGATTCCTGTTATTGGCGGGACCGGTGGCAATGCCACAAGTGAGGCCATAGAGTTAACCCGCCTGGCTGCCAAGGCGGGGGTTGCCGGGTGTCTGATTGTTGTGCCTTACTACAACAAGCCAACCCAGGATGGTCTCTACTTGCATTTTAAGGCAATCGCCGAGGCGGTGGATATTCCCCAGATTCTCTACAATGTACCAGGGCGTACGGCCTGTGACTTAAGCAATGCCGTAACCATTCGTCTATCCCGAATTGACAATATTGTCGGGGTTAAGGATGCGACTTCAGACATGGCTCGGGCTCGTGAACTGGTGCAGGAAACGGGTGATGACTTTGCCGTCTTTTCCGGCAATGATGATACGGCTCTGGAATTGTTGCGATTGGGTGGTAGCGGGGTGATTTCAGTGACCGCCAATGTCGCACCCCGTGAAGTTACCCAAGTGGTTGCGGCTGCACTGGCTGGCGACTGGGAGCGTGCTACTGCGCTCGACACAGCTTTGCAGGATTTACACCATGCCATGTTTGTTGAATCCAACCCGATTCCGGTAAAATGGGCAGTCCAGCAACTCGGTTTGGTTGGGCCGGGCATTCGCTTGCCCATGACCCCGTTATCCCAGCATCTGCAGGCCGGTGTACGTCAGGCATTGCAACAGGCAGGCAGGCTGCCAGGTTGAGTTCGGAATCCAGATTGACATCTGTTGACGAACCCATTAACCCTAGAGGAATTAGTATGGAATCACCCAAGCGTCAGCTGTCATGGTCGGTATTGTGCCGGAGTATGGTATTGCTGAGTATGGTATTGCTGAGTGCCTGTGGCACACTGTCTAGCACCCCAAAAGTAGATTATCGATCTTCCAGAACATTGCCTCCACTGGAAGTTCCGCCAGACCTTTCGGCACCTGAAACAGGACCTTTACAAACAGCTTCTGCGATCAATTCTGCCGGTAAAGCCACCGCGATAGCACGCTTGCCAGCTACGGTATTACCGGATTTTCCTGATGTAGCAGTACACACAGATGGCAAGGAATACTGGCTTGAAGTCAAGGCCACTCCGGACAGAACCTGGAACAAGGTAATACAATTCTGGGCCAAAGAGGAAATTTCACTGGTCAAGAGTGACAAGACCCTGGGAATTGTTGAAACCGACTGGCTGGAGAATATTGCGTTGCTCGGAGGTAAGTTTGAGCAATCGTTGCGCAAAATTCTCGGCTCGGTGGTCACCACCGGGAGAAAGGATAAGTACCGAACACGCCTGGAAAAAGGCCTGAAATCGGGAACTACAGAAATTTATTTGACCCAGCAAAGCTTGGTGGAAAATGTAATACCTGGCAAAACACCCACCGAGGTCGAAAGCTCAAACTGGCAGCCAGCACCACCGGATCATAGTCTGGAGGCCGAGATGCTTAAACGCCTGTTGGTATTTTTAGGCACTTCTGAGCAACAGGCAGTGGGCAAAATTGCAGCGGCCAAGCCGGACCAGCCGGTGGTATCGGTCCAGAGGGAAGCAGACCAGCGCATCGGTTCCATCGAACTGGCTGAGCGCTTTGAGCGTGGTTGGCGCCACGTAGGCCTGGCTCTGGATCGTCTGGGTTTTACTGTGGTCGATCGTAATCGGCAAAAAGGTATCTATTACATCCGCTACATCGATCCTGAATCCATCAAGGCACAAAAAGACAGCAGCTTTTTAAGCAAGTTTTTTAGTAAAAAACCAGCGGCTGTGAAAGGGGATTACCAGATTCATCTGGCCACCAGCGGCAATAATACTGTGGTTCTTGTGGTCGGTGACAGTGCCCTGGCGGATGCTGAAAAGACCGCACAACGTATCTACAAACTACTGGCTGAGAAACTGCAATAAGTTGTTGATCTGCAGCAACGCAAGTCGTACTGGATGCAGTACAAACGTTTGTGTATCACCGAGGATGCGTTGTTGGATTCACCAACCTTTGAATTTTTCTACAAAGATGCAGTTTTGCATGATCCGATGATTGATGAAGATCATATCCGCACATTTGGTTGGGTCGATGCTGGTCGATTTTAAACTGGAATTCGGGTTTTTTACGGGCTGGTTTCGTCAAGATATCGGGGATGTCATTGAAGCGTATGAAGAAATAGTCTTTCGTCTCGGAATAGCTCTTGACTGAATATTTTTGCCTCAGTGGTGGTAGTGCTTTATCCCGCTTTCGTCTGTGCCGCCTGCAGCAAAAACTGCGGGAGATCGTGCCGGCTGTTGGGACCCTGACTGCAACCTATGTCTACCTGGTGATGGCCGGCGCTGCCTTGTCGAGGCTGCAACGCTCGCAATTGTCCACACTGTTGACCGCAAAACCTGGATTACCACCAGGAACTGCAGCAAGTGATTCTGGTATAAGCGATCCTGCGGTATTGGTTAGCCCGCGACTTGGTACGCAGACGCCGTGGTCCACCAAGGCTACCGATATTGTTCGGACCTGTGGGCTGACTCAGGTATTACGGGTGGAGCGCTGTGTATGTTGGCAGTTTCAGAATCTGTCCGCGTCTGCTTGGTCAGCGGAAGACTTGCCAGCGGAGGGCTGGAAGGCGCTGGTGCTTCAGCTCTTTGACCCCATGACCGAGAGTGCATTGCCTTCAGCGGCTGGCCTGCAATCTGTATTCCTTCAGGCCCAGCCGGCCCCCCTGCGGGTTGTCGATATTCGCCAGCAGGGTATCGTTGCTCTGCATGAAGCAAATCGACGTTGGGGTTTGGCGCTTGCCGATAAGGAAATCACCTATTTGTATAACTGCTTTGTACAAGAAAACCGCAATCCAACGGATGCCGAATTAATGATGTTTGCACAAGTTAATTCCGAACATTGCCGGCATAAGGTGTTTAATGCACAGTGGAGCATTGACAACAAGCCGCAGCCTGATAGCCTTTTTTCCATGATACGACAAAGTGAGCAACAGCATCCACTAGGAACGCCTGTCGCTTATTCAGATAATGCGGCAGTAATGTCAGGCGGGGCAGGCCAATATTGGATGATCGATCCGCAGACCGGTCGCTATGTTGCGCGGACAGAAGATATTTCTATTGTGTGCAAAGTGGAAACGCACAATCACCCAACTGCGATTTCTCCTTTTGCCGGCGCAGCTACCGGGTCGGGTGGAGAAATTCGCGATGAAGGGGCGACCGGCCGTGGCAGCAAACCAAAGGCTGGAGTCAGTGGATTTTCGATCTCAAATTTACGTATACCAGATGCTATTGAACCTTGGGAACTGCCCGAATCCAGGCCTTCACGGATCGCCAGTTCATTGGATATTATGCTCGATGGCCCGATTGGTGCGGCATCGTTTAATAACGAATTCGGTAGGCCACATGTCGCCGGCTACTTTCGCAGTTTTGAAATGGCAATACCCGGACATTGCGGGCGGATCCGGCGCGGTTATCACAAGCCCTTGATGTTGGCCGGGGGCATCGGCAGCATTCGACCGGAACTGATTCATAAGTTACGGATTCCTCCTGGCTCACCACTGGTTGTACTCGGGGGGCCTGCTATGTTGATAGGCTTGGGAGGTGGAGCGGCATCCAGTATGAAGGCAGGCACCCAGGCGGAAGACCTGGACTTTGCTTCGGTGCAGCGTAGCAATCCGGAAATGCAGCGCCGCTGCCAGGAAGTGATCAATGCTTGTTGTGCAGCCGGGCCGGAGAGTCCGGTGCTGTCGATCCATGATGTAGGTGCGGGCGGTCTATCCAATGCACTGCCAGAATTGGTACATGACAGTGAACGAGGGGCGGTTTTTGAATTGCGGGACATTCCCTGTGCTGATCCGGGTCTGTCACCGATGCAGATCTGGAGCAATGAGGCTCAGGAACGCTATGTGCTGGCGATTGAGCGGTCCAGGCTGGCCCAGTTTGCAGCGATCTGTGAACGTGAGCGTTGTCCGTATGCCGTGGTCGGTAGTGCAACCCGTGAACAGTCTTTATTCCTCAACGACCGAGCTGCAGATGGGAACAATGGGGTTGGCGACAAGAATGCGGGAGAAGGGCATACCAGGATGACTCAACCGGTGGCCATCAGCATGCAGGTGTTGTTTGGTAATGCCCCGAAAATGCGACGCACGACACAGCGTCTGGCCTGCTCGAATACACCGTTGAAGGTTGGCGAGATAGACATCAGCGAAGCATTATCTCGGGTTTTACGTCATCCGACTGTGGCGGACAAATCTTTTTTGATCACCATCGGAGACCGCAGTATCACCGGCTTGGTGCATCGGGATCAGATGGTTGGACCCTGGCAGGTGCCGGTTGCTGATGCCGGGGTTTTGTTGAGGGATTATCAGGGTTATGCCGGAGAGGCGATCGCATTGGGCGAGCGCCCACCGTTGGCCCTGATCAACCCAAAAGCGAGTGCCCGCATGGCGGTAGCCGAGGCCTTGACCAATCTGCTGGGGGTTCCGCTGAGCGCGCGTCAGGACATCCGTTTGTCGGCGAACTGGATGGCAGCAGTCAACATCCCGGGCGAAGATGCCGCTTTGTTTGATGCCGTTCAAGCAGTCGCTACTCAGCTGTGCATTGCACTGGGAGTTTCGATTCCGGTGGGCAAAGATTCATTGTCTATGAGTGTTGCCTGGAAAGATGAACAGGGTCTGGATTGTGAAGTTGCGTCCCCGTTGTCCCTGGTAATCACAGCCTTTGCTCCGGTAAAAGATGTCCGTAATTGTGTTACTCCCCAGTTGCAGGAGCTGGATCAGGGAACTGATCTTTATCTATTGGATCTGAGTGGTGCCAGGCAGCGCCTTGGGGGCAGTATCCTGGCACAGGTGTACCAACAGCTGGGTGACAGTTGTCCGGATATCGATGATAGCGCTTTATTCCGCTGTGGCTTCGATTTTGTCCAGGATTGCCTGGCTCAACAATGGCTTCTGGCATGTCATGATCGTGCTGATGGCGGTTTGATAACAACGTTATGTGAAATGGCTTTTGCTGCCCGCTGTGCTTTGGATATCGATCTTGTGTCTCTCGGAGATGACCCGCTTTCTGCACTCTTCAATGAGGAACTGGGTATTGTGTTGCAGATTCGCCAGAGAGATCGTGAGGAATTTTTGCAGGCTGCTGCAGCCAGCGGAGTGGTTGCTTGCCTGCACCGGCTGGGAACACCTGCTATAGGTTCCAGGATCAAGATTCGCCTGCAAGGTCGCAGTGTTATCAATACGACTCGGGTTGTACTGCATAGAGTCTGGTCACAAACCAGTTGGCGGATGCAGCAGCTGCGGGATCATCCGGATTGTGCCAACCAGGAGTATGACCGATTGCTTGAACCCAAGGACCCGGGATTGCATGCACACCTGACGATGGAGCCCAATCGCATCGTTTCCTGTCCTGCGATTAATCTGGGTGTGGCCCCAAAGGTGGCAATATTGCGGGAGCAGGGTGTCAACGGGCATATGGAAATGGCACGAGCATTTTACGAGGCAGGGTTTGTTGCCGAAGATATCACAATGTCCGACCTTATCGTGGGGCACCGCAAGCTGGAACAGTTTCACGGGTTGGCGGCATGTGGTGGTTTTTCCTATGGTGATGTTCTTGGGGCCGGGCAGGGATGGGCCAAATCCGTGTTGTTTAATGGTTCGATGCGTCGGCAATTTGCCCGTTTCTTTGAGGATGTGAATCATTTTGTCCTTGGTGTCTGCAACGGGTGCCAGATGCTTAGTGCCATGCGCGAGCTAATTCCGGGAACGGAATACTGGCCTGATTTTATTCGTAATCGTTCCGAACAATTTGAAGCTCGCACCGTAATGGTGGGTGTGCAGGCGAGCAACTCACTGTTTTTTTCCGGCATGCAGGGCTCCCGATTGCCGGTAGTTGTGGCACATGGTGAAGGTCGGGTCTGTTTGTCATCCCTTGCACAGGAACAGCTTGGTTTGCGTCGTCAGACCGTGCTGCAATATGTCGACCACTATGGAAGCGTTACTGAGGCTTATCCGTTCAACCCGAATGGTTCGGTCCAGGGAATTACCGGTTTGAGCAATGCTGATGGCAGGGTGCTGATTATGATGCCACATCCTGAGCGAGTGATTCGCTCAGTCTGCATGAGTTGGAAGCCTCCCACATTTCCTGAATTCAGCCCCTGGCTGCAACTTTTTCATAATGCCCGGTCGTGGTTGTCTTGATCGAAGGCTGACGAAGCCATGTCTACTGCAATTTGGGAGTTCACGGTTTGGACTGGCCGTTATTTTTCTCGGCCCTGATTTCCGCAACCTTGTTTCCGGGTGGCTCGGAGGCTGTGCTGCTGTTTCGCCTGCAACAGGGCCAAAGTCCGCTACCCCTGGTTATGATCGCCACCATGGGCAATGTTCTCGGTAGTCTGATTACCTATGCCATGGGACGAATTGGTTACCGCTATACCCATTTGCGCTGGACTCGGCCCTCGCAGCGCCGTATCGAGCAGGCGCAGCGTTGGTTTTCCGGCTATGGGCAGTGGTCTTTACTGTTCGCCTGGTTGCCATTTATCGGTGACCCACTGTGCCTGGTGGCCGGATTGCTGCGCAGCCCGTTGCCCTGGTTCATCCTCCTCGTTAGCATTGGCAAAGCCGCACGTTATATTGTGCTGACCTGGTTGCCAATCTAATCATGGTTGATCTGTATCGTGTCTACCCCCATAGTACACATGCCGCTTGAATGAATTTGTTATTGCCTACCTCAGGAGTATTTTTATGTCTGCCATTACCCGTTCAACAATTGAAGCCACACTGAAGAATGTGATCGATCCCAATATGGACCAGGATCCGGTATCTGCCAAATGCATCAAGGACATCCGTATCAATGGCCAGAAAGTGACGGTCGATGTGGTGCTTGGTTATCCGGCCAAAAGCTGGCTGGGTGAATACCGGAACATGTTGAGTTCACAGATTCAAGGTTTGCAGGGTGTCAGGGAGGTTGAGATCAATACTGCCGTCAGAATTGATTCTCATACGGCACAAAAAGGGGTTAGTGCCCTGGATGGGGTGAAGAACATTATTGCGGTTGCTTCAGGAAAGGGAGGGGTTGGCAAGTCTACGGTGTCCGTCAATCTGGCATTGGCACTGGTTGCCGAAGGCGCCACTGTAGGCATACTGGATGCCGATATCTACGGTCCGAGTCAGCCGCGCATGTTGGGCATCAGTGGGCGCCCCGAATCCGCCGATGGCAAATCACTGGAGCCCATGAATTCCTACCATATACAGTCGATGTCCATCGGTTATCTGATCGAAGAGGAAACCCCGATGATCTGGCGTGGTCCCATGGTGACCCAGGCCCTTGAGCAATTGCTTCGTGATACCCATTGGAAAGATCTCGACTACCTGATTATCGATCTGCCTCCGGGAACGGGCGACATCCAGTTAACCCTGGCACAGAAAGTGCCGGTTACCGGGGCAGTGATTGTGACCACCCCTCAGGATATTGCCCTATCAGATGCACGGAAAGCTTTGAAAATGTTTGAGAAAGTTGAGATACCTGTGCTCGGTGTGATTGAAAATATGAGTACTCATATTTGCAGCCAATGTGGGCATGAAGAACATATCTTTGGCGAAGGCGGTGCTGCCAGAATGGCTGAAGATTATGATATCGAGCACTTGGGTGGAATTCCACTGGATGGCAGTATTCGCGAAGCCGTTGACCAGGGCAAACCTTCGGTCGTGTCCGACCCCGATGGTTCTGTAGCCCGCACCTACCGGCGCATCGCCAGAAGAACCGCGGCCAAGCTGGCCAGTCGACAGAAAGACCACAGTGCTGCTTTTCCATCCATTATGATCAATAATAACTGAAGGTCCGGTTCTGCATGTCGATCAAATGTGATCGCTGGATTCGTCAGATGGCGTTGGAAACCGGCATGATTGAACCCTTCGAGCCGGACCAGGTCCGGGAGAACGCGGATGGCAAAGTGATCTCTTATGGCACCTCAAGCTATGGCTATGACATTCGTTGCTCGAATGAATTCAAGATCTTTACCAATATTAATTCCGCGGTAGTTGATCCCAAGGCATTTGACAGTAACAGCTTTGTTGATTACCGGGGAGATGTTTGTATTATTCCCCCGAACTCTTTTGCATTGGCACGGACGGTTGAATATTTCCGAATTCCGCGAAACATTTTGACCGTCTGCCTGGGGAAATCAACCTACGCAAGATGTGGTATTATCGTAAATGTAACACCCTTTGAGCCCGAGTGGGAAGGTCATGTTACATTGGAATTTTCCAATACGACCCCTTTGCCGGCGAGGATTTATGCCCATGAAGGTGTGGCGCAGGTAATTTTTTTTGAGGCTGATGAAGTTTGCCAGACCTCGTATCGGGATCGAGGGGGTAAATATCAATGTCAGACAGGAGTTACTCTGCCCAAAGCCTGACCCAGGCAGGCAGCAGCTGGCTATTTCGGGTAAGACTTTGCTCACAGTCTGCGTACGCACAGACAAGAAACACGGGGTTTTAGATGTCGGGAAACAGTATCGGCAAATTATTTGTTATCAGCAGTTTTGGGGAAAGTCATGGTCCGGCAATCGGCGGGATCGTGGACGGCTGCCCCCCCGGTTTGGCACTGTGTGCGACTGATCTGCAACCAGACCTTGATCGCCGACGTCCGGGGCAATCGAAATATACAACACAGCGTCGTGAGGCCGATGCAGTCGAGATTTTATCCGGGGTTTTTGAAGGCAAGACTACAGGTACGCCGATTGGCTTGCTGATTCACAACACGGATCAGCGATCACGAGATTATGAAGCTATCCGGGATCATTATCGGCCCGGTCATGCGGATTACACCTATGATGCAAAATACGGATTCCGGGATTATCGTGGCGGTGGGCGTTCGTCAGCACGAGAGACCGCAATCCGGGTTGCTGCTGGAGCAATTGCCAAAAAGTATCTTTTTGAACGTTATGGAATCCGGGTCAGGGCCTGTCTGACACGCATGGGCCCGGTGGCGGCACAAGTGATGGATTGGGATGTCGTTGAAAAGAATCCCTTCTTTTGTCCTGATGCGAGCCAGGTTGAGGCAATGGAAGCACTGATCGCCGAGTTACGTCGTGCAGGTGATTCGATCGGTGCCCGGATTACGGTAATCGCAGAAGGTGTGCCTGCCGGTTGGGGCGAGCCTGTTTTTGATCGACTGGATGCAGATTTGGCGCACGCCCTGATGAGCATCAACGCGGTCAAAGGGGTCGAGATCGGGGCTGGTTTTGCCTGCGTCGAACAACGTGGCAGTGATCATCGTGATCCGATGATGCTGTGTGGTTTTGTCAAGAATGATGCCGGAGGTGTGTTGGGTGGAATATCGAGCAGTCAACCGGTGGTGGCACATATTGCACTGAAGCCAACATCCAGCATTCGGGTCCCCGTTCAGACACTGGACCGGCAGGGTAATGCGGTTGAAATGGTTACTAATGGTAGGCATGACCCTTGTGTGGGTATCCGTGCCGTACCCATCGCTGAAGCCATGATGGCGGTGGTCTTAATGGATCAAGCCTTACGCCAGCGCGGTCAAAATAATGATGTACCAGTCCGTTCCAGCCTTTGGAATTGTCATGTAAAATAGCGCAGCTTGCGACGACACGAACGTCCGCTTCAGATCTATCAGCTGATCGGTCCCGGATCGGTGGATGACGCGTCCCGCATGGGCAAAATGCTGACTGCAGGGTCCTGTGCTGTCCGAGAATAGGAGCCGTAGCGAGGGAAAGCAGATTTGAGTCCAGATGCCATGATTTGCGGCGAATACTTGCAGTATGGAACGTCAATCATGGCAAAATCTGACCAAAGTCCGTTGTTCCGCAGTCGGATCTCTGTGCTCGGACAGCCTCCCAGAGGATGGCTGGATGGTAAAACCACTAAGGATTGGAGTCATTGGTGTTGGTTATCTTGGGCGTATTCATGCCCGAATCTACGCCAACATGCCTGAGGTCGATCTGGTCGCTGTGGTCGATGCCGATGCCGGTACGGCCAACACCGTTGCCGATGAACTGGGTTGCAGGGCAGCTACCGAATCTTTAGCCTTGGTTGGTTGTGTCGATGCAGTCAGTGTTGTGGTGCCGACTTCATCTCACGAGCAGGTGGCCTGTCCATATCTGGATGCCGGTATTCACGTGATGCTGGAAAAGCCGATTGCCGCCAGTGTTGAGCAGGGGCGACGGATTATTACCAGTGCTACCCGCAGTGGTGCGATTCTCCAGATCGGGCATCTTGAACGCTTTAATTCAGGATTCAGAGTTTTGGCTGAGCGCGTGCATTCTCCGCGATTCATCGAAGTCCATCGTTTGGGCGCTTTTGTGGAACGGGCCACCGACGTTGATGTGGTGACTGATCTTATGATTCACGATATCGATATCGTCCTGCACCTGGTTCCCTCACAACTGCACTCGGTAGTGGCCGTTGGTACTGCGGTGATTACAGAGCAGGTCGATATCGCCAATGCACGTCTGCAATTCTGTAACGGTGCAGTGGCTAATATTACGGCCAGTCGGGTATCGGACAAGCGCTTTCGCAGAATTCGGGTGTTCAGCGACGGCTGTTATCATGCACTGGACTTTACCAATCAGCAAATCGATATCGTCAAGCCCGGTATAGCAGAACCGGGGGTCCGGTTTCCGCCTATGATTCGTGAATCGTTGCGGGTTGAAGCCGTCAAACCACTGGATGCTGAGCTGGAGCATTTTATTCAAACAATCCGCTCGGGCGGCCAGCCCTCAGTAGGGGGTGAAGAGGGCCTGGCTGCTCTGGCTGTTGTCGAACGTGTACTACAGGAAATCAAGACATGACACAGAGGCTCGAATCTGTCCCTTTTTTGGATCTTGCCAAGGAATACTCCAGGCTGGAGCAGGAGTGGCTGGAAGTAATACGCCGTACAGGTGGGACTGGACGTTTTATTCTTGGGCCTGAAGTGACGGCTCTGGAAAAGGAAGTGGCAGCCTATGTAGGTGCCACTGCTGCGGTCGCTGTGGCATCGGGTACTGATGCTTTGGAGCTGTCGTTGCGCAGCTTTGGTATTGGCCCTGGAGACGAGGTTATTACCACCCCCTTTACATTTTATGCCACTGCGGAGGTCATTACTCGAGTTGGGGCTACTCCGATATTTGTTGATATCGATGAGCACAGTTTCAATCTTGACCTGGATCAGGTGGCTGCACGTATTACCCCGCAAACCCGAGCCTTGATCCCGGTCCACTTGTTCGGTTACCCGGTAGATATGAAAAAGTTATGTGCCTTGGCTGATGCGCATCATCTGCAAGTGATCGAGGACGCCGCGCAGAGTTTTGGCTGTCTTTCTGGGGGTGATAAGGCCGGTGGGCATGATGCGGTTGCCGGCTATACGGGTGCCTTCAGCTTCTACCCAACCAAAGTTCTTGGATGCTACGGTGATGGCGGCATGGTCACCTCACAGGATGATAAAGTTGCCGAGCAGTTGCGAAAACTGCGCAATCATGGTGCCTATGCGCCCTTTCAGCATGATGCCGTAGGTTGCAATAGCCGACTGGATGAAATACAGGCAGCCTTGTTACGTCTGAAGTTGCGAATGGTGGAGACAGCCATTGCCAGGCGTTTGCGGGTTGCGGGTTGGTACGACCAGATGTTGGCGGATCTTGATGTTGTTCGCCCCACCAGACCACCCGTTGAAACGGATCGCCATGTTTTTAACCTCTACACGGTTCGCCTCAAGAATCGTGATGAGGTGCGTGAGTCTCTGCTAGCGCACGCGATAGGATGCAATGTCTGCTATCCACAACCCCTGCATTTGCAACCGGTGTATCGGGGCCTGGGCTATCAAGTTGGTGATTTACCAGTTGTTGAGCAGATTTGTGGTGAAGTGTTGTCATTACCGATTTGGCCAGACATGTCAGAGCAGCAGGTCAGTACCGTTTGCTCGTCAATCGCCCAAGTCGGTTGATCTTTTCAGTCTTGCCATCGATCAAACCAAGGCAGGCATTGTTTGCCCTGGTATGGCTACTATCAGGCGCTATACCGAGTCCTGTGTTTTCGGGTTGTCAGACCGAGACTGCGGCATGGCGGCACATGCAGATCGGTATTGTTGAATGGCTCAATTCCCGACAGCAGAGAATTTTTCTGTCTACCAGAATTGCGGATGACCCGGTAGAACGAGCGGCCGGGTTTCAGTATATTTGTCCACAACAGTTTCAAGACAACGTGATCCTGTTTATTTTTGCTGCACCGCTGCAGGCACGGTTCCACATGCGCAATGTCTATGCGCCCCTGGATATTGCATTTATTGATAACGACGGGAAGGTGGTGAAAATTATGACAATGCGACCAGCCAGTTGGGAAAAGAATGGTCAATCCAGACTTTATGGCCCAGCGGTCGCATTTCGGTATGCTTTAGAAGCTCGGGTTGGCTATTTTAAAGAGCAGGGCATTGAAGAGGGAAACAGTCAGCTAATTGATAACAAACTGAGATTAATCGTTGATTAATCAATCATACGGCGCAATTTCCAGCCGACTGTGGCATTACCGCCACTCAATGGTGAGTGAACAATGCACAGGATTGCAGTTGTTGGAGTACTGTGAATAGATCTGCGGTGGTATAGATAATCCACATTATTGTAGGAGTAGTCGCTTTGTCAGCTGC
>CAYQAP010000003.1:68146-70391 GCA_964415515.1 uncultured Gammaproteobacteria bacterium | reverse complement strand
AGTAAACCGTTGAGTGCTGCGGTGGTGGCAACCACGGAAACCACTACACCTGCACCTGTAGCGGCATCGGCACACACGGTACGAAAGGGAGAGACCGCATGGCAGATCGCCCGTTCTATACAGGTTCCAGGTGATATCAATGTCTACCAATTGTTGCAAACCTTGCGTCAGGCCAATCCCAAGTCTTTTATCAACAATAATATTAATTTACTCAAGGCGGGTTCTCGCCTCAAATTGCCGAATGCAAATCAGGCACGTGCTGTCAGCAAGCAGGATGCAAGCAAGCAATATCGTTTGCAACTGGACTTGTGGCGGGCTTATCAGGACTTTGTCAGTCGTGGCACAAAAGCTACCGGTCAGGCAGTCGCCGACCATACCAAGCCTCAGCCGACAGGCCAGGCACAGAGCGGGGTCAGTAAGGCAAAATCAGCCGCCACTGTAAAGCAAGCACCACTCGTCGCGATAACACCACGTTCTGCAGGCAGTAAAGTGCTGTCTGAGCCCGAGGTCAGTACTGCGGCACCAACCGCTCAGCCTGATATCGAGACTGCCGGCAAAGTGGCGCCGACACCCAAGGAAAGGGGTGTGGAAGGGCAAGCAACGGCCACAGGTTCGGCACAGGATAACTTGCTCAAGATTGTACGAACGACGGTCAGTGAAAATGCCACGACCTCGCTGGCGGCTGATGGAAATAATGCAGTTCCTGGGGCCACATCTGCGAAGGGTTCTACAGATGAGGCCCAGCGATTGCGTTCAAAACTTACTGCCATGGAAGAAAGTTTGTTATCACGGGACCTGGAAAATAAGGATCTTCGAGAGCGCGTGGCGTTACTGGAACAGCAGGTCCAAAATGCGACACGCCTGATTGAAATTCGTAATCAACAGTTGGCCAGGGTTCAGAACAAGCAATCGACAACCCCGGATCCAGCCGCTGTGCAAGCCGATGAACCGACTCCAAAGGTAGCTGCAGAAAATAATGCTGCGCCTGCAGATTCTGCCACAACCCCGCCTGCTGTTGAGCCGATAACCGGGAATGATACGCCTGTGTTGCCTGCAGTCACTAGCACGGAGCAAACCGCTGTTGCGCAAAAAAAGCTTGTTCCTGAGTCACCGGCAGCGCAGAATCAGTTGGGCAAACCGGTCGAAAAACTTCGAACTGTCGTAACAAAAGCAGCACCCCCAGTACCCGCTTCAACACCTTGGTGGCAGCAGATCTATGAATCGGTAACTGGCAACCAGACCTCCCTGTATGGTTTTGGTGGAGGGGTGGTTCTTCTGGGAGGCGCTTTGCTTGCCCTGCTGCGAAGACGGCGCAAGGCGGATGAAGGAGAGGGCGAAGAGGACAGTCAGAAAATGTTTGCTGAAGCAGGCAAAGATTCGGCCAGCGAACCCGAGGCCGTAGATTCAGACAGTTCTTTCTTGAGTGATTTTGGACTCTCCGGTATGGGGATGATGCAGGCTGCTGAAGTTGACCCGCTGGCAGAGGCCGAAGTGTATATGGCCTATGGTCGGGATGAACAGGCAGAAGAGGTATTGCGGGAGGCTATGAATCGAGATCCTGCACGCAGCGAGATCAAGCTTAAGCTACTTGATATTTATGAGCAACGAAGTGATGTCACAAGCTTTGAAACACTGGCTCAGCAGATGTCGCCTCTGCACAGTGGTTTTGATCCCAACGCATGGTCAAAAGTAGTTGAAATGGGGTTGAGACTCAACCCGGATAATCAACTGTTCAAAATGCCAACGGTACCACAATCAGTGGATGATGGGTCACAAACGGCCGATGCAGAACCACTTGAAACAGGAGCCAAAATTGAAACCGCCGAGGGCAGCGTGGATCATTCTGCTAATCCGTTTGCAGAACTTGATCCTGAGTTGGGAGCAGTTGAGTTTGAGCCCTTGGATACCGACAAACTTTCCTCGTTACTGAATTCGCCAGATGATGTTGGGTCATTCGATGGCATTGTCCCGCCCAAACTGGATTTGCCCGATCTTGATCTAGGAAAAGCTGAGGAATCTGCCACTGATGAGGAAAAACAGCGGGCAGCCACCTTGTCAGCAGACCAAAGCCAGGAAAGTATGTCTGTAGAAGCGACCGATGCCTCGCATTCATACGACCTGTCAGAATTTGATCTGCAATCTCCTGAACAAGGTGTATTCGAAGAGAGTGTTGCCGAAGCGGGGTTACCAGCTTCTGCAGGATTGCCCACTTTATCAACTGATGAACTGGCAACTGATGAACTGG
>CAYQAP010000003.1:66903-68046 GCA_964415515.1 uncultured Gammaproteobacteria bacterium | reverse complement strand
CAACTGATGAACTGGCAACTGATGAACTGGTGGTCAATGAGCCATCCAGTGATTCTCTGGCCAATGATTCACTGGAATTCGACTTCGAAGATCTGGGCACGGATGACGCTCAGAGCACTTCTTTATCTGATGAAATCGTGCTTGATGCAGCGACACTTGAAGCAGAACAGAAAGCCGCAGGAGATGAAGACCTCAGTTTGCTTGATTTTGATCTCTCGGATCCCGTGGAGGAGCAGACAGCGGAAGGCTCGGCTGAGACTGCTGACCATATGTTGTCCGAGCAGGTTGAGTCAAAAGTCCCAGAGACCGCTAACCTTGATTTTGCGAATTTTGATCTGTCTTCTGATGCAGAGATGATCACGGTTACAGGACCGGAGGATACGCTTGAGGAAGCCAGTGTCTCAAACCCGGATCTTGCTACCACGGATTTATCTGCTTCATGGCGGTTCCCCGAGGAAACGGGTAAAGAGGTGGCTATAGATGATGTGCAGTCCGGTAGTGCTAATGCGCCGGAACAGGAACAGGAACAGGAACAGGAACAGGTAGCTGAGGATAATGCAGGCGACCCTGAAGATGTCGAATCACTATCCGAAAACCAGGAGTCTACCCTTTTCGAACATGGGCTTGACCAAGACGAGTCCCCTCCACGCACCGAGGCTACAGCGCTCGCCGATATTGATGAATCTTCAGTTGATGGAGCCGCGGATGAGACAATTACCAGCTCTGTGTGGCAAGAGAACACTACCACAGGACTTTCTGATGCTGCTGCAGTCGCTGCAGAGGAAGGTGCTGGAAGTGAAGTGACCGCAAAGACAAAGACTGATTCCATTTCGCAACCACTTGAGCCCGATATGGATCATTCCTTCGATGATGGCCTGGATGAATTGGATCAGTTGATTGCCCAGGATTTAGACAGTGTAGAAGAGCGTGAGGATGATGATTGGTCTTTCGATGAACCCGCTACGGGAGCCGAGGTCGACAGAGCTGGGGTGGCTGAAGATGAAGTGACTACCAAACTTGATCTGGCTCGTGCCTATATGGATATGGGTGATGCTGACGGTGCCCGCGGTATTCTGGCCGAGGTTCTCAAGGAGGGTAATTCGGCACAACGCTCACAGGCCCAAACACTGATTAAAACAATAC
>CAYQAP010000003.1:9368-66803 GCA_964415515.1 uncultured Gammaproteobacteria bacterium | reverse complement strand
AAGGAGGGTAATTCGGCACAACGCTCACAGGCCCAAACACTGATTAAAACAATACGGTGACAGTTTACTAAATACACTCTTTATGCTGACCAGGTCAGATCGTAGTCCGTATCCTTTTGAAGCAGTACTGCATTGATTGCTGGTTGGGGTATGCAGAGAGAGGCTGAAATCAGTTCTATGTCTTTCAGTTCTATTTCTTGTTGTTCATTCAGAGGTTACATTATTGCCCGACAACAGGATTTTGTTCAGGATGCATTGATAGATGTCCGCCAGTTCGCTTGTCGCCGCGACGGGGATAGATTCGTCGATTTGGTGAATCGTGGCGTTGACAGGACCCAGTTCAATGACTTCGGCTCCCGTGGCTGCGACAAAGCGACCGTCGGAGGTGCCGCCGCTGGTGGACAGCTTCGGTGAGAGTCCCATGCATTCGTTAATTGCGGCTTCAGCGGCAGCCAGCAATAGGCCTTTGCGGGTAAGAAAAGGCTGCGCTGATCGGGTCCACTGCAGACGGTAGTGGAGCCGGTGTTGATCGAGAATTTTGCTAACCCGATGTTCAAGCTCATCTGCGGTGACGGCGGTTGAGTAGCGAAAATTAAAACTGGCGGTCAATTCACCAGGGATCACATTGCTGGCTCCGGTACCGCTTTGCAGATTCGAAAATTGCAAGGAGGTCGGCGGAAAATCATTATTTCCCTGGTCCCAAACGGTTGAGATCAGCTCGTGCAGGGCCGGGCTAAAGCGATGAATAGGATTTTCTGCAGCCAGCGGGTAGGCAATATGACCCTGCTTGCCGAAAATACTTAATTCCCCGCCCAGTGAGCCCCGGCGCCCCATTTTGAGCACATCACCGGTGACCTGGAGGCTGCTCGGCTCGCCGACAATACAGTAGTCAATGTGCTCTCCGGTGTCTTCCAGCCAGTCCATGACCCGGCAGCTGCCATCGACTGCCGGCCCCTCTTCATCAGAGGTGATCAGCAAAGCGATGGATCCGGTAAAATGCATGTTGCTCTGCAAGAAATTTTCAACGGCTACTGTAAATGCGGCAATCGAGGATTTCATATCGGCCGCACCGCGGCCATAGAGTCGGCCATCTCGAATTTGCGGGCTAAATGGCGGCGAGGTCCAGGATTGTAGCGGGCCAGTGGGCACTACATCGGTATGGCCGACAAATACCAGCAAGGGGCTTTGGTTGCCAAGCCGGGCCCAGAGATTGCTAACCTTGCCGAAAGGTAAGGGCTGGATCGCGAATCCGGATTGTTGCAGGCGTCGGGCCAGAAGCTCCTGGCAACCGCCATCTTCCGGAGTGACCGAAGGGCGGGAGATTAAATCACAGGCCAGTTGTAGAGCAGGATCCAAGGCGACTATATTTCCCGTAACAGGGTATTGATGCTTACTTTGGCCCGGGTTCTGGCATTGACTTTTTTCACAATCACCGCACAGTAAAGGCTGTGGCTGCCGTCTTTAGCCGGCATATTGCCGGAAACCACGACTGATCCCGGGGGCACCTGCCCGTAAGAGACATGTCCGGTTTCACGGTCAAGAATACGTGTACTTTGACTGATGAAAACGCCCATCGAAATCACCGAACCCTCACCGACGATGACGCCTTCAACGACCTCACTACGGGCACCGATGAAGCAGTTGTCCTCAATAATGGTCGGGGCACTTTGCAGGGGCTCGAGTACGCCGCCAATGCCTACACCGCCCGACAAGTGCACATTTTTGCCGATCTGGGCGCAGGAGCCGACACTGACCCAGGTATCAACCATGGTGCCTTCATCAACATAGCCTCCGATATTGACAAAGCTGGGCATTAGTACCACCTTGGGAGCGATGTAGGCACCACGTCTGACAATTGCGGTCGGTACCACCCGAAAGCCTGCCTGCTGGAACTGACTGCTGTTAAAGTCGCTAAATTTTGCTGGTATCTTGTCATAGTAATGGGTGTAACCGTCGCTGATAATGGTGTTGTCCTCGATACAAAATGATAAAAGAACCGCTTTTTTCAACCATTGATGGACAATCCATTGGCCATGGATTTTTTCTGCAACACGAAATTTTCCCGAATCGAGACCATTGATCGCCTCATTGACGGCGTCACGAACATCGATGCTGACATTGTGGGCGTTGAGTTCGGTACGTGACGCGTAGGCTTGCTCGATAGTGTGTTGCATCTTGGCAGTAAACCTCATAAAAATTATGGTACGTTCTCTGATTCAGTTTCTCAGTGGACCGCGGTAGCGGTCTTCTACTGAAATGCGCACACATCGAGTATAACCTGAGCCTGGTTTTGGCTTCCAGCCCGTTGTTACCATTCGTTATGTCACGGCCGATATGAGCAACTGCGGCTTATTACGGCACTCTTGCACCTTGCTTGTAAACAGGATCAACTGTTGGTAATGGAAAAAGGAACTCTCTTACATTATGCATGTTCATGAAAAGATTAACTATGTGGAATTTTCGTCAAAAGATTTGACAGCAACCAAAATCTTTTTCAGCCAGGTGTTTGGTTGGTCATTTGTTGATTTTGGTAGCGAGTACACCATAGTTTCAAACCGGGGTCATGATTGCCTGGCGAATTGAATCAGTCTTCACCCAGTTTGGACAGTATCTGCCGGCGTAGGCATTCGCGTTGCGTGGAGGAGGTGACCGGAGCCCCATCTCGATCGGTGAGGTAAAAGGTATCGTCTGCACGTTCACCGATTGTTGCAATTCGGGCATTTACCAGGCGAATTTTGCACTCCAGTAAGGCTTCGGCAATATGATGCAACAGCCCTGGACGATCCTGGGCAATCAGCTCCAAAATAGTGAAGGGACTGTCCTCCGGTTCAATAAATTCAACTTGGGTGGCAATTGGGAAGGCTTTTTCTACCCTGGTTGCGCGATTTTTTCTGGGGGCTTTGGGGCGGTTTTGTGAAAAAATATCCTGATGGAGACGTCCGGCAATACGAGTCAGAGTGCTACGATCTGTGATTACCCCTTCGCGTGCCAATACCGCGAACAGGTACAGTGCCATGCCATTGGTTGTAACATGAATACGGGCATCGACAATACTGAGACCGAGTCGTTCCACGCCACCAGCAACTAGTGGCAACAGATGTTCAAAGTCGGGTGCATAGACCAATAACTGATTGGTGGCAAACTCCGGGTTGTACCGAGCATTGACCAGAGGAAGGTCAACCAGGTGAGCAGAAATAATCTCACGGGTATGCCAGGCTACAGCCTTGGCATCGTGACGAATGAAATAGTCCTTCGCCATTTGTTGCCAGAATTTCTCAACCGCCAGCGAATCAACTTTTGCCCCCAGCAAGCGTAGCGCTTCCTCCTTGAGATTGACGATTCTAACATCCAGATCAATCGGCTTGCCCAGACCACGTCCCAGGGCACGTCGGGTAGCCTCGTACAGTTTTTCCAGCAACAGGGCCTTCCAGGTATTCCAGATCCCCGGGTTGGTGCCTCTAATATCGGCCATGGTCAACAGATAAAGGTGGTCAAGGTGTTCCTGGTCTCCAACGACTCTGGCAAATTCACTGACGACTTCAGGGTCACTGGTGTCTTTTCGTTGGGCCGTCCAGGACATCAAAAGATGGTTTCGTACCAGCCAGGCCACCAGCCGGGTGTCGTATTCGCTGAGTTTGTGCTGTCGGCAAAAATCCAGGGCATCCTGTTCACCCAGCAGAGAATGATCACCACTGCGGCCCTTGCCGATATCGTGGAAAATCGCTGCCAGGTACAGCCTCTCCTTTTTATCAATGCTCGCGATCAGTTCGCTGGCAAAAGGAAATTCATGGCGAAATTCAGGGATACACAAGCGTCGCAGATTGCGCAAAACGAAAAGGGTGTGTGTATCGACGGTGTAGGCGTGGAATAGATCATATTGCATTTGTCCGACGATGCGGCCAAAGGCGGGAATATAGGCCCCAAGAATGCCATAAGCATTCATTCTACGCAGTGCATGGGTAATCCCTTTGGGTTGTCGAAGGATGTCGATGAATAGTCGACGTGATTTTTGATCAGCACGAAATTCATGGTCAATCCGGTGCAGGTTCTGGCGCAGTTGGCGGAGTGTGGTAGCCCGGATACCTTTAAGTTGATGCTGCTCCAATATCAGAAAGATTTCCAGCATCGCCAGCGGTGTTGTCTCGAAGATCTTCCCATTAACGGTTTCCAGAATTCCACCGAGTGACTGAAAGCGTCGATTAATCCGGTGTGTGACCCAGGATTTGCGGGCCAGTATGATCTCCTCAAAGTGCTGGAGCAGGATTTCGTTGAGGATACTCAGTTCCTTTATGACCCGGTAATACCGCTTCATCAGCTGTTCTACAGCCAGATAACCGGGCTTGTCCTCATAACCGAATTCTTCAGCGATGGCGCGCTGATAGTCAAACAGCAGCCGGTCTTCACCCCGGTTGGTCAAGAAATGCAGGCAGTTACGCAAGCGCCAGAGAAAATTGCGGCCACGAATCAGGGCCCGGTATTCGTTGTTAGTGAGAAAATCATGGGTCACCAGCTCGGCCAGATTTTCACTATTGAAGTGTCGTCGGGTGACCCAGACAATAGTCTGAATATCACGCAGGCCACCAGGTCCTTCCTTGATGTTGGGTTCCAGGTTATAGGCAGTGTCATTAAAGCGGGCATGTCGTTGCTGTTGCTCCGCCATTTTGGCCTTGAAAAATGCTTTAGTTGGCCAGATACGTGGCGCTTCAATCCGCTTTTTGAGCAACTCGAATATCGTGGTATCTCCCTGGAGCAGACGCACCTCCAGTAAATTAGTGATGACCGTGATATCTGCTTTGGCCTCGGCTACGCACTGCTTGATACTCCGTACGCTGTGACCCACTTCCAGGCCAATGTCCCAGAGTTGACGAATCAATTGCTCAATAAAAGACACGTCCACAGCGCTGAGTTTGCTCTTGTGTAAGAGCAATAAATCAATATCTGAATGAGGTTGTAATTCGGCACGGCCATAGCCACCGACTGCCACCAGTACGAGCGTACCGACACCTGGCACCTGCTGGTGTTGATAGGCCCATACGAGACCGAGTATCTGATCTATGGCCCAGGCGTGCAGGCTGACGATATCCTGTGATGAAGTGCCCTGCTTGTGGCTGTCGTACAGCACCTCACGGATCCGGATCAAGGTGTTGCGCAACAATGGGATTGGGTCGGCGCCAGCCTCTATCTGATCGTGTAGTTGCTCAGGGTTCAGCAGGCTGTTTTTGGCGAGATAGGCCACCCGGCAGCTTATTCGGAATTTTCTGCGAGAGGATAATCTTCTACTGATTTGCCGTTACTTAAAGTCAACACTTCAAAACCCGTTTCTGTAACCAGCAGTGTATGTTCCCACTGTGCCGACAGGCTATGGTCGCGGGTCACCACAGTCCAGCCATCACCCAGCAGACGGGTATCCTTGCGTCCGGCATTAATCATGGGTTCAATGGTAAAAATCATCCCCGGTTCCAGGATCATGCCGGTATGGGGCTTTCCATAATGCAGGACTTTTGGTTCTTCATGAAAGCCTCTACCGATACCATGGCCACAATATTCGCGTACCACCGAGAAGCCTTGTTTTTCAGCGATGGTCTGGATGATATGTCCAATATCCCCCAGACGGATGCCAGGACGAACACTATTGATCGCTGTAACCATACAGTGGAATGTACATTCCACCAAGCGCCTGGCTAGAATGGAAGGCGTGCCCACGTAGAACATGCGGCTGGTATCACCATGAAAATTGTCTTTGAGAACGGTGATGTCCAGATTGACAATGTCCCCATTTTTGAGTTTTTTATCACTGGGAATACCGTGACAGATGACATGATTAACAGAGCTGCAGATGGATTTCGTAAAACCGTGGTAATTGAGCGGTGCAGATATCGCTTGTTGTTCTTTTTCGGTATAGTCGTGACAGAGTTGATTGAGATGGTTGGTTGTAACGCCGGGTTGAACATGCGGTGTGATCATATCGAGTACTTCAGAAGCCAGTCGGCCAGAGAGGCGCATTTTGGTGATTTCTTCAGCAGATTTAAGGGTTACAGTCATGGTTGTTCCTGAGTATTTCGAGCATTGAAAACGACACACATGCTATCACAAACGCATGCACAGCATGCGCCTGGCCGTGGGGCCTTGGAACCTCTGTGGGAACAAAGAACCTACCACGGAAAGTACTGGCGAGAAAGACATAATGGGTAATGGCAACGTGAATCATGTGCAGGCAACATTGTATTATGTGCACGATCCGATGTGTTCGTGGTGCTGGGGATTTCGATCTGCCTGGCAGCAGTTGCAGCTACTGTTACCAAAAGTCGTACGCATTGTAACTGTGGTCGGTGGCTTGGCAGCGGATTCAGAGCAGCCGATGCCGCAGCCGATGCAACAGTATCTCCAGCAAACATGGCGGCAGATCGAACAGCGAATTCCCGGCACACAATTCAATCATGCCTTTTGGGAGCGGTGTCGGCCGCGTCGCAGCACCTATCCCGCATGTCGGGCAGTCATCGCCGCTGCACAGTGGCATCATGCAGATGCGATGACCGCTGCGATACAACGAGCCTATTTCCTGGAAGCAAGAAATCCGTCAGATGAAGAAACACTCGTTGCTCTGGCCGCGCAACTGGGTATTGAACCTGCAACCTTTGCAGGGCTATTGCACTCAGAGCAAACCCGGATTGAATTGGTGCGTCAGCTCAATCATAGCCGGGAGCTGGGCGTACAAGGCTTTCCAAGTTTGATCCTGCAGCAAGGGAACGTCATGTTTCCGATACCGGTGCACTATGTTGATCCGCAGGCTATGTTGACACATTGTCTAGACATCATGAAGTAACAGGGATAGAAAAGTTTCAAGGATTTGGCAGTTCGTACCGTATTCGCGGTAATTTGGTCAACCATCACGATTTTCCTTAAGTCTGGATTAAGATTTGGCGTGTATACTGCAGTTCGCAGGATAGGGAACCATCATTAACGAATGTAGAGGAGTTTTTAACATGCGACGAATCATACTGTCTGTAGTGTTGATATCGGCCACCATGCCACTACTGGCTTCTGCCAGTGTTGTGTCACAGTTGCAAAGTGAATACCAGGCTGCTGGCGCAGGGCCTTTTACTGCCGCTGCAGGAAAAACTTTCTGGAACAGCAAACACAAGAATGCCAAAGTAGGTGAGCAGCGAGACTGTACTGGCTGTCACACCAATAATCTGCAAAGCACGGGTAAGCACGTTCGGACCGGCAAGGAAATCAAACCCATGGCACCATCGGTGAATCCAGCACGTCTCAGCGATGCGAAAAAAGTAAATAAATGGTTTAAACGCAATTGCAAATGGGTGCTGGGCCGTATCTGTACTGCACAGGAAAAAGGTGATGTATTGCAGTTTCTTTCGGGACAGTAAGCAACGGGATCAAACCCATCATTCACTTTCAATTCAAAGGAGTATTTTATGATCAATAAAAGTCAATTGTCGTTATTCAGTCTATTGGGGCTTGCCGTCAGTTTGTGGCTTGGGCAGTCAGGCCTAACCTATGCCAGCGAAGGGTCTGTGGCCTACCAGAAAGAGTGCAGTGACTGCCATATTGCTTATCCTCCCAAAGGCTTGTCAGCAAAAAGCTGGAAGGGTGTGATGGCAAATCTGGCGGACCATTTTGGTGATAATGCCGAATTATCCGATGCCGATGCTGCTTTGATCGGCCAGTACCTGCAGAATAACGCATCAGGTCGGCGCTGGTTTTCCTCTGCGACTTCGAAGAGCAATCGGATTACCGATACCAGCTGGTTTCGCCGAGCCCACGATGAGGTATCTTCTCGATGGGTGACAGGCAATCCACAGGTTAAAACCTTCTCTCGTTGTGATGCCTGTCATTTGCAGGCCAAACGGGGGGATTTTAATGAAGATTCGGTACGTATTCCGGGTCGTGGTCGCAAGGGCGACGACTGAAATACCTCTTGAAACACCTTGCTACCCTGCTTGCCGGCACGCTAGGATTGGCTATCGTGCAGATTGCTCAGGTCTGTATTGCGGACGATTTCAATCAGGAGCAGGCTGAAGTCCGCGAACTGCTCACCAGTGGCAAAATATTGCCACTGGATGAGATTTTACGTATTGTCCAGGGTAGTTTTCCCGATCGTCGTTTGCTGAAAGTAAAACTTGAAAACAAATCCGGTCGCCTGATGTATGAATTGGAGTTCGTAAGCCCTGGTGGCAAGGTGCTGGAGATCGAGGTAGCTGCGGCAAATGGTACGATTATTAGGCAAAAAATTGAGAATGATTGATCGATCAGGGACTGATGTATCAAGCAGTATTCGATCATGAGACTCCTGCTTGCTGAGGATGACAAAGGTCTGGCCGACGTTCTGAGCAAGGAATTACGACAATGCGGCTATGCAGTTGATGTCGTTGATAATGGGGTGGATGCCGAATTCATGGGCGATGAGGTAGGTTATGGGGCGGTTATCCTTGATCTTGGCTTGCCCGCTCGCAGTGGTCTGGAGGTATTGCAGAACTGGCGCCAGAGCAACAACAAACTTCCTGTGCTCATTCTTACTGCCAGAGATGACTGGTCTGAGCGTGTGGCTGGTCTGCGTGCTGGTGCAGATGACTACCTGGGCAAACCCTTTCACTTTGAAGAACTCAAGGCGCGGCTCGAAGCGCTGCTTAGAAGGGCGGCCGGACAGGTGGGTCATTTTCCTACGGCTGCGGGATTGACCCTGGATACCGACCAGTATCAGGTGATCAAAGCTGATGGTACGGCTATTCCGCTAACCGCCATGGAGTTTCGGTTGTTGAAGATCTTTATGCTGAATCCTGGCAAGATCCTTTCAAAAAACCGCTTGATTGAGCAGCTGTATGATGACGAAGGCTCCGGTGACAGTAACGTTCTTGAAGTCTATATTCATAACTTGCGGGAAAAACTGCACACTGATGCTATCCGTACTCATCGAGGCCGAGGCTATCAACTGATCGACCCTGGTGTATGAAGTCGCTGGCATCTTATCTACATCTGAGTCTGACCATCGGTGTGGTTATCGTACTGACTTCGGTGTGGCTGTTGGGCTATTTTGCCGTATCCACATTGACCGAGCAGTTCATCATTGACAAACTCAATCATGATATCGAGAGTTTGCTGGCCTCTCTTGATTTTCAGCACCAAAATGCTGGTCAAGCCCGGGAACGCATGGCTGCAGTCTACAGCCAGCCTTTTTCCGGCCACTATTACCTGGTTCGATACAGCGGCAACAAAGCATTAACATCGCGCTCTCTGTGGGATTATAATCTGACAATTACTGATCTCGTCCCTGGGCAGAGTCAAACCCGTATCGTTGTTGGGCCACAGCAGCAAAAACTGTTGTTAATCTCGCGCGGTTTTGTTCGTAAAGATCAAAATATAACAATTGCAGTTGCTGAAGATATGGTTCCTTTTAATAAGCGGACTGCCGTCTTTACTCGCTATTTTGCCTTGCTTTCTGTAGCCGGGTTGGTGTTGTTGTTGCTACTCCAGCGCCAAGTGGTCAGAAATATTGCACACAAGCTGGGTAATGTTCGCCGGGATATTCTGGCCCTGTCCAGGGGTGAAAAGCAACGATTGAACGAACAGGTGCCCGCTGAAGTTCAGCCATTGGCTACCGAAATCAATCATTTGCTGACTGTGATGCAGGATCGGCAGGAGCGATCAAGAAATGCCTTGGGTAATTTGGCACATGCCTTGAAAACGCCCTTGGCGTTACTGCTGCAAGTACTGGAAAGGGACAGAGCCTTGTTAGCCCCGGAAGTCGCTATTGCCACTGCCCAGGCCAACCGTATTCACGAGTTGATTCAGCGTGAATTAAAGCGGGCCAGAATTGTTGGCAGTGGCAGTTCGATCGCAGCATTCGATACACACAAGGAACTGCCTGACCTGATCGCTGCGCTGAAGACGGTGCATCATAAAAAAAATATAACGGTTCAGTTGGAGCTTGATCCAGAATTACGACCATTTGGTGAACGGGAAGACATGTTGGAGCTGTTGGGTAATTTGCTTGACAACGCCTTTAAATGGGCGCGCTGCACGGTACGATGTCAGATACGGATTGATCGGGCAGTGTATATCCAGGTCGAAGATGATGGTCAAGGACTGGATGAGCAGGGACTTCAGAAACTGTCCAACCGGGGCCAGCGACTGGATGAAACGGTGGAAGGGTCTGGTTTGGGCTTGTCGATTGTCAGTGATATCGTGCAACAGTACCACGGTCGCATCAAATTCGGCCGCTCACTGCAACTGCTGGGGTTAAGCGCACAAATCGAATTTCCGATTCAGGCCAGCATCAGTTAGCAAAGATTCTGCTGTTAGTTATCCTTGTTCCCGTTTCTGTAATTTATTGGGTAGCAAAGGCAGAAAGGCAGCTTGAATCGGGCACTGCCGTTGCTCCCCATGTTCATGCGATAATGAAGGGCAAGGGTCTTGCATCTGGCTCGTACATACCGCCTTGACACAATCATAGCTGAAGTCTGGATACAAAAAAACTGTACGGAAAAGTAGAGAAAATACGGCAATAACTAATGAACTGGCCAGAGTGATTTTTTTGAACAATCACCAACGGCGAGCTTTGTGACGGGGTACTGTGGCCGTGTGTACAAAGGGAACTTACAGACTTGGGCGAAGGTAAGAAAAAGACATATGTTGGTAATGCGAAACAGGCTGATGCCATGAGTGTGGTACAGGGCATAACCCGAAATACTTCAGGAATGGACCGATGCTATGGCATTTTGCTGGTGTTGTTGTCGGCCTTGTGTTGGAGCATCAGTCTGGTTACCGCATTCATGGTTTCGCGTGAAGGGGTCACGGTCAACACCTCGAATGCCAGTCGTTTTTTACTGGCTACTTTGGTCTTGTTGAGCTATCAGCTACTGCGAAAACGACCTCTGCGCTTACCGCTTGATGGCTGGGGCTATGTACTTCAGCTCGGTATTTGTGGATTTATTATCAGCTTTGCTTATCTGACTGCAACCCAATATATTCCGGTCAGTCTGGCGGTATTGTTATTTTATACGGCGCCCTTTTTTGTCGCCCTGGTCGTGCGTTTCATCGAACATAGAGCATTATCAAACCGCAAGTTTATTGCGCTTATCATGGCTTTTTTTGGGCTTGCTCTGGCACTGAACTTGTCTGCTGGTTTTCACATATCATTGACCGGTATCGGTTTTGCTTTGTTGGCCGGGGCCGCATTGGCGACGCTAATTCTGCTCAGTGCCAGAAAAGGACACTTGTATGACAGTGTGGCCGTAACTATTCATATGCTGGGCATAGCGAGTGTATTGTTTGTACTTGCACTGGTCTTGGCCGGAGATTTGACTGTCCCGCAGAGCCCTGCTGCCTGGGGCAAACTGGGTGTTGTTGGTCTCGCGGTTTCGGTAGCTCAACTGTCGATGTTCGTCGGTGTGCGCTATACCGGTGCTCTGCTTGGGGCCATGTTGATGAACTTCGAGCCGTTGTTTACGGTGAGTCTGGCGATACTTCTGATTGGTGAGCAACTTGGCCCGATGCAGGTTCTCGGTGCATTGTTGGTGATCAGCGCCGTGTTTATTATCTCCTGGCCGGATCGTTCTGGCGATCATCTCTGACAGGGTGGGACAGAAAATGGTGATTAAGGGTTGATTATTTAAATAGTTGTTGTAATATTTAATTATGGAAAATCAGCAGGCCATTACAATTTTTGAAGCACTGTCATCGGGGGTGCGCCTGGATGTATTTCGTTTATTAGTGAGAATGGGCAAGGAGGGTATGGTGGCAGGTGAGATCGCCACAACACTTGGTGTTTCGCCGGCAAATCTTTCCTTTCACTTAAAGGCACTCATCCAGGCTGGCTTGCTTGCGGTGGAGCAACAAGGCCGCTTTCAGCGCTATCGCGCCAATATTTCCTTGATGTTGGACCTGATTACTTTTTTGACCGAGGAGTGTTGTGCCGGAGACCCGAAACAATGTATCGAGTTCAGTATGTTTTCGAGCAGAACAGGCCAGTTTTAATCTTTTATAAGAGTAGGCTGGAATGAGAGAAAAGGTGTAAATGGATGTCTGTGCAGTCCGAAATATCGGTGAATAAAGCAGCTGCGATATCGATGAATCTATTTGAGCGTTATCTCACAATCTGGGTGTTTCTGTGCATCCTGGCCGGTGTGGTACTTGGCCAGTTATTTGCCGGATTTTTTCACATGATTGGCCGCATGGAAATTGCTCAGGTGAACCTGCCGGTTGGTTTGTTGATCTGGGTCATGATTATCCCGATGCTGGTCAAAGTGGATTTTTCTGCTCTACACGAAGTGCGCCAGCATATTCGCGGGATCGGTGTGACGTTGTTCGTGAACTGGTTGGTTAAACCGTTTTCCATGGCCTTGTTGGGCTGGATCTTCATTCGCCATCTGTTTGCGCCAATGCTGCCGGCAGAACAGCTTGATAGTTATATTGCCGGCCTGATTCTGCTGGCTGCTGCACCCTGCACTGCCATGGTCTTTGTCTGGAGTCGCCTGACCAACGGCAATCCGTTGTTTACCCTGTCGCAGGTAGCAGTCAACGACAGCATTATGGTGGTGGCTTTTGCTCCGCTGGTGGCTCTGCTGCTGGGGCTATCGGCCATTACTGTGCCATGGGAGACGCTGATTATTGCCGTGGTGCTGTACATCGTTATTCCGGTACTACTGGCGCAATTAGTGCGCAAGTCATTGCTGAAAAAAGGTCAGGCACATTTTGCTCGGGTGATGGACGCGATCGGTCCCTGGTCCACGGCGGCTCTACTGGCTACGCTGGTGTTGTTGTTTGCCTTTCAGGGGGAATTGATCTTGCGCCAACCACTGATTATCGCGCTGTTGGCGGTGCCGATTCTGATCCAGGTGCTGTTTAACGCTTCTTTGGCCTACACACTGAATCGTGCACTAGGAGAAAAACACAGCATTGCCTGTCCTTCCGCTTTGATCGGGGCTTCCAACTTCTTTGAACTGGCGGTCGCTACGGCGATCAGCCTGTTCGGATTTGATTCGGGGGCCGCGCTTGCCACCGTGGTCGGTGTGCTGGTTGAAGTGCCGGTCATGCTGTTGGTGGTGCGCATCGTTAACCGTTCGAAAAACTGGTATGAAAGAACGCCTGTATAGCGCCTGTATAGTGGGTTATTGCAGATTGCCCGCAGACCAATAAATTGCCGTCGAAAGATCCAGAACATGCTACAAGAAATGGCGCTTGGAAATCGATGCGCTGAGGCAGAATGAGGACCAGAAAGCAGCGTTGTACTATCTGGACAATCACGAAAGAAATCACAATGGGGGCTTGTCTTCGCAGTGATTTACCCGGGATGACTCGGCAATACTCTCAATTTCAACCCAGGTGCTTTGGAATGCAGACTGGCCGGAAAAATCGCCGGGGATGTCGGTTGTGACGTCATTGCAACTGCCTTTTTGCGGGTGCCGCCAGAAGCCCTTGTGGGTGTAGGCGCTGCCGCGCAAGATATTTTCACGCAGGCGCACCGGCAGCATGAACTGGCCATTGCGGTTAAACACCCGCACCGTTTCGCCATCTTTGATCCTTCGCTCCCGAGCATCCTCGGTATGCATATAAAGACAGGGGCCGCGTTCGAGCTGCTTAAGACGGGGTACGTTGGCAAAACTGCTGCTGATAAAGTGCAGGGCAGCAACACTGAGCAGTTGCAGGGGTGTCGACGTTGATTTCACGGAGTTTTCCTCCGCGGACATCTCCTCTTCTGTGGTAACCCAGGTAGGTAGTGGTGGCAGCTGTCTGGCTTGCAGTTTGTTGCTAAAAAGGGCCAGCTTTCCATCTGTGGTAGCAAAAGAGCCATCAGCAAATGGCAGCTGTGTTGCGCGGGCTGGAAAAGCAAAACCCTGTTCGCGAACTTCCTGGGCAGAGAAGTGATTGCGTTGGGCGCAGTCGGTTAACAACTCGTCGATAATCTGTTCCGCAGTCTGCTGCAGTGGGGCATCGTGATAACCCAGGCCTTTTGCCAGCAGACGCATGACGTCCCAGTTGCTGCGCGATTCACCGAGCGGTTCACAAACCGGCTGATTGAGGCTGATGCCGTACTGGCCATAGGCCTTGTGCAGGTCGGGGTGTTCAAACTGAGAGGTGGCTGGCAGCACAATATCGGCCTGGCGGGCGGTGTCGGTCATGAATAACTCATGCACCACTGTAAACAGATCATCACGGCCCAGGCCCTTAAGAATGAGTGAAGTGTTGGGTGATGAAACCACCGGGTTGGCACCATAGACATAGAGCGCGTGAATAGCCGGGCCGGGCAGTTGTCCGGTCAGGGCCCGGCCCAGTTCTCCCATATTGACTGCATGGTCACGATTTGCTGGCCCAAAGGGGTCAAGCAGTGAGCGACGCAAGGGGCAGCCGTCACTGGTGGAAGACATGAGGCCGCCACCAGGCTTGCCGTATTGTGCAGTCAGTGCCGGCAGCGTGCAGATGGCACGGACCGCCTGGCCACTGCGCTGATGGCGGCTCAGGCCATCCGAGATGCGGATCAGGGCCGGGCTGGTGGTAGCATAATCACAGGCCAGTTGCTCAATGACCGTAGCCGTCAGGCCTGTTTTCTCTGCGGCCCAGGCCGGCGTGTAGTGCTGCAGATGCTCAAGGTAGTCGTGCGTACCGTGACAATGCGCCTGCAACCAGCCCGGGTCATGCCATTGTCTGGCAACAATCCAGTGTGCCATCGCCAGGGCCAGGGCCAGATCACTGCCGGGTCTGGGTTGAATGTGCTGATCTGCACCCAGTGCAGTCTGGCTGGGAATCGGGTCGATGACGATAATCCTGGTTCCGTTCCGGCGTGCCTGGCGCAAAAAAGGCATAAAATGTGGCGCACTGGCATGCGGATTACTGCCCCAGATCAGGATAAGCCGACTGTCCAGGGCTTGTTCATACGGCACCCCAAGTCGGCTGCCAAGAGTGGCCTTGATCGCGGCTTCCGCAGCGGCGCCACAAATTGAGCGGTTTAAAGCCCGGGCTCCCATGCGATGCCACAGCCGGGCATTACAGACTTGCATCTGCACCAGTCCCAGGGTGCCACTGAAGCTGTAGGGCAGAATGCAGTGGGCACCATGGCTAGTGATTAGTTGTTGCCAGCGTGAGCAGATCTCTTCAATGGCATCTTCCCAGCTGATCGGCAGCCACCGATCACAGCCTTTATCGCCACGTCTGCGCAAGGGTTGGCGAAGACGCTCACCATTGAGCATTTGTTGCGGGTAATCCCGCACTTTGCTGCAAAGCCAGCCACGGGTGACCGGGTGGTTGGGATCGCCGGTTACCTTGAGTTGACCCGTGGCGTTTCTCTGTACCCGCAGGCTGCAGGTATCCGGGCAATCATGTGGACAGACCATATGTGCTGGTTTGGCCGGATCGAAGCCAGGCCGAAGCCGTATATTCAGCGATTCCCGAGTCTGCTGCATACTCTGCTCACGATGGGTTGCAGGAAGTTGGTCGAAGCACTAACGTGGACAAAGAATCCCACCTCATTCGAAAATTCTCAGCCGATTGTAGCGTTGCACTTACGAGTTGAATCCAAGAGATAATAAAACGTCTTCGAATTCCCCTTATCGAAGTTAAAGGAGTTTTTTGAGCTTTGAATTTTTTGCCTCGCACATGGAATGGTGGAATATTCTGTATAAAGTTAAGGGTTGCCCCCATATCTTCGCACCAGCGGATAGGTGCGTATCTTGCCGCATTGTGCCCGCGTGAAATCACAGTACAAGCACCCTCGCGGCTGCATGAGATCCACATTGGGCCGGCCCGACTTCGACCGGGAGCTATGATGATTTCTGGTGTATGAGTTAAATTACAAAGCGGTGTCCCCTGTTGATTGATCTCGACAGATCAACAACCAACAGGAGAATACAGCGCATGACAGATAATAATATTGTTTTGATCAAAGCACCAACAGAAAATGCACTGGAGGAGCTATTAAAACGAGGCGCAAGAGATTGACTGGCAGCCGCCATCGAACGTCTGCTTCCCGAGCAGTCGAAGGCGTCGCTGGAATGGAGCTTCATGCAAAACCGGCCTGTGCTGTGGATGCTGGGTTTTCAAATCGATAACATGGTGCAACTGGATGATCATCAGACCACGCTGGAAATGATGGAATGGGCCTTGTGGCTGAACCCGAATGATAATCAGGGTTTTCACAGTGAAATGGTTCATGCCTGCCTGCGCCTGAATCGCAATGATGATGTGATCGCTTTGTGCGAACATTATCTATTAGGCGACGATTATCCAGATATCCCGAGGATTTTGATATCAGCATCTGCTTCTGTCGCGCTTTGGCGCTGTTCCGGCAAGGCAAACGCCCGTTGGCGGATACGCATTTGATAAAAGCGCTCAGAGATTTCCCCAAGGTGCCCAATGCCATTGCACGTAAAACCATGAAACAACCAAAAAACATGGAGCCGGGGCTGGTGACATGCGGTGGTGATGATGAAGTATGGTATTACCGCCGGGATGCCCGCGAGCTGTGGCTGAATACGCCGGGCGCTATCATGTGGCCGAAAGAATGCCTCAAGACAGCGAAGTCTTAAAAAATGCGCACTATTGACATAGGTCTGATTGTCAGTCTAGAATCAACTAGTTTATTAACCAGTAGGAGTATATATGTCTTATGAATCGCATAAACAAGTTTCAGCATTTGATGCAAAAACACACCTTTCTTCTCTGATTCGCGAAGTGGAAGAAGGACAAAGCTTTACGATTACCCGCAGAGGTTCGCCTGTTGCGCATTTGGAGCCAGTGAACCGTCAGGGCGAAGATGTGAGTGATTTACTCGTTCGATTTCAAGCGATTCGGCAACGTGTCAAAGGCAATGGTGATATCCGGGAAATGATTGATGACGGGCGAAAATACTAATGCCATGGGTTATGGATTGCTCGATGGCGGCGGCACTGGGGCTTCCCGATGAGGTTTCATCTATGGCAGATCTGTTTTTATTGCAGATGCCAAATGATAAAATATGGGTTCCTTCTCTCTGGTGGCATGAGATCGGCAATGTGATTGTTTCATCCAAAAAAAGAGCGCGCATCAGCGATAATGACGCATCAGGATTGATTCAACTGTATGGTGATCTACCAATCAACACAGATACCGCTTCGGGGGCTGATTTGATGGTGCGAATTCATCACTTGGCTATCACATACAAACTTTCAGCCTATGATGCCGCATATCTGGAACTGGCTGAACGCAAGCAGGCCGGGCTTGCCACGCTGGATAATAAACTGCTTCAGGCTGCCAGCGGTTGTGGTGTTGAAGTTTTTCAAGCCTAAACCCCGGTATTTTCAAGGGTCTTCGAGTGCCCATCACACTTATTCTTGGCGGTGTGCGCAGCGGTAAAAGCCGCCGCGCTGGAGCGCGCAATCAATCCCGAACTATTGACCCGAACTATTGGCCCGAACTATTGGCTCCATTGATTGCGCCTGGTGGCAGGGTGTCTCAAATAAGCCTGGAAAAGGGGGTGATTCATGAATGACGAAACTCAATCAATACCAAGTCAAACCCTGGCGCCACTCTTTCAGGATATTGCAGAGATTATTCGGCAGGCGTGAGGTCAGGTTCAGTTGATTGGGCTCGCAAGTTTCGGGACATGGGGCATGATGTTCGTTTAATCAGCCCGCAGCCAGATCTCCTACGAGTTCGACGCCTTGGGGCACCTCAACCGAGTCTCCGAGACTCGGGGCAACGCCCACACCCTCACCTACACCGACGGACACCTGGCCCAGGTCTCCGACGGCCTGGGGAGGGTGCTGAACTTCACCTATGACCCTACGAGTCACCGGGTCATCGGCTCCGACGCCGTTGGCCGGCGCAGCTCCATCACCGATCGGCTCGGGGATGTGACGACCATGACCTACCATGTGCGTTCATGGTCTTACGAACTGTGTGCCTTTTCTCCTCAACGTACTGAAATACCCTGTGTTTTTAAAGCCATGTATTTACCAAGTGTTTGCTGGTATTTCAGGCATGTTGAGGAACATTATGTTGAGGATTATCATTGACGCTTTCCGGTGCACTGCGTACACTTGCGCCCCGGTTTCGGGGCATAGCGCAGCCTGGTAGCGCACCTGCTTTGGGAGCAGGGAGTCGGGGGTTCGAATCCCTCTGCCCCGACCAGATCAGGCGCCCGTAGCTCAATCGGATAGAGCAACGGCCTTCAGCAATAGGAGCCTTCAGCGGGAAACAGAACTGCTGGAGTGGAGGACACTGTATCGGTGAAACCTTAACATCGGGCCTTTTGGCCGGGTGCTGGCAATACCGAGGAAACTGTTGACGAGTGATCGTCGGGTGATTGAAATGTGCCCAGCCAAGGTTGGTCATGGTAACATTACGGGCGGTGTACAATCACAGGGCGTTGCCCGCAGGGTCCGTAGAGACTATACGTGTCCCATCTGTGAAGGTGAAGATATAGTCCAGACCACAAACGTTACCGGTCAGGTGACGGCAATGAAAATTGTAGTGGTATGCTAAGCCGTAGGTTACAGGTTCGATTCCTGTCGGGCGTGCCATTTTCTGGCATTTGAGGTTTATGGTGAGCGTAGCTCAGCTGGTAGAGCTCCGGATTGTGGTTCCGGCGGTCGTGGGTTCGAGCCCCATCGTTCACCCCATTTTTTGGTTGGTAGTATCAGGGCCGTTAGCTCAGTTGGTAGAGCAGCTGACTCTTAATCAGCGGGTCGGGCGTTCGAGTCGCCCACGGCCCACCATATTTGCCGATATGTTGCCGCTGATAGTAATACCCAGGAGACTGTCCGAGAATAGAGGAACTGCTGTGGAGAAGCCATTATGGCTAATTTTCCCGCTCATTTTTGTTAAAGATATGAGTGACTGTTCGCTCAAATTACCGAAAAACTGTCCTCAAAATGGCCCCCCGCATGACGATCCCTATTCTCGAGCAGCCTCCAAGTGGAGTCACCGACTCTCGAAAAAAGCAAGCACGCTATTGAAAGATACCCAATTTCAAGATTACTGGCCCATTGGCGTAGAAGAAGCTTTCGGTGGCTGGCATGTGTGCGGAACGAAGGTGCCGATCTAATGTTTCTAATAATTATTATTACCTGAAAATTATTTAATATGAGTGTAAGCTAATAGCTTGGACAAAGCTATTTATTTCAACAGTTTTCCAAGGTCAATTAGTATTTATGTGCAGAGAAAGTATAAAGAAAACGAAAGAGAAATCAGCCTATTTTTTATTTAAAAACCGTGGCCCTCTTTTTGTCGTTACAGACACGCTGATAATATTTATCTCTTTTTTGCTTGCTTATTATTTGCGATCAGAGCTTCCTGCATATTTTCATACATTTCCTGAACTCAGTAGCCAGGGTGATTACATAAAGGGTGGTGTACTTTTAAGTACGATCTGGATTTTCCTGATATGGAATGATGGTGGTTATCAGAATTCTATATGGGAAGGTTATTTGGTTGGGCTAGGTTTCAGGTCGGTACTTCTTTCGGGCCTGTATTCAATTATTGCTCTTATGGCTATTTCTTTTCTTTACCGTGAGATGCTTCTTTCTCGTATTGTTTATGTTCTTAGCGGTTTACTGGCTGCGATGTTATTGATTCTCGCAAGAACTATATTCTTCTTATGGGTGAGGTCATTTTCCAGGAGGGGAATTGATTTCCAGTCTGTTGCTATTATATTTAATAACGATGTGAGTTCTTACAGGATCAAAAGAATAGTTGAACAGTTCAGGATGAGCAAAGTGGTAGGGATTATAAAGCTAGAAAACTACAAGATGCTAAATAATATAAACAATATTCCAGTTCTCGGAGATCTTGCAGAATTTATGAACATTTATGAAAAAAATCCATTTAATACCCTTATAATACCCTCAACAGGGACATCCATGGATAAAACAGAAAAATACTCTGCTATGGTTGTAGAAGTTATAAACTTTTGTGAAGCACAGAATATATCGCTTTATATGTTGTCAGATTCCTACGATGTAATCGTTTCCAGGCATGAGGTTGGAAGTTTTTCAGGGATACCTCTTATAAGACTCAGGGATGCTTCCATGCATCCTGTCTATTCTAAAATTAAGCGGCTGTTTGACTATACCATTTCTATTATTATACTGCTTGGCGGAATGCCGCTATGGCTATTAATTGCTATTATTATCAAGCTTGATAGCAGTGGCCCTGTTTTTTTTAAACAGATTAGAGTTGGATTGTATGGAGCTACATTTTCTATGTACAAGTTTAGAACTATGGTCGAAAATGCGGAAGCTGAACTAGGCAAATTGATTGATATTGAAAAACTTGAGGAGCCTGTTTTTAAGATAAAAAATGATCCAAGAGTAACATCTATAGGGAAAATACTCAGGAGAACTAGTTTTGATGAACTTCCTCAGCTTCTCAATGTATTAAAGGGCGACATGTCTCTTGTCGGGCCCAGGCCCGAAGAACTTAAGATTGTTGAAAGGTATAATTCTTTTCAAAGGCGACGTTTAAAGGCTATTCCTGGTATTACAGGACTGCAGCAGGTTGAAAGTAGGGGAGATAGTTTATTGTCTGAAAGGATCAAATATGACCTGGTTTACTTGAAATACCAGAGTTTTTTACTGGACTTCTATATTCTTTTCAAGACCACATGGGTGGTGATTTCAGGCAAAGGTGTTACACATTAGTATCAATCTAAAGCATCTATATAAAGTTCTTTAGGCAGGGTTTTTGGAAAAAAACAGGCCAAAATATGTCGCATGATTTTGACCCTTGTTGCTGGTATAATTGTGCGTTAAATTTTCTGCCAATTTGAGTGCATTCTGCACCTCAGACAGACTCATGGGAAGCTGTCTCGGAACCAGTATTAATATTCTTTTATCAATGAGGTAATGCCGTGAGCAAAGATTCTTTCCAGTCCAGACAGATCCTGGAACTGGGGCATAAACAATATGAAATATTCAATGTACAGTCCCTGAAAGCCTATGGGGATGTCGTCAGCTTGCCTTTTTCACTGAAGATACTGCTCGAGAATCTGCTGCGAAATGAAGATGGTGTGGCGGTCACAGCCAGCGATATCGAAGCCTTGTTGCACTGGGATCCACTAGCCCAGCCGCAGACGGAAATCGCTTTCACCCCGGCTCGGGTGTTGCTGCAGGATTTTACCGGTGTACCGGCAGTGGTGGATTTGGCGGTGATGCGTGATGCCATGGTTGATCTAGGTGGGGCTCCGGAGCAGATCAATCCCCTGTCCCGTGCTGATCTGGTCATTGACCATTCCGTCATGGTGGATTATTTTGGGTCAGCGTCGGCGCTGGAAAAAAATAGTGCGATGGAGTACCAGCGCAATGGGGAACGCTATGCTTTCCTGCGTTGGGGTCAGGATGCATTTGCCAATTTTCAGGTGGTGCCACCCGATACCGGCATCGTGCACCAGGTAAATATTGAATACCTCGCTGGTGTTGCATTACCTCGAGACCTGGCTGAGGTAAGCCAGATTATTCCGGATACATTGGTGGGTACCGACTCTCATACGACAATGGTTAACGGCCTCGGAGTACTGGGTTGGGGAGTGGGTGGCATCGAGGCTGAGGCGGCGATGCTTGGTCAGCCGATCACTATGCTTATCCCTCAAGTGGTGGGATTTCGCCTGTCGGGAAAGCTGCCCGAGGGACGCACCAGTACCGATCTGGTATTAACCATTGTGCAGCAATTGCGTGAATTCGGTGTGGTCGGTAAGTTTGTAGAGTTTATAGGGGATGGACTGGAGCAGCTGTCGGTGGCTGATCGTGCGACTATAGCCAATATGGCGCCCGAATATGGCGCCACTTGTGGCCTGTTTCCTGTGGATCAGAAAACCCTTGATTATCTCTATCTGACCGGCCGCAGTGCAACCCAGATTGCCATGGTGGAGGCTTATGCCAACGCTCAGGGGATGTTTTGGCAGGCCGGTTCACCCGAGGCCCGTTATAGCAAGACTCTGGAACTGGATCTTGCTACGGTTGAGGCCTGTATTGCCGGGCCCAAGCGGCCGCAGGATCGCATCGAATTGACCTCTGTCGCAGCGGCAACCACTGCCGCCGCGGAAAAGCTTGCGGTAAAGCGCAATGGTACTGGGCGAGCCGATCTGGAAGTGAATGGCCAATCATTTACCTTGCAAGACAACGCAGTGGTCATTGCAGCCATCACCAGCTGCACCAACACCTCCAATCCAGGGGTTATCATGGGTGCTGGGTTACTGGCACAAAATGCGGTGGCCAGAGGCTTAACGGTAAAGCCATGGGTCAAGACCTCATTGGCACCCGGATCACAGGTGGTTACCGGCTATCTTGAAAAGGCCGGCTTGCTGGAGCCATTGTCAAAATTGGGCTTTGATGTGGTAGGTTATGGATGCACGACCTGTATTGGTAACTCGGGGCCCTTGCCTGCGGTGATCAGTGAAGCGATTCAGGCCAATGAGATTGTGGCTTCTTCAGTGTTATCCGGTAATCGTAATTTTGAAGGTCGTATCCATGCCGATGTGCAGATGAATTTTCTGGCTTCCCCACCGCTGGTGGTAGCCTACGCCATCGCGGGCACTATGGGCATTGATCTGCAACAACAGCCTTTAGGCCAGGACCGTACCGGTGAGCCGGTCTACTTGCGCGATCTCTGGCCGAGTCAGCAGGACATTCAGATCGCCATTGAAAAGGCCTTGACCCGAGAGGTCTATGCGTCGAAATATGCGGATGTGTTCACCGGGGACCAGCGTTGGCAGGCGATTTCGACGACGGCCAGCAGCCGTTTTGACTGGGATAAAAAGTCTACCTATGTACGCAAACCGCCTTACTTCGACGGGATAACCACCCAGATACCCTGTATTCCAGAAATCAAGGGCGCCAGAATTCTGGCCTTGTTGGGGGACAGCATTACCACGGATCATATTTCTCCGGCAGGTGCCATCATGGCCGACAATCCAGCAGGGCGGTATCTGCTGGAGCATGGAGTGGAACCGAAAGATTTTAATTCTTATGGCTCTCGCCGTGGCAATCACGAGGTCATGATGCGAGGTACTTTTGCCAATATTCGTTTGCGCAACGAAATTGTACCCGGTACGGAGGGTGGATGGACTCGATGGCAACCGAGTGGGGAAAAAATGAGTATTTTTGATGCGTCCGAACACTACCGGCAGCAGCAAACACCACTGGTTGTCATCGCTGGCAAGGAATACGGTACCGGATCCTCGCGTGACTGGGCAGCTAAAGGCCCTTCCTTGTTAGGGGTGCGTATGGTGATAGCAGAAAGTTTTGAACGGATTCATCGTTCCAACCTGGTGGGTATGGGCATTTTGCCGCTGCAATTCCTCACTGGTCAAAGCCGTAAGACCCTGGGTTTTGATGGGACAGAAACCCTTTCGGTAGCGAACCTTGAAAGAGACGTTGAACATGTTGATATTGTGGTTTCCAGGAACGGTGAGAGCGAACATATTACGGTCAAGGTAAGAATCGATACTCCCATGGAATGGGACTATTTTGTTAATGGAGGGATTTTGCACTTTGTTCTGCGCCAACTGGCTGTGAAATCTACAACACGGTGATGCAACGATTCGTTGGCGTTACGCCCAGATCTAGCGGGCACCATTCTAGCGGGCACCATTATGGTGCGTGGGCCAGGTACTGAGCATGTGCCGATGGATTGCCTATGCCGGAAAGTCCCGGGCACTTGAGGACTTTGTTTTCACTCAGAAAATGTCCTTGATTGAGCAGAGCCGGCATGCGCGAAAGTCGAAAACCGAGGTCAATGGAGATGGTTTTGGTATCGGTTGGTACGGCCGCGGTGAACAGCCGGGTCTGTTTCGTGATGTATTGCCTGCCTGGAGTGATGGCAATCTGCGCAGTCTGTGTGAGCATATCGAGTCACCGATATTTATGGCCCATATCCGGGCCGCGACCGGGACAGCCACCAATCGCCAGAATTGTCACCCCTTTGTAAACGGACGCTATATGTTTGCGCACAACGGTCAGGTCGGTGAATATTGCCGGGTTCGAAGGGCGCTGGAGACCTTGCTTCCGGATTCACTGTATCGTTATCGACAGGGCACTACAGACAGTGAAATACTCTTTCTGCTGTTGGTCCATTATGTCGAGCAACAGTCGGTCTTGAAGGCCTTTGCCCAATTGATCGAGACGGTCAATCGGGTGATGGATGCCGCACAAGTGACGGAGGCTTTTCGTTTTACTTCTACTTTCAGTGACGGCCAGCAATTATGGGCGATTCGTTACGCCTCGGATCATCAGGATCCCAGCTTGTTTGTTGCCCATTTACCCGAGGGGGCGATTGTCGTGTCTGAACCTCTGGATGATGAAAAAAGCAAGTGGCAAGCGGTTGCGACCAATCATGTGGTTCGACTTGACTGTTGTGGGCGGGTAGATCTGCATGCTTTGCCTTGTTAGCGGCCTCACCCGCAGGCTATGACCAGTCCCCCTATTTGTGCACCTTGCGGCTAACCATTTCCTGACTTGCTGCAGCTGTGATGGTTCTATTCTGGGATTCCTGTTTTAGGGCGGGCTTCTGGAAGTGGCGGGAATTACGAAAACAGGCTGATTTAGATTGCTGGGTGACACTGATTGTGGTATAACGCGCGTCCTGCCCAGGGTCATTAGTGATGGCCTTTCTGGTGGGAGATGAGCAGTACTAATTTACACGCGGATTCCGTGTGGTACCGGGGTGCCTGACACCAGTCGGGTTGGTATCACAGGCCGTGGACGAGTAACCCGAAACGATGAATGAGGAAGTCTTATGAGCGAAGTCAGCATGCGTGAAATGCTGGAGGCGGGGGTGCATTTTGGCCATCAAACCCGCTATTGGTGCCCACGAATGGCGCCTTATATCTATGGGGATCGGAACAAAATCCACATTATCAATCTGGAAAAGACCCTGCCACTTTTCGTTGAGGCGGTGAACTTTATTGGCCGCTTGAGTGCTGGTGGAGGCAAGCTGCTGTTTGTTGGTACCAAGCGCCAGGCCAGTCAGGCCGTGATGGAGCAGGCATTGCGGGCTGATTGCCCCTATGTCAATCACCGCTGGCTCGGTGGGATGTTGACCAATTTCAAGACCGTGAGAAACTCCATTGAACGACTGAAAACACTGGATTCAATGTGGGTGGAAGGTAGTCAACTGCAAAAACTGAACAAGAAGGAGCAATTGCAGTTGCAGCGGGAACGCCGCAAGCTTGAGCGAAGTCTGGGAGGCATTAAAAATATGGAACACCTTCCGGATGCTCTTTTTGTCATTGACGTGCAGCAAGACAGCATAGCTGTGACCGAAGCCAATAAATTAAAAATTCCTGTGGTTGCGATCGTCGATACCAATTGTTCCCCGCAGGGTGTGGACTATGTGATCCCCGGCAATGATGATGCGATTCGCGCGGTTCGACTCTATACTCGCGTGGCCGCAGATGCTGTCATCGAAGCTCGTCAGGCTACCGGTTTGCCCAATCTCCAAGAGTCGGAAGTGCAACCGCCGCCAACCGATGCTCAGGCTGTCGAAGCATAGGTTGCCTCAAGCGGGGTTGCCAGTCTTGCGGCGGTTGAAGGCCAGCTTCCGGGAGCAATATTGAAGGTGCCGACAGGCCATGATATTCAGGCGTGTGGACCAATGAAGTCAATTCTAATGCAGCGTAGTGGACGTAGTGGAAAGTAATATGGCAATAACGGCGATAATGGTAAAAGATCTGCGGGCGCGCACTGGCGTGGGTATGATGGATTGCAAAAGGGCGCTGGCGGAAACCGCCGGAGACATCGATGCGGCAGCTGAATTACTGCGAAAAAAAGGCGCTGCATCTGCGGATAAAAAGGCGGGGCGTATTGCTGCCGAAGGTCATGTGGTGATGCTTTGTTCAGATGATGGTCGCTGTGGTGTGGTCGTTGAAGTCAATAGCGAGACTGATTTCGTTGCCAAAGGTGATGATTTCACCATTTTTGTGCAGACACTGGCTCAATGTGTACTGCACAATAAACCTGAGGACGTAGAGAATCTGTGGTCTTTGCCGATCGATGCTGGTGGAGCGACCGTCGAAGAAGCTCGCAGAGCCCTGATCGTCAAGGTAGGAGAGAATATTCAGGTTCGGCGTTTTTCTGTTCTGCAAGCGGTTTCAGGCGCCAGGATCAGCGGCTATCAACACGGTTCCAGGATCGGTGTTCTGGTGGCCTGTAAAAACGGCCGGGAAGATCTGGGGCACGATCTGGCCATGCATGTCGCAGCCAGTCGTCCGGATTATCTCGATGAGGCAGCGATACCGCAATCGGTGCTGGACAAGGAGAAGGAAATTTACCGGGCCCAAGTGCTGGATAGTGGAAAACCCGAGGCTATTATCGACAAGATACTGGTCGGAAAAATGCGCAAGTTTGTCAATGAGGTAACCCTTCTGGGTCAGGTCTATGTCAAGGATACAGAACTTACTGTACAGCAATTGCTCGAACGTGAGCAGGCACAGGTCTTGGATTTTGTTCGTTATGAACAAGGCGAAGGACTGGAAAAGCGAGTTGATGATTTTGCCGTTGAGGTCAAGCAACAGGCCGGCATCTAGGGTCGGGAATTGGTGATTTGCGAGCTGGCTCGGGAGCCTGATTAGGCAGCATGCATCCTACTCAATATAAGCGTATTTTGCTGAAGCTTAGTGGTGAATCCTTGGCTGGTGCTGCCGGTTGTGGGGTCGATGCTGACAAGGTTAACTATTTCAGTACACAGGTCTGTCGGTTGGTGGCGCGTGGTCTCGAGGTCGCACTGGTCATCGGCGGAGGGAACTACTTTCGTGGGGCCACCACAGATTTGCCGATGCAGCGTCCGGTGGCTGATCAAGTGGGAATGCTGGCCACCATGATGAACGCCTTGGTTCTGCAACAGGCATTGCTCAATGCAGGACAATGTGCCTGTGTACTGTCAGCCGTTTCCATGCCAGCCGTTGTCGACAGATTTGTTCCCGGTTCAGCAGTTCGATTGCTGCAGTCCGGGCAGGTTGTTATCCTCGGCGGTGGTACAGGCAATCCCTATTTTACGACCGACTCTGCAGCTGCTTTACGAGCACTGGAACTGAATGCCGATTGCCTGATTAAGGCTACCCGGGTCGATGGTGTCTACAGTTCGGACCCAGAACAGGATCCGAATGCCAAGCGATTTGTGTCGCTGAGTTATTCGACCATCTTGCAAAAGAATCTCAAGGCACTCGATGCCACAGCGGTTGTGCTGTGTCGGGAACAGGGTTTGCCCGTGCATGTTGTAAATATTTTTGAAGTCGACTGTCTGGCGCGGCTTTTCGATGGTGAACCGGTCGGCACACTGATTGGCCCGGATACCATGGAAATAGGCTGAAGAGTTGGACTCGCAGCGCACATTGATCGCCACGATCAGGAGCTTGGAGGGTGAGAGAGCGAAAAATTGCCCCGGGATGTGTCGGCTACAGACTTAAAGGTGGTAACATCAGTTCGGCGGCAAAGCGGCTATACAGCCACTTGTTTCTCGGCATGCAGCAATGGACCTTTCACAGTCTGTAACCTGATGGTTGTGGAGAATAATGATGCAGGATGAAATCTATAAAGATGCACAGACGCGGATGCACAAAAGTCTGCTGGCACTGCAAAATGAGTTGACTAAATTACGCACTGGTAGAGCCAGTCCTGCGCTGATTAACCATTTACCGGTTTCCTGCTACGGCTCAAGTTCCCCCCTTAATCAGGTGGCCAATGTTAGCGTACAGGATGCCAGAACACTGGCAGTCACGCCATGGGACAAGCAATTGGTTGTCCCTATCGAAAAGGCCATCATGGAATCGAGCTTGGGGCTAAACCCCATGTCAGCTGGTCAGGTTATTCGAATCCCACTTCCCCCGCTCACCGAGGAACGTCGTCGGGAACTAGCGAAAACGGTACGTGTCGATGGTGAGAACACGAAAATAGCAATTCGTAATATTCGTCGAGATGCACTGGGTACACTACGGGATCTGTTGAAAGAAAAGGAGATTTCTGAAGATGATGAGCACCGTGCTCATGAGCGCATGCAGAAATTAACGGATCAGAATGCCGCCGAGGTGGATACGGTCGTAGCTGCCAAGGAATTGGAAATCATGGAAGTCTGAATCGGTTGCTTGGTGCACCGTTAACAGCAGCCGGTTCAGGAACAGAGAGCCTGTTGTGAAAAAGCTGATTTTAGCCATTTCCCCTACCTTGTCACGACACGATTATTCATCTCAAACCATGCAATATGCTAACCGAGCGGCTACCCGCCGATGCAATGCCTGTTTTCTGGTATTTTCCTAGTATGTGGCAACGATGAAAGAAACTGCGACTCCAGGTTCTTTGCCGGCTCATTTGGCCGTAATCATGGATGGCAACGGTCGTTGGGCAACCGAGCGCGGATTGCCGCGTGTTGCAGGCCATCGCAAGGGAGCTGAAGCGGTTCGCAAACTGGTCAAATATTGTGGTGATCTGGGGATTCCTAATTTGACCCTGTTTGCATTCAGCAGTGAAAATTGGCAGCGACCTGCCCGTGAGGTGGGTTTATTACTGGAATTGTTTGCACAGATGCTCGATAAAGAAGCCAGGAGCTTGCACAAGAATAGTATTCGGTTTCGGGTCATTGGTGATGTTTCACGGTTTCCGAAAAAAATCCGCAAGCGAATTGTCCAGGCCCAGCAGTTGACTGAATTGAATACCGCGCTATGTTTAAATATAGCAGCCAGCTATGGGGGACGCTGGGACATTACCCAAGCGTGTCGTGCACTTGCCGAAACCGTCAATACCGGGCGTCTGCGACCAGAGCAAATTACAGAAGATCTGCTGGAATCGTGCCTCAGCACTGCTGGTTTGCCGGATCCTGATCTGTTCATCCGTACCGGAGGGGAACTGCGGATAAGCAATTTTTTACTCTGGCAAATGGCCTATGCAGAGCTTTATTTTGTTGACGATTTGTGGCCTGATTTTGATCAGCAGTGTCTGCGCAGCGCTTTGCAGTGGTTTGCGGCCCGGCAACGTCGTTTTGGTATGACCCGGGAGCAATTGCAGGTGACCGGATCCGCGAAAAATGCTTAAAGCCCGGGTAACCACAGCGCTGCCCCTGGCGATTCTGGCGGTAGTGCTGGTATTGATTTTGCCCACTACTGTGTTTGCCCTGTTGATTGGTTTTCTGATGCTGCTGGGAGTCTGGGAATGGACGGCATTGTGTCGACTGGGCAATACCCGAATTCGCCTGCTGATGTTGTTCGTAACACTGGTATCCGCTGCCTTGTTGTGGGGTTTGTCAAGGTCGGCTGTGTTGTGGTTCCTGCTGCTGGCTTTGTCCTGGTGGTTATGGAGTTTGATCCAATTATCTTCCCCGGTTAGTGATGCCAGGTTGTTGGGTGCGGGACGTGGGTTATTTATTTTCGTGCCGGCCTGGTTTTCCCTGCAATGGCTGCATCAGCAAACTGTTTCCGGTCCGTTGTTGGCTTTGTCTGTGCTGTTGATCGTCTGGCTGGCGGATACCGGGGCCTTTTTTGTCGGTCGACGCTGGGGGAGCCATAAGCTTGCTCCCAGGATCAGTCCTGGCAAAACGATTGAAGGCGCACTCGGAGGTTTGCTGGTTGTATTGTTGTATGGACTGGTCAGTAGCTACTGGCTGGTCACCACCCCGACAGGCCTGTTATGGTGGCTGTTGATTTGTCTGAGTAGTGCCATTTTCTCAATCCTGGGTGACCTGGTAGAGAGCCGTCAGAAGCGGTTTGCCGGAGTTAAGGACAGCGGTTCTCTGTTACCTGGCCACGGTGGGGTGCTGGATCGGATCGATAGCCTCACCGCTGCTGCACCGATGTTTGCGCTTCTTTGGTACCTTCTCAAACCTTAGGAACCTGCGGACTGGCGATGAATAGAGAAATAGATATTGCAGCGATCTTGACTTGTGTGTTCTTCCCGGCTGGCCCTTTAGCGGCCTGTTGGAAAGTTGAGTTCCTCGTTTGTGGTTGCTGATGATGTCTGGTAAGGATAACACCACATTGCCAAAACAGACGGTCACAATACTCGGTTCGACCGGTTCAATCGGTCGCAGTGCACTGGATATTATCAGCCTGCATCCTGATCAATTTCAGATTGAGGCCATAACTGCTTATCAAAACTGGGAATTATTGTGGCAGCAATGTCAGATATATTCTCCCCAAAAGGCCGTACTCGTCGAAGGGGATGCGGCTGAGAAATTGTCAAAAAAAATACGCCAGACCGGCCCTGAAGTTGAAGTGCTGGCAGGGACAGAAGCACTGAATCGAGTCGCAGCCTCATCCCGCTCAACCATCATTATCGCCGGAATTGTCGGCGCAGCGGGCCTGGCATCTGCCTTGGCTGGAGTTCGCCAGGGCAAGCGGGTACTGATTGCCAATAAGGAGCCGCTGGTGATGGCTGGGCGACTCTTTATGGCTGAAGCCCGGGCGCATGACGCATTATTGCTTCCGGTCGATAGTGAACATAATGCGATCTTTCAATGTCTGCCGAATGAATACTGGAGTGGGGTCAGTGAGGGTGAGGTTGGGATAAAAGATATTGGGGTCACAAAGATTTTGCTCACCGGGTCAGGGGGGCCTTTTCTTACCTGGTCGACCACGGAAATGGCTGAAGCGACTCCGGACGCGGCTTGCAGACATCCCAATTGGACTATGGGTAGAAAGATTTCGGTAGATTCGGCGACGTTGATGAATAAAGGACTGGAAGTGATTGAGGCCTGCCACCTGTTTCATTGCAGCCCTGCCGATATCGAAGTGGTCATTCATCCACAGAGCATCATTCATTCGATGGTAGCTTATGTGGATGGCTCTGTGCTGGCTCAAATGGGCATCCCCGATATGCGCACGCCGTTGGCCAATGCGCTGACCTGGCCACAGCGCATCACCTCTGGAGTCAAAGCACTGGATTTGCTGCAGCTTGCTGGTCTTAGTTTTTCTCGTCCTGATGAACGACGATTTCCCTGTTTGCGATTGGCGCGTTCTGCTGCCGAGCGCGGTGGAACAGCTCCGGTCCTGTTAAATGCAGCAAATGAAGTGGTGGTCCACGCATTTCTCGAACAGGGCTGTCGGTTTGTCGATATTCCCAGAATTATCGAACAGACCCTGGAGCAGATCTCCGTGCAGGATGACGTAGACCTCGATGGTATTCTTGAGGCGGATCGATGTGCACGCACAGTGACACAGAAAGCGCTTGCCGAACTCTGACCACCTGATGTTTAATGGCCTGTGATTTTATTGATTCCAGAAACCGTTGGTTGAACGGCAAGCATGACAGTATTTTTAACGGTAACTTATGACTGCAACCTATTCTAAAAACTGCATATGAGCAACTTTCTCTACAGTACCGGGGGATTCATCGTCGCCCTGGGAATATTGGTTACGGTCCATGAGTTCGGGCATTTCTGGGTGGCGCGACGACTGGGTATTAAGGTTTTGAAATTTTCCATTGGTTTCGGCAGATCCATCTGGACCAGAAAAGCAGGACCGGACCAGATTGAATATGCGGTTGGAATATTGCCACTGGGCGGTTATGTCAAAATGCTTGATAGCACGGAAGGTGAGGTAGCTCCGGAAGAGCGTGAACGTGCCTTTGATCACCAGCCGATCTGGAAACGAACCCTGGTCGTGCTGGCTGGGCCCGGGGCAAATTTTTTGTTTGCGATCATCGCTTATTGGTTGGTATTTGCAATCGGCACCCAGGGCTTGCGACCTGTTGTCGGCCGAGTGATCCCCGGATCCCCGGCAGCCATTGCCGGGTTTCAAAAAGGCGATGAGATTATTGCGATCAATGGTCGGCGCAACCGCAGTTGGTCTGATCAACGATTGTGGCTTTTCGATGATGTTATAGGTGAGCAACCTGTTCTCTTTACGGTCCGATCCAGTGACCGTAAAGAACGCACTTTGTCGGTTCGTGCCAACAACATTGAGGATACACTTGCGGATGGTTCAGTAATGAGCCGAGGTTTGGGGCTGTTGCCGTATTCGCCTCCGGTTCCTGCGCTGGTCGACAAAGTGCAGCAGGACAGCCCGGCAGCACGTGCCGGGTTATTGCCTGGCGACCTGATTGTAAAAATCAATACCACAGTTATTACCAACTGGTTCAAGTTGCAGCAGCTTATTGCCGGTTATCCAGATCAATCCATACAAGTTCAAGTTGAGCGACAGGGGCAATTGTTCAAGCTAACGCTGACACCGGATTCTGTTGAGGTTGCCGGCAGGGTGATCGGTCGTGTTGGTATTCAGAGAAAATCGGTGCAGATTCCTGCTGATATGATGGTGAACTTGCGACTGCCGGTATTCCAGGCACTGCAAAAATCCTTTGAAACAACCTGGCTGATGTCAGCATTGACCTTGCGCATGATGGGATTGATGATTATGCAAAAGGTATCGCCCAAGACCCTCAGCGGACCTTTGACCATTGCCCAGTATGCCGGGCAGACCGCACAGATTGGCCTGCAGCAGTTTCTGTTGTTTCTGGCAGTAGTCAGTGTCAGCCTTGGGGTCTTAAATCTGTTGCCGGTTCCTGTTCTCGATGGTGGTCATCTACTGTACTATACAGCGGAGGCGATCAGTGGCGGACCACTGCCGACTCAGGTAATATTTTGGAGCCAACAGCTTGGCATCGTATTGTTGCTGGGGTTGATGAGTCTGGCATTTTATAACGATATTGTGCGTCTTATTCAGTGATTCGGTTGCGGGTAAACTGAACAGTGCTTCACGACAGCAAGGAGAGGGTGTGATTGAATATCTAAATAACAGAGTCCGGTGCCATACCGTTGTGCTGGCTATATTGATGGTAGTGATGATCGCACCGGCATCAGCGATCGAAAAATTTGTCATCAAGGATATCCGTGCACAAGGGTTGCAACGTATTTCTGCGGGTACGGTCTTCAATTATTTGCCACTAAAGGTTGGCGATACGGTGACCACCGAGTCGCTCTCTGCCGCAATCCGGGCACTTTACAAAACTGGATTTTTTCGTGATGTTTCCCTGCAAAGGGAGGGTCAGGTACTGGTGGTAAAAGTTATCGAGCGGCCGGCTGTTGCACAGATCGATTTTATCGGCAATAAGGAATTCGATGATAAAATACTCAATAAGGTATTCAAACGGCTCGATATTGTAGCCGGAAGGGTGTTTAGTCAATCCAGTCTTAATACTGCATTGCAGGCTTTGAAAAACCAATATTTCAGTCGTGGCAAGTATGCGGTCAAACTGCGACCCACCATTACTCCGTTGGAGCGGAATCGCGTCTCCATTACCCTGGAGATTGATGAAGGAGACGTGGTCCTCATTAAAAGGATTCATCTGATTGGCAACAAAACCTATTCAGAAGACAAACTCAAGGGTCTGTTTGAACTCAAGGCGACCACCGCTTTCATGTTTTTCAGCAAGCGTGATCGCTACTCGAAGCAGAAGTTGTCGGCAGATCTCGAAGCGCTGCGCAGTTTCTATCAAAACAACGGGTATCAGGAATTTCGTATCGAGTCGACGGAGGTGTCAATCAGCGCGGATCGCAAGGCCATGTTCGTCGATATTGCGATCCATGAAGGGGCACACTATCAATTTGGCAGCATTAAGATCCGTGGAAAAACCGAGGTTTCCAAGCAGGAACTTCGCAAACTGGTTAATTTTGCCCCAGGCGATGTTTATTCATTGAAGCGGGTGAGTGAAACCCGTGCGGCGTTGGCTTCGAAGCTGGCTGATGCAGGTTATGCGTTTGCCAATATTAATGCAATCCCTGAACTCCAGAAGGATAAAAAGCGCGTAGATTTTGTTTTTGTGGTGGACCCTGGCCGGCGTGTTTATGTTCGAAAAATTCATGTCCGCGGCAATATCACGACCCGTGATGATGTTATTCGCCGTGAAATGAGACAATTGGAAGGTGCGTGGTTTTCAGCCAGTAAAGTTCGCCGCTCCAGAGTTCGGCTTGAACGCCTGGGATTTTTTGACAAGATCGATATTCAGACACCCTCGGTACCTGGCACAGTCGACCAGATCGATATTGACGTGGAGGTAAAGGAACGTCCGACCGGAAGTTTGACTCTCGGGGTAGGCTATTCGGATGCGGACGGACCTCTGATTCAGGCAAGTGTCTCGCAAAAAAATCTTTTTGGTACCGGAAAACAGCTGGATTTAAGTGTCGATAATTCCAGCACGACAAAACATTTTGGTATTCGTTACACCAATCCCTACTACACTCTTTCCGGGGTCAGCAGAACATTTTTTGCCAATGCTCGCAAAGTGGATTCTACCAGTACCGCGACCGCGGACTATATCGCTGACACCTATGCACTGGGTATGGCGTTCCAAATTCCGGTCACAGAATTCAATTCTATCAACCTTGGTCTTAGCGTGGAGCGGGTAAATTTAAATTCTACTTCAGAAACTCCACCTGAAATTCTCAACTTCATCACGCTTTATCCACAAAATAATGACTATAAATTGACCTTAAGTTACAGTCGCGATACCAGAAACCGGGCCTTTTTCCCCTCAGCCGGCAGCTTGCACAGAATTTCTTTGGAGTCGACGCTACCCGGTAGTGATTTGGAATACTATAAACTCGGTATTCACAGTTCCTGGTTTTGGTCGATCAGCAAGCGCATCACGTTCAATGCCTTTGGAGATATTGGCTATGGTGATGGGTATGGCAAACAGGACTCGCTACCATTTTTCAAGAACTACTATGCAGGCGGCTCGAGTACCGTACGAGGTTATGATTCACGCTCGCTAGGCCCACAGGATTCTGGTACTACTCCCGCAGCACTGGGTGGTAGTAAAAGGATGTTAGCTGGACTTGAGCTGTTTTTTCCATTTCCAGGTAGCGATATAAACAACGACAAACGACTGGCGTTGTTCGTCGATTCTGGTATGGTGTATGGAGACTTGGAGAGTATAGATTTCGGTGCTCTGCGTTATTCCACCGGGGTGGCATTCAAATGGTTCTCACCCATGGGGCCACTGAGTATTAGCTATGGTGTGCCACTTAATGACAAGCCGAATGACCGAATCCAGAAAGTCCAGTTTACTCTGGGGACTTTATTCAAATAATGATAGTTAGCTAAACAAGGTATCAAAGCAGTAACTTTTATCTCAGGAGATGGTTGTGAAAACGACATTGATCAAAGCAATTGTGGGTGTATTGGCCGTGTTTACACTGGGTGTTCCGGCGCAAGCACAAACTTTGAAAATAGGTTATGTAAATGCTCCCAAGCTCATCGATAAGGCTCCTCAGAAAGCCGCTGCACTAAAAAAACTGGAAGCTGAGTTTGGCCCAAGAGACAAGGAACTTCGGGCCATGCGTGATGAGATAAAGCGGCTGGAAAATGATTTAAACAAGAATTCATTAATTCTCAATGATACCGAGCGCCTGCAAAAAGAGAACAAGATTCGGGCCATGCAGCGAAAATTACGTCGCTTGAATCAGGAGTTCAAGGATGACTTTAATTTGCGAAAGAATGAAGAGCTGGCAATTTTGCAAAAAACCATCACAGCGGCAATAGTCAAAATTTCTACGGAAGAAAAATATGACCTGGTCCTGCAGAATGTGGTCTATATTAATCCAAGCCTGGATATTACCCAGAAAGTTCTGGATAAACTCAGTAACAAGTAGCAGTGTGATCAAACAAAGATCAGCCAGGTCTCCTGAGTCTGGATGATCCTGCGTAGTGGGTATGTTATTGGGCAAGGCTGACTACAATAATGGAGAAAATTAGTGAATACTCAGCTGGATATTGGCCAGATCAGAAAGTTCCTGCCACATCGCTACCCATTTTTACTGCTTGACCGGGTACTTGAAGTGGTGTCGGGAAAATCCCTGCGCGCGATAAAAAATGTCACGGTCAATGAGCCTTTTTTTCAGGGGCATTTCCCAGATCATCCGGTGATGCCCGGGGTATTACTGATTGAGGCAATGGCTCAGGCCTGTGCGGTACTGGCCGCTGCGGAACTCGATGAGGCGGCTGCAGACCATCGAATCTACTACCTTGCGGGGATTGATAAAGCTCGTTTCAAACGACCCATTGTACCGGGCGATCAGCTTGTTATAGACGCAGCAATTGTGCGACGTATCCGTGGTATCTGGCGTTGTCAGGCAAATGCTTCGGTCTCAGGTGCTTTGGCTGCCAGCTGTGAATTGATGTTTACCTACAAGGAGGTAGGTAGTGATCGATGACCGGGCGATAGTTTCACCGGACTGCGTACTGGGGAGCAATGTCCGGATTGGTGCTTTTTCGATTGTTGAGCCCGGAGTCAAGATTGGTCACAATACCGAGATTGGCCCACACGTAGTTATTCGTTCAGGCACCACGATTGGCCATAATAACCGGATCTTTCAGTTTGCATCCCTGGGTGAAGAGCCTCAACATCTGGGGTATCGGGGTGAATCCACGCAACTTGTGATCGGAGACCACAATATTATTCGTGAGTATTGTACGATCAGCCGTGGCACCGCCAGTGATACCGACATAGGTGGAAAAGACACCACTGTGATCGGCAACCATAATTTTCTGATGGCCTATGTGCATATTGCTCATGATTGCCGACTGGGTGATCATTGTATTTTCGCCAACGGTGCCAGTCTCGCAGGACATGTTCAGGTCGGTGATTATGTGGTGATGGGTGGATTTGCCCTGGTACATCAATTTTGTCGTATCGGTACCCATGCGATTACCGGGATAGGTGCCGTCTGTTTGCAGGACGTACCGCCCTATGTGCTGGTCGCCGGAAATACCGCGACACCTCATGGTATTAATAAGCGAGGTTTGCAGGCTAGAGGCTTTACTCAGGAAAATATCAAACAACTAAAATGGGCTTATAAGGTCATGTATCAATCCAGGTTGTTGTTGCAGGAAGCAATCAAAAAGATTGCGGCGACACCCGATCCGGATGGTCATTTGCACTATCTTGTCGATTTTTTACGATCTGTATCGGAGCGTGGCATTGTGCGGCCGAAAAAGCATTATGAAACGATGGGCACGTAATCCCAAGACGCTGTCCGAGAATAGGAATCGACCGGTTTGTTACTCAGGCTGAACCGGCACTTTCGCCAACCCTGCGGAGGTATGATTTTCGTATTGGGATCCCTGCACCTGAACTGCAGTCGACACATGTGTAGTTATTGCCATATTTCAGGCTTGAAAAGTAATGCCACAGAGCGCTTCAGTTAGGGTGTTCAGCGTGCTGCCATGAAAATAGCCATTGTTGCTGGGGAAACTTCAGGTGATTTGCTGGCAGCTGATCTGATACGCAATCTGAAAGCAGTGCATCCAGCGTGTCATTTTTTCGGGATCGGTGGTCCAATGATGCAGGCTCAGGGGTGTGACTGCCTGCACTCCATGAACGAACTATCGGTCATGGGGCTGGACCAGTTGCTGGGGCGGATTGCACGTATTCTGGCACTGCGCCGACGCTTGCGGAATTTTATTGTGCAGCAACAGCCGGCTGTTTTCATTGGCGTGGATGCTCCAGATTTTAATCTTGGTCTGGAAGTGGATTTACGAAAAAATGGTATTCCTTGTATTCATTATGTCAGTCCCACTGTTTGGGCATGGCGCGGCTATCGGGTCAACAAGATAGCCCGGGCTGTCGATAGAATGCTGACACTGTTCCCATTTGAAGAGGCCTTTTATCTTCGCCACCACATTCCTGTGACCTATGTAGGTCATCCTCTGGCCGGTGAAATTGCCACCATGGAAAGCGTGCATATATCCAGATCCGCGCTCCATATTGATCCTGCGCAGCGGCTGGTTGCGGTTCTCCCGGGGAGTCGTCACAGTGAAGTTGAACGACTGTTGCCGGTATTTCTTGCTACCATCAATCTGTTGACCAGGGAGTTTCCAGAAATTCGCTGGATTGTTCCGGCAGTCGATGAACCGATGTATTCGAGAATCAAAACACTGTGCCAGCAGCTGGCTCCACAGCTGTCAATTGACCTGCGGTTGGGGTTGTCCAGACGGATCCTGAATGCCGCCGATATTGCATTATTGGCCTCAGGCACTGCAGCATTGGAGGCAGCATTGTTGGCGACACCCATGATTGTTGCGTACAAGGTTTCAGCATTTACGGCAATGTTGGTGAGAATGTTTCATACCGTAGATTATTTTGCCATGCCCAACCACCTCACTGCTCGGCCGGTAGTACCAGAGTTGTTGCAATCCAAAGCCAATCCACAGCGTCTCTATACCGCGATCAGAGATTTACTGATCGACCCAAAAGCCCGGCAACGGCAATCCCGGGCATTTTCTTCCCTGCCGGCACTGATGCAACAACCCACCGCCAGTTTGGCAGCCGATGCCGTCCTGGAAGTAGTGCAAGGGGCTCGGGCATGATTCGTGATTCGCAGTTGTTGCTGGCAGGCATTGATGAGGTCGGGCGGGGTTCGCTGGCCGGACCAGTGACGGCTGCAGCGGTAATCCTGGGTTCTGGGGATATCGCAGGTTTGGCAGATTCCAAGATGCTTGGTCCTGGAAAGCGGCGGCAACTGGGGCTGCTTATTCGAGAAAAAGCTCTGGTCTGGTGTGTAGCTTGTGCCAGTGTTGGCGAAATCGAACGGATCAATATCCTTCAGGCCTCGTTACTGGCCATGCTGCGTGCTGCTGAGGGATTGCTGAGGCGGCCTGACAAGATTCTGGTTGATGGGAATTGTCTGCCAAAGTGGTCGTTTACTGCAACTGCCGTAGTTGGGGGTGATCGCAAGATCAAGGTGATTTCTGCAGCCTCGATACTGGCCAAAGTATGGCGCGATGATTTCATGACTCGCCTCCACGAACAGTACCCACTCTATAATTTTGCCAGCAACAAAGGGTATCCTACTCCGGCTCATCTGATGGCCTTACACGATTATGGTGCCTCTCCGGTACACCGGCACAGTTTTGCACCGGTTCGTGGTGTTAGTGCATCGACCACATCATCGCATTGCTGATGTTTGTTCATCTGCAGGTACATACTGAGTACTCGTTGATCGACAGCACCATCCGGCCCCGAGCACTGGTCGAGCGTTGTCGCGAATTACAGATGCCGGCAGTCGCCGTCACTGACGTATCGAACACATTCGGGATAGTAAGGTTCTATGAGGCCGCAGAGCGTGCTGGGATCAAACCGGTTATTGGTCTTGATGCCTGGATGGAAAATACCGACAACACGGCCAAGCCTTTCCGTATGACTTTGCTCTGTCAGAATCTTGCCGGGTACAGGAATCTTTGTCGTTTATTGTCTCGTGCCTATAGTGAGGGGCAACAAAAGGACTATGTTGCTCTTTCTGAAGGTTGGCTGGCAGACAATACAGAAGGTTTGATTGCCCTGTCAGGTGGCCTGAACGGTGCCCTGGTAGCGGATATGCTGGCGGATAATACTTCACGTTTACAGCATCGGCTGGAATACTATCAGCGGTGCTTTCCAGACCGGTTTTATCTCGAAATCAGTCGTGTTGGCTTTGCCCACGAGGAATCCTGTATTGCCTTCATGCAGGATATGGCAATGCAGCACAGCCTGCCGATGGTGGCAACCAATCAGGTTTGCTTCCTGGATGCGAATGACTATTTGACGCATGAGATTCGGTCCTGTATTCAACGGAGTGACATACTTAATAATCCACAAAGAAAACGTTATCACACCAAAGAACAGTACTTGAAAACCGAGCAACAGATGCAGGAATTGTTTGCCGATTTTCCTGAGGCACTGACGAATTCAGTGGAAATCGCTCGCCGCTGTAATCTGCAACTCGATATCGGTCACACCTATCTTCCGGCTTTTCCGGATACCGATGGTTTGGATGTCAGTCAGTATCTATGTCTGCAGGTTGAAAAGGGTCTTGCATGGCGGCTGGGCAGTTCGCGAGAGCAGGCGACTGCGGCAACTGAGGCCTATTGGCAACGGCTGGACACCGAGCTAGCTGTCATCAAGGAAATGGGTTTCGATGGGTATTTTCTGATCGTTGCTGATATCGTCAGATGGGCGAAGCAACAGGCTATTCCTGTGGGTCCGGGACGCGGTTCCGGGGCCGGTTCCCTAGTAGCCTATGTGCTCAAGATTACCGATGTTGATCCGCTAGCCTATGATCTGTTATTTGAACGATTCCTGAACCCTGAAAGGGTATCGATGCCTGACTTTGATATTGATATTTGTATGGATAATCGGGATCGGGTTATCGATTACATCGGTAAACGCTATGGCAGAGAAAGAGTTTCACAAATTGTTACACATGGCACCATGGCTGCTCGGGCTGTGGTCAGGGATGTCGGCAGAGTTTTAGGGTTGCCTTACGGTTTTGTCGATAGAGTCGCCAAGTTAATCCCCTATGGCCCTGGAGTTACCCTGCGCCAGGCATTGTTGGAGGAGCAGGAGCTCAGTGATCTTTATCAGAGTGACGAGGAAGCCCAGCAACTGCTTGATCGGGCCATTCCACTGGAGGGCTTAACCCGAAATGTTGGTAAGCATGCCGGCGGTGTGGTCATAGCACCGAGTGAATTGACCGAATTTACGCCGTTATACCGGGAATCATCACAGGCACCGCCGATCACCCATTTGGATAAGGTGGATATCGAAAAATTCGGCTTGGTAAAATTTGATTTTTTGGGGTTACGGACACTGACGATTATTGATTGGGCGGTGACGGCTATCAATGAAATTCTGGTGTCTGAAGGCAATCCTGAGCTTGATATCAAAAACATTGATTTGGCGGATAAACAAACCTTTGCACTCATTTGTAAGGCGAATACGATGGGCGTTTTTCAGCTCGAAGGGCGAGGGGTACGCGGTTTGATTCGCAAGTTGCAACCTGATAATTTTGCTGACATTGTTTCTGTTGTTGCCCTGTATCGACCGGGCCCTCTCGGGTCAGGCATCCCTGATGATTTTGTGTTATTCAAGCACGGTAAGGCTCCGGTTACCTATATGCATCCGATACTGGAGCCTATTCTCAAGCCGACCTATGGGGTGATCATCTATCAGGAACAGGTGATGCAGATCAGCCAGGTGCTGGCCGGCTACAGTCTTGGAGAAGCCGACTTGTTGCGTCGTGCCATGGGTAAAAAAGACCAGCATATTATGCATGCTCAACGCGCTGCATTCATTCAAGGCGCCGAGCAACGAGGGGTCAACACACAACTTGCCGAGCATATTTTTGGTGTTATTGAAAAATTCGCAGAATATGGATTTAATAAATCACATTCTGTAGCCTATGGTCTGGTGGCATTTCAGACCGCTTGGTTAAAAGCCCACTATCCGGCTCAATTTATGGCAGCAACCATGAGTTCTGCATTGGATCAAACGGACACCATCAAGCGTTTTCTTTGGGATTGTCGGGAGCAGGATATCCGTATTCTGGAGCCCGACATCAACCAGAGCCAGTATCGCTTTACCGCCTTGTCAGCACAGAAAATCCTGTACGGTCTTGGCGCCATTAAAGGACTGGGAAAAAATGCCATCGATAATATTATCAAGACTAGAGAGCAAGCCGGGGCGTTTCAAAGTCTTGATGATTTGTGTTGTCGTATCGATTGTGGAATCGTCAACCGTGGAGCGTTATTGGCTTTAATCAAGGCCGGCGCTCTGAAGAGTATCTCCGATAATACTGCAGAGCTGGTCGCAGCTCTGGGAGGGTCGTTAAGCCTTGCGGAGCAGCGAAATCATGACCGGATGACCGGACAGGTGGATTTATTTGGAACGGTCATGTCTGTTCAAGCGGTCGTATCGAAGACCTCGGTTGTTCCATGGAGTATGGAACAACGCCTTGAAGAAGAAAAATCGGTCTTGGGTTTATATCTCAGCGGTCATCCAATGTCATTGTTACGCAACGAACTTTCCGAATTGGTACCCGCTGTTTTCGATCGTCTCAGTGCCCAACCAAAACGGGATATCACAGTGGCAGGTTGCCTGGAGATGACTTGGGTACGTTCCGGAACCAAAGGCAGTAGTGCGGGCTTGCTGCTAGATGACGGCACCGCAAGGCTGGAAGTTACTTGCAGTACCCAGGTCTATGACAAAGCTCGCCCACAGCTGATCAAGGGGCACCCACTGGTGGTTTGTGGATCAATTCGTGAAGACCGTAACTCGGGTAAGCCGACGTTGCGAGCCACGGAAATTTATGCACTCGAAGAGGCCAGGCTGCAGTTTGCTACAACGGTTGAGATATCGATAGATGTGGAGTCGCACACGAGCGCCCAACTGTCCCGTTTGCAAGCGCTTTTGTCTACGTTTACGGGGGGCAACAGTAGTCTCCGGTTTCGGTTGACTGCGGCTGATTTCACCGCCATATTTGATGCTGGTGAATCCTGGAGAATCCGCCTGGTGGATGATTGTTTGCTGGGGCTCCGACAATTACTGGCTCCGGATAAGATCAAGATTCACTATCAACATCAGCCGGTACCAGCTGGTTCTGAATGAGTATAGAAGCTGCTTTGTGGAGGATTTTTCCATATTTTTAGGCGAATACATGTTGTATTTAACGAGAATCGTGGGAAAATCGGGCCATCAGCCTGATCGCAGTGGGTTTTTTTGTTTTCGGACCGGTTGCGGGTGCGTGGTTTCATTGCTGGAGAACGAGATATGAACCTGAATTATCTGGATTTTGAACAGCCAGTGGCTGAGCTTGAGGCAAAAATCGAGGAGCTGCGACTGGTAAATGACAGCAGCGGTATCAATATCAGAGAAGAAATTGATCGCTTGACCAACAAGAGTATCAAACTCACTCAATCGATTTTTTCTGCACTCAAACCATGGCAGATTGCCCAATTGGCCCGCCATCCCCTGCGCCCCTATGTACTCGATTACATACCGCTGATATTCTCAGATTTCAGAGAACTAAAAGGTGACAGAATGTTTGCAGATGACCCTGCCATCATTGGTGGGTTGGCACATCTTGAGGGTATCCCCGTGGTTGTGCTGGGTCATCAGAAAGGCCGTGAAACCAGGGATAAACTGCGGCACAATTTTGGTATGCCTAAACCGGAAGGATATCGCAAAGCACAGCGCCTGATGAAACTGGCTGAACGTTTTCAGTTGCCTTTGGTCACTCTGATCGATACCCCCGGGGCCTATCCTGGAATTGTAGCTGAAGAGCGAGGGCAAAGTGAATCAATTGCTGTTTGCTTGCAGCTGATGTCACGACTGCGGACCCCGATAGTCAGTGTTGTTGTCGGCGAAGGGGGTTCTGGTGGAGCACTTGCGATTGGGGTTTGTGATCGCTTACTAATGCTTGAATACGCGGTTTACTCAGTGATTTCTCCAGAAGGTTGTGCATCTATTTTGTGGAATGAAGCAGCCAAGGCCCCCATAGCCGCTGAGGCGATGAAGATTACCAGTCGTGACCAGTTGGCGAACGGATTGGTCGATCGTATACTTGCTGAACCGCTGGGTGGCGCGCACCGCAATGTGCGTGAAATGGCAGATACCATAGGTGTTGCTGTGCTCGATGAAATGCAGAAACTACAGGCTCTGGAAATCGATGATCTTCTGCAAAGACGTTACCAGCGATTGCTCGATTACGGTAGTTACGAGGAGATAAGTGCCTGATTCCGAAGACGGTTACGGATATCAATCCTGATCAGCTGTGGCTGTGGTTACAGGCTTGCGGGATTGCGGAAGGTGCAGCGTTTGGGGTTGCCTTCAGCGGTGGGCTGGACTCGACAGTCCTGTTACATCTATGCCACCGTTTGCAGGAACTGCGTGCTTTGCGTATCACCGCTTTGCATATTGATCATGGACTACACCCTGATTCGAGACAGTGGTGCAGACATTGCCATTCAGTGGCGGCCGGTTTGGGCCTGGACTTCAGATCTTTACGATTGCCGGGGCTTGTGGCACAAGGCAGCGGGCTGGAGGCCGCAGCAAGAATTGAGCGCTATCGGGCACTTGCACGACTCAATGAAGGGCACTGTATCCTGACCGGACATCATCAGCAGGATCAGGCTGAAACGGTTTTGTTGCGTCTGATCCGGGGCAGTGGGGTTGCCGGTTTGGCTGCCATGCAGGCTGTTTCACGAATTGAGGGGGCTTTGGTGTTGCGGCCTTTCCTGCCGCTTCCCAAACAACGCTTGCAGATCTACGCCAATAATCTTGGCCTGGAATGGCTGGAAGATCCATCAAATCAGAATTTTCAACACGATCGCAATCGAATACGGCACCTGATTTTACCGCAGATACGTCACATACGCTCAGGTGTGGATCAGGCGTTGGCGCGTGTCGGTCGCCATATGACTCAGGCCCAACAGTTGCTCGAAGAAGTCGCACAAGCTGATCTCGTGACAGTGACCGCAGATGTTTATAGCCACTTCACCTGTGCGGCAGTACTCGATTGCCAACGACTCAGGGCAATGAGTGCACCGCGCAGAACCAATTTGTTGCGATTTTGGCTGCAGCCTGTGCTTGGGTATGTGCCAAGTGAACGCCGACAGCACGCCCTGGATCGATTGGTTGGGGAGGGGCAATCATCGGGTATGTTGCGCTTGGGGCGGCATACATGTCGACGCTACCGCGAGTCCTTGCACTTGTTGACTCAGCTGCCTGCTGTACCTGCACACACCAAACCGGCTTTTTTCCCTGGCAGGTGGCAGGCTGCTTCTGCGGAGATTTCAATGGATGGAGAGCGCAGTGTTGGGGTGGGCTTGTATGGCCATGATGGCGGTTATGAGGTACGTTTTCGCAGTGGAGGGGAACGTATACACTGGCATGGTCATCACCGCAGCTTGAAGGGACTGTTTCAACGATTTTCCATTCCAACATGGGAGCGCGAGATTCTGCCTTTGTTATATGTTGAAGGCGTACTGGTCGCTGTGGCCGACCTGTGGATTGCGGATGACTGGCAGGTGCAGAGTGGAGAACCCGGGATAAGTTTATATTGGCGTTAAGCGGTCGAGTCATGAACTGTCTAAAGCCTGAATTCAGTGGAAATCAGTATTTCGTCCGGATAGTGATTGTGGCAGCTGTTCACTTTTGATATGCTGTCCCACCGTCCGCAGTGGGCGTGTTGGCAGCGCCAACCCTTCCTCATTGCTCATATTTTTGATTTTGCAGAAGGTACTCATTTTGCAGAATTTTCAGTCATTATTCGGCCTGTCAGGATAACCCGGGCTGATCACAGTGTGTTGAAATGAACAAAAGCTCAATGATTCACAGGAATGTACGATGAATACCCGCTATATCTTTGTCACCGGTGGGGTCGTATCTTCGCTGGGAAAAGGAATTGCGGCGGCATCATTAGGAGCACTGCTCGAAGCGCGGGGCCTGCATGTCACCATGATGAAGCTTGACCCCTACATCAATGTTGATCCAGGGACCATGAATCCGTTTCAGCACGGGGAAGTATTCGTAACCGATGACGGTGCCGAGACTGACCTCGATTTAGGCCACTATGAGCGCTTCGTAGATACGACGACCAGTCGGCGTAATAATTTCACCACGGGCCAAATCTATGAACGGGTGATTCGCAAGGAACGACGTGGCGATTATCTCGGAGGTACCGTGCAGGTCATTCCTCATATTACCGATGAGATGAAAGCTTGTATCTGTGCCGGTGCCGAAGGTGCGGATGTTGCACTGGTAGAAATTGGCGGCACGGTCGGGGATATTGAGTCTTTGCCCTTCCTTGAAACCATTCGGCAAATGCGGATTGAATTTGGGCCTGAGATCTGTCTCTTTATACACCTGACGTTGGTGCCGTATATTGCCACGGCCGATGAAATCAAAACCAAGCCGACCCAGCATTCGGTTAAGGAATTGCGCAGTATCGGGATACAGCCTGATATCGTCCTGTGTCGTTCAACGCATCCGCTCGCTCTATCGGCCAGGAAAAAGATTTCGCTCTTTACCAATGTTCCGGAAAAGGCGGTTATCTCAGCGTATGATTCGGATTCCATTTACCGGATACCGCGAATTTTCAAAGAGCAGGGTTTGGATGAAATTGTTGTTCAGCAGTTGGGATTTCAGGTTCCGGAAGCTGATTTGGTGGCCTGGGATCAGGTCGAACAGGGCGTGGATGAGCCGGTGGCCGAGGTCAGTGTGGCACTGGTTGGCAAGTACGTCGGACTCACGGAGTCGTACAAGTCCTTGTCTGAAGCCTTGATCCATGCGGGTATTCAGACCCGTACCCGCATTCATATCCAGTATGTCGACTCCGAATTGCTGGAAGACAAAGGTGTCGACGAACTGAGGACAGCGGATGCTATCCTGATCCCGGGGGGCTTCGGTAAGCGCGGTATCGAAGGCAAGATTGCTGCGGTTCAATATGCCAGAGAGCAGCAAGTGCCCTATTTGGGAATATGCCTGGGGATGCAGGTTGCGGTGATTGAATTCGCCCGTCATGTGGTCCATTTATCGGGAGCCAACAGTACCGAATTTGCTCCTGCGTGTGAGGATCCGGTGATTGCTCTGGTGACCGAATGGACCGATGCGGGGGGTCTGACTGAAAAACGGACCAAAGATATGGATGTTGGAGGGACCATGCGACTCGGTGGTCAGGAATGTTGCCTGCAGGAACACACCCTGGCGAGAAACATCTATCAGAATGCCTGTATTCGTGAACGGCATCGGCATCGTTACGAATTCAATAACCGCTATCGGGAGCCTTTGCAACACAGTGGTCTGGCCTTTTCAGGTGATTCCAGAGACGGGCTGGTGGAGATGATCGAGTTGCCTGCTCATCCCTGGTTTATCGGCTGCCAGTTTCATCCTGAATTCACCTCAACACCGCGACAGGGACACCCGCTATTCAGTAGCTATATTCTGGCCGCCAAAGAATTTCAGGCGAGCAGATCCCTACCCCGGTTGACCGACAGTGAATAACGACCCACTGGATTTTAGTGCGGGTCGACCACCACCATTTTTTCTTATCGCCGGCCCTTGTGTACTAGAGTCTGAATCTTTGGCATTTCAGGTGGCCAGTGAATTGCAAGCAATTACCAGGAACTTGGGTATCGATTTTATTTTCAAAGCCTCCTATGACAAGGCAAATCGAACCTCTGCCAGTGCTCATCGAGGTCCGGGCCTGATCGCAGGGTTGCAGGTATTGTCGGCCATTCGTCATCAGCTTTCGGTGCCTGTGTTGACCGATGTACACAGTGTTGACGAGGTTGAGCGGGTTGCAGAAAATGTCGACATTTTGCAAATTCCGGCATTTTTGTGTCGTCAAACCGATTTGATCCAGGCCGCTGCAGCCAGCGGCAAACCGGTAAACATCAAAAAAGGCCAGTTTCTGGCGCCCTCTGAAATGACCTATGTAGTTGAAAAGGCCCGCAAGGCAGGGGCACGGCAATTGATGGTTTGTGAGCGTGGGAGTAGCTTTGGTTACAATAATTTGGTTGTAGATATGCGCTCCCTGGCTATTTTGCGGCAGCATTCCTGTGCGGTGGTCTTTGATGCGACACACTCGGTACAGTTGCCCGGTGGCCAGGGTGACTCATCGGGTGGACAGCGGGAGTTTGTTCCCGTGCTGGCCAGAGCGGCAGTTGCTGTGGGGGTCAATGGATTATTTATGGAAACACACCCTGAGCCTGAACAGGCACTGAGTGATGGGCCCAACGCCTGGCCCTTGCACAAAATGCAGGGATTGCTTGAAGACTTGATAAAAATTGATCGGCTACACCTGCACTTCAGGAGAGATGCAATATGACAACAATCAGCGAAATTCATGCCCGGCAGATTCTGGACTCACGGGGCAACCCCACCGTACAGGTCGAAGCATGGTTAAGTGATGGTAGCCATGGCCTCAATTCTGTACCTTCCGGGGCTTCGACCGGAGTCAACGAGGCACTGGAGCTGCGCGATCATGATCCTGCTGTGTATCAAGGCAAGGGTGTGCTGCAGGCGGTGGCTCATGTCAATGATGAGCTTGGCAAGGTGCTCAAGGGTAGGGACGGATCGGACCAAAAGGCGCTGGATGAATATCTGATTACTTTTGACGGCACACCTAACAAAAGTCGTCTTGGTGCCAATGCTTTGTTGGGAGTGTCACTGGCCGTGGCCAGGGCGTACGCCATGCACAGTCAAATGCCGTTTTTTCTGTATTTGCAACAACTACAACAACAAAAACTGTCTCTGCCTGTGCCCCAGATGAATATCCTCAATGGTGGAGCGCATGCAGATAATTCATTAGACTTTCAGGAGTTTATGATTGTCCCGGCAGGGTTTCACTGCTTTTCTGACGCCTTGCGTAGCGGGGTGGAAATCTTTCATAGTCTTAAACAAGTACTGATGGATCGGGGATTGAATACCGGGGTTGGTGATGAAGGCGGATTTGCCCCGGACCTTGACTCTCAGACCGAAGCGCTTGAACTCATTCTCGAGGCCATTGAAAAGGCTGGCTATAGGGCGGGTGAACAGGTCTGGATAGCACTGGATACTGCCAGTTCGGCATTTGTTGAGCACGGCCAGTACCATCTGGCAGCGGCAGAAAGCCACTATTCACCTAGTGAATTTGTTGATTATCTGGCCGATTGGGTGGCACGGTACCCGATTATTTCCGTTGAAGATGGAATGGGTGAAGAAGATTGGTTGGGTTGGAAGCTGTTGACAGATCGATTGGGTGCCCGAGTACAACTGACAGGAGATGATCTGTTTGTCACCAATACCACGTTAATACAACGCGGTATTGACGAGGGCGTGGCCAATTCGGTGCTGATCAAATTGAACCAGATCGGCACACTGACCGAGACATTGGCGGCCATTCGTCTGGCGCAGGATCATCTGTATACCGTCACCATCTCACATCGCTCCGGGGAGACCACAGATACCACCATTGCAGACCTGGCCGTGGCGACCGGCGCGGGGCAAATCAAGACCGGTTCTTTGTGTCGCTCAGAACGGGTTGCCAAATACAATCGTCTGTTGCAGATTGAAGAAACACTGGGATCTGCAGCCACGTTTCCAGGTTTGCAGGCTTTTCGCAGCGGGCTATGACCCGGTGTGGTAGACTGCCGCTCGATGCGATCCGGGAAAATATTGATCAGCTTTCTTGTGCTGGCACTGCTGCTGCTGCAGTGGGCTTTTTGGTTCGGCAAAGGAGGCACGCTCGAATGGTGGCAGTTGCGCCAACGCGAGCTGAATTATATTGCGCGTAATCTACAAATGGACGAACAAAATCAGAGGCTGGCAGCTGAAGTCTCTGATCTGCAGACTGGCAATGCTGCCATGGAAGAACTCGCACGCAGCCGTCTGGGCATGATCCGGCCCGGAGAGACCTTTTATCAGTTGATCACTGCGGATCAATAATCACTGCATTGATGACTGTGCGCAGCAATTTTTATGTGGCTGTGAGCGGCTAGACAAACCTGCAATTAACGATTGCTGGTGAAGGATTCCTGAGCAGGCAATTCGGGGATCGGGTAGGGCAGGGGCTGAGGTTGTAGTGCAAGGCCCTGTGCAGAGTTGGCATAAAGAGCTTGGTTGACAAAATCGAGTTTGACACTGGCCAATAGATGACAACTGCCATCGGGTTTGCTGACAGCATTCACCACGGTCCCTATTTTCAGGTTGGCTGCACTTCCATAGATCGGCATGCCGGCTCGAATACTGGTATCAGTTGTACCGACACAACGAATCATACGCTGTCGATTGCGCCCCAAATAATGCATTCTGGCAATAATTTCCTGTCCCGGATAACAGCCCTTGCTGAAACTGATGGCGCCGAGCAGGTCAAGATTTAACATTTGGGGGGTAAAGAGTTCGCTGGTGTCTTTGATTACGACAGGAGTTCCCGCAAGAATATCAGCAAGGCGCCAATGCTCTATGTCAGCCATTTGACAGAATGATCGCAGTTTCTCCCAAAACTCGATGGCCTGTGCTGGTGGCGCAATAAGCAGATATCGGTTAGCGTCAAGCCGGATGACCTGACAGGTCCCTGTGGTTTTGCAGCGGTAAGGATTTGCGTCAGGAAGTAGGCTCTGCTCTCGCAACCAATGGCTGACCGCAGTACCCCTGGCCCCGAAATGAACGAATCCGGATGATGTATTGATTTCAACTTTTGCCCGCATGCGATAGAGATTGAGGCGTTGCAGCACGGTTTCTTCTAAAGATTTTGGCAAGGTTAGGAAATACCCTGTTGGTTGGTTCCCGCTGGCGTTCTGATCACAGGCAGGACCACAACGCAATAGTGCAATAATCCGGCCTTTGGGATTGCAATAGCAGCTGGATTGACCCTGATTGCGGGTCATCGTACGGATGTCATTACTGAATTGGGATTGCAAAAAATCCTCAGCATCTGGGCCGTGAATATGGATCAGTGCTTCCGCTTGAAGATTGAAAATGGTATTGTCGGTCGCGTCACCAGCTTGCTCGGTCGTCGGCTGATGGTGTAAGAACTTCTGCCAGTTCTGGTGCATGTTTTTTCTTTCCTGCAAAGGGTGTTTGGGGTGATCCGTGCCGGTACACTGGCCTTGAGTTTCAGAGCAAATGCCCCAATACATACTCTGTAGACGGACCAAGCACTTCCATGTATAGATTTTATCGGTTTTTGAGGTTGTATGTTGAAATACAAAGACTATTATGACATTTTAGGGGTAAAAAGAGATGCATCCCAAAGTGATCTCAAGCGAGCCTATCGCCAGCTTGCACGCAAATACCACCCAGACGTCAGTAAACAAGCCAATGCTGAGGAGCGTTTCAAGTCCGTAGGAGAGGCCTATGAGGTACTCAAGGACCCGGAGAAGCGCGCTGCCTATAACCAGCTGGGATCGAACTGGAAATCAGGACAGGATTTTCGCCCCCCACCCGGGTGGCAACAGCAGGGGTCCGGTGGAGTGGGTGTCGGTGGCATGCACGGCAGCGATTTCAGTGATTTTTTTGAGTCATTGTTTGGGGGCCGTGGTCAATCCAGGCATCGTCAACGCTCAAGTCAGCAGCCTCAGCACGCTGCTCAGCAGGCCAGGATTAGAATTGATTTGGAAGACACCTATCGCGGTGCATCCAGGATGATCGAGCTGCAATCGCCTGGTGGAGACCGACGAGGAGGGCGGTCCGGGTCGATAAAAACCGTTAAGGTGCGAATTCCCAAGGGGATATTGCCAGGACAGAAGATCCGTTTGGCAGGTCAGGGTGGCAGCCGACTTGGAGCACGAGCTGCGGACCTGTACCTGGAAGTTGAAATAGCACCCCATTCTTTGTACCAGGTGGATGGACGCGACGTTTATCTTACACTGCCGGTGACCCCTTGGGAGGTGGCTCTGGGAGCCAGCATCACGGTGCCGACACCGATGGGCAAGGTGCAGTTGAAAGTGCCGGCTGGATCCGTCAGTGGCAGCAAACTTCGTTTGCGGGGCCGGGGGATCCCAGCTCCAAAGCCGGGTGAGTTTATCGCGGTTCTGGAGGTGCATGTCCCTCCAGCCGATTCAGAGCATCGCAAAGCGCTGTTTCGTTCCATGGCCAAGGACATGCCATTCAATCCCCGGGCGGGAATGGGTGTCTGATTCAGGTTCTGAGACGGTTGCTCCCACCAGGATCGATGGTTCCTGCCCTGGGCCGTTAGCCGGTTTACGGGTTCTGGATCTTTCCAGAGTACTGGCTGGTCCGTTTTGTACCCAGCTGCTTGGTGATCTTGGTGCAGAGGTAATTAAGGTCGAGCAGCCCGGCAAGGGGGATGACACACGCTTCTGGGGGCCGCCTTTTGTTACCAATGCGGAAGGAGCAAGTGGTACCGAGAGTGCTTATTATCTGGCGGCCAATCGCAATAAACGTTCAATAACTATTGATTTGTCATCTTCGTCCGGTCAATCACTGCTGCACCAGCTGGCCGCACGATGCGATGTTTTGATCGAGAATTTCAAGGTGGGGGCCTTGAAGAAATTTAATCTTGATTACACGAGATTACGAAATAATCATGAGCAATTAGTCTATTGTTCGATTACCGGCTTTGGGCAGACTGGGCCTTATGCCCAGCGACCCGGTTATGACTTTTTGGTCCAGGCTATGGGTGGTATCATGAGTATTAGCGGTCCGGCAGATGCAGAACCCAGCAAAACGGGAGTGGCGATTGCTGACATAATGTGCGGAATGTACGCGACTGTGGCCATTCAGGCGGCCATCCGGCACCGTGACCGTACCGGACAGGGGCAGTACATTGATCTGGCCTTGCTTGATACCCAGCTGGCCTGGTTGGCCAATATTGGTTCCAGTTACTTGATCAGTGGGAACAAACCTGAACGCTATGGCAATGGTCATCCCAGCATTGTGCCTTATGATACCTTTCCCAGTGCAGACGGTGATATTGCCCTGGCGGTAGGTAATGATCGGCAATTTGTCCGCCTATGTCGGTTTATCGGGGCTGAAGATATGGCGCAGGATGCACGTTTTATCACCAATGTACAAAGGGTCAAACATCGTCAGCAACTGCGTCTGCTGTTGTGTAAACTGCTCACAGCCAAGTCGTCAGAATACTGGATTCAGGGTTTGAATCAGTTGGGTGTTCCTTGTGGACCCGTCAATACGGTTGACCAGGTGTTTGCTGACCCACAGGTGCAACATCGGCAAATGGAGGTTTCAGTTCCGCACCCCGATGCGGCTGACGGCAACATCAGGATGGTCGCAAACCCCTTGAAATTCAGCTCCACACCTGTGTGTTATCGGTATCCACCACCCAAACTGGGTCAGGATACTGACGAAATATTGCGGACAGAGTTAGGGCTTGATGAGGCAGCGATTGTCAAATTACACCAGCAGGGTGTGGTTTAGCCCGTCGCTTGATGAGACGATGTCGACTTGCCTGTATTCAGACCGATGGGCAAATCCAGGCGCATGTTGTCAATGAGGCGGATACCGCCGACCCGTGCTGCGATCAGTGCCTGTGCTCTGTTCATGCGACCCATGGGGGCCTGCTGCGTCCATTGATCCGGATCACGAACGGTGGCGTAAATAATCTCAATGCCGGTACTGGAAAGACTGTCCTGAAGCACGGACTGCAGTGCTTTCGCATCACGTTCACCCGCTTGCCAGGCAGCACGGGTCTGGTACAGAGCTGTGGACAGGCAACTGGCTTGGCGACGCTGAATATCGTTGAGGATGCGGTTGCGTGATGACCTGGCCAGACCACTGGGTTCTCGGGAGGTATCACAAATCACAATTTCGGGATAGCCCATCTTTTGGGCCAGATCCCGTACCACCAGAGATTGCTGAAAATCTTTCTCACCAAAATAGGCCCGGTCCGGTTTGATCACTGTAAACAAGCGACTGACAATGGTTGCAACCCCCGAAAAATGCCCCGGTCGGCCATCTCCCTCAAGACCGAGGCTGTAAGGCCCCGGTTCCAGCATCGGTATTTGCTGCGGTTTGTACTCGGGAAAAAAAGCCGACAGAGAGCCAAAGAAAACCATGTGACAACCCGCCTTCTCGAGGAGTTTGACATCCTGTTCAGGACTGACCGGGTAGGTTTGTAAATCATGTTTGTTATTAAACTGTAGCGGATTCACGAAGATACTCGCACAGACTCTTTCGTTTTCCTGCAAAGCTCTGCGAACCAGAGAAAGATGACCTTCATGCAGTGCTCCCATGGTTGGGACAAGGCCTATTTGATAGCCTTGAGTGCGCACTTGGTGACACCATTTGCTGGCAGCAGCAGGATCTGGCAATCGTGTGATCATGGGTGTAAGAATGCCATATTGCAGTGCAACATGTCTATCCTGAATTCCGCTTCTTCCAAGTACACAAGCGGTTTTCTCATGATCGAAGATGACAGCTTGCTGGAAAAACATTTTGTGCGAGTCACTGTGAAACAGTGATCTCACGCTGGGTGAAGGTTTACAGGTCAGTTGCAGACTGGCGGTAAAGAGCGATTTTGTTCACGTATTCTGAGGCGGCGGCATCCAGTTGCCGTATTTCCGAAGTGGTCAGCGCCCGCACTCTACGAGCGGGCACACCCAGGATCAGTGAATTGTCTTCGAAAATTTTGTTCTCTGTAACCAGGGTGCCGGCACCGATTAGGCAGTGCTGACCGATACGAGCACCATTGAGAATGGTACTGTGGATGCCGACCAGGCTCCCGGAGCCAATTTGACAGCCGTGCAACATGGCCAGATGGCCGACCGTAACTCGATTGCCCAGCGAGATTGGTAGCCCCGGGTCAGTGTGCACAACCACACCATCCTGAAGGTTGCACTCTGCGCCGATATTGATGGCATCGTTATCGGCGCGGATGACCGCACCGAACCAGACGGAAGTCCGTGGACCTAATGTTACTGTGCCGATAATCTGCGCGCTGCCGGCGGTAAAACAGCTGTTGTCGATGACCGGATGCTTCCCGGGCAAGGCAATGATCATGGCAATCGGCTTTGCTGTCGTTCATCTCCGGTACCCTGAAAGCGTTCCAGCAGTGCTTGTGCCAGATTTCCCAGGCGTTCCTGTAACGGTGGCTTAATCGTGTACTGAACCCCGATCAACGTACTTTGCTGGTGCTGATCCAGCAGGAAGCTGTCACTGGTTTGTAACTTGTCGACCAGCTTAAATTCTATGGCCTGACTGGCAAACCAATGTTCACCGGTAGCCACTTGATCGATGTCAACGATCGGTCGACAGCGAGTAATATAGTCTTTGAAGAGATCATGTGTTTGTTGTAATTCCTCACGCATTTTGCTGCGCGCTTTTTCGGTATTTTCTCCAAACAGTGTGATGGTGCGTTTGTATTCGCCCGCAGTGAATTGCTCATAGTCAATATTGTGACTTTTTAGCAGGCGATTGAAATTCGGCAACTGGGCCACCACACCGATCGAACCGATAATGGCAAATGGTGCTGCGACGATCTGGTCTGCCACACAGGCCATAAGATAACCACCACTGGCAGCAACTTTATCAACGGCGACTGTGAGCCTGATATTCTGTTCACGAAATCGATACAACTGGGATGCGGCCAACCCATAGCCGTGAACCACACCACCGGGGCTCTCCAGACGCAAGAGAACTTCATCGTCGGGCTCGGCTGCCAGCAGTACGGCATCCACCTCCCGGCGAAGGCTGGCAACTTTGCTGGCACGTATGTCGCCCTTGAAGTCGAGCACAAAAAGGCGTTTCTCAGGGGCTGTTTTTCGCTTCAGTTTCTGTTGTTTTTTATGTGATTTCAGGGCACTCTTGAAAGCCTTTGCGTGCAGTGAGGCAGACTGCATTTTCAATGCCATTTGCTGATATTCTTCATTCAAATCATGAATATCGAGGTGCTCACGGTTTTTATGGCGTGGCCCTTTGCTGGTGATCGATACAATGCCACCAATGACCGCCAGGATGGCGATAACAATGATGACCGCTTCGACCAGAAACAAGGTGAAATCGTAGACCCAACTCATGCTGGTGAGCCTTTCATATTGGCTTCACGGTTGGATAGTTTTTTTGCCCAGTTGTCGCGTAAGCTGATGGTGCGATTGAAAACCGGCTGATCCTTGTGATGATCTTTGGAGTCAGGGAAAAAATAGCCCAGTCTTTCAAACTGATAATGACCAGTACCGGTCACCTCAGCGAGTGAAGCCTCTAGTTGTGCATTTTCAATCTGTTCGATTGAATCCGGATTCAGATCCTTGGTGAAATCGGTGCTGTTGGGTGTTGGCACAGCAAACAGTCGGTCGTAGAGGCGCACCTTAGCCGTGACGGCATGTGCGGCGGATACCCAGTGTAAGGTGGCTTTCACTTTTCGTCCATCCGGCGCTGAGCCACCTCGTGTTAGTGGATCATAGCGACAGCGCAAAGCTGAGATTTCACCACTGACTGGATCACGCAAGACTTCTTCACAACGGATCAGGTAGGCATAGCGCAGACGGACTTCACGTCCGGGAGCGAGGCGAAAGAATTTTTTTGGAGGGTCTTCCATAAAATCTGAGCGCTCAATAAACAGTTCACGGGAAAAAGGCAATTGTCGATGCCCCAACTCAGGTCGATTCGGATGGTTTGGGGCCGGCAGTACTTCTGACTGGCCTTGTGGATAATTGCTGAGGATGATTTTCAACGGCCTGAGAACCGCCATGGTACGCGGTGCATCATGGTCCAATTGTTGGCGAATACAAAAATCCAGCAAGCTGGATTCGATTTGCTGGTCTTTACGGGTAATGCCGATCCGGTTGCAAAAATCACGTATCGCGCTGGCTGGCACGCCACGTCTGCACATCCCGGAAAGTGTAGGCATACGGGGGTCATCCCAACCAGTGACAATATTTTCATCAACCAAGCGAGTCAGCAATCGTTTGCTGGTAAGGGTGTAATCGAGTGAGAGTCGGGAAAATTCAATCTGCTGTGGATGGCAGGGTACATCGACTTGTTGCAGAATCCAGTTGTAGAGGGGTCGGTGATCTTCAAATTCGAGTGTGCACAGTGAATGGGTAACGCCTTCCAGAGCATCGGAAAGGCAGTGCGTGAAGTCGTAAGTGGGGTAGATGCACCACTTGTTGCCGGTAAGATGGTGGCGTAGATGACGAATTCGATACAGGACCGGATCTCGCATGTTCAGGTTCGGCGAAGTCATATCAATTCTGGCGCGCAGTACATGTTCGCCATCGCTGAATTCACCGGCTCGCATGCGCCTGAACAGATCCAGGTTTTGCGCAACTGTACGTTGCCGATAGGGGCTGTCGGTGCCTGCTTCGGTCAAAGTACCACGTAGTGTTCGAATTTGCTCCGCATCGAGGCTGCAGACATAGGCTGCTTTTTTCTCAATTAACTGTTCGGCAAATTGGTAGAGTTGCGCGAAATAATCGGAGGCATGGCGGCTTTTGCCTTGCCATTGAAAACCCAGCCATTGCACATCTGCTTCGATCTGGCGGACAAAATTCTCATCTTCACGGGCCGGGTTTGTATCATCAAAGCGCAAATTGCACTGGCCATCAAATTCCCTGGCGATTCCGAAATTTAGACAGATAGCTTTGGCATGACCGATATGTAGATAGCCGTTGGGTTCCGGAGGGAAGCGGGTGATGACCTTGCCATTGTTTTTGCCATTAGCCAGATCCCGGGTCACAATCTGACGGATAAAGTCTACTGGTTTGGACATGGTAATGGGCTGGATTCAGTTGGGAGATTCGGCTTCAGAGAGAATTGCAAGCTGCTGCCGGTTATTTCGGGTGCGCAGTATACCGCAAACTGTACCATCGAACGACCGGCTTCGCGGCGATCAGCGCTGGTTTCGATCGCAGAGACCTGAACTGGAATTCGTACAGCAGCCTGCCTTGGCAAGGTCATTCAGTGCTTGTGCCAGTATGTCCACTGTCAATACTGATTGGCTTCTCCAACATCCTCCAGAAAAGTCGACTCTGCGAAGGGATTGCTCGGAGCGTAGCGCACGACCAAATACCCGGCCACAGCAAGCAGGGACAAGACCACGACGGTGCCGACAATTATCGGTACCTTGGAATGTTTGTTGCTGTGTTTAGCCATAAATATGTGTTGGTCAGAAATAGTGGGTGTAATGATGATTGCAGCGGATTTTAGTGAATTTCATGGTAGCCTGTCGGTAACCGCTAGTAAAGTGTAGCGGATGGCTTGGTGGGTGTATTGATTGCTGATTATTTATTCATTGCTTGCTCAAATAAGGCTCCCAAATCTTGAC
>CAYQAP010000003.1:0-9268 GCA_964415515.1 uncultured Gammaproteobacteria bacterium | reverse complement strand
TTGATTGCTGATTATTTATTCATTGCTTGCTCAAATAAGGCTCCCAAATCTTGACTTTACCATCCGTACCAGCCGAGAGCATACGTGCCCCATTGGGAGAGAGTGCCAGCGCCGTGACAGCGCCATCATGAGCCATGATACGCTGCAGGGTCTTGCCGGTGGCTACATCCCAAACCCGGATTGAGCCATCACCTGATCCCGAGAGCAATTGGAGACTGTCCGGCGTAAACAAGAGGCTGTTAATCGCTTCTGTATGGCCGCTGAATACTCGGCTAGGCCCCTTGGATAAGGGGTAGAGTCGAATGGTCGTATCAGCACTGGCGGTTGCCAGATAGCGGCCGTCAGGAGAGAAGGCGACTGCGTTGACTGCGGCTCTATGATCAGCAATTGTCCGGCTTGGAGTGCCTTGTTGAGTATTCCATAGGCGCACCGTGTCGTCGAGACTTGCCGAGGCCAGCTGCTTGCCATCAGGAGAGAACTCGAGATCCTTGATCCAGTTGATGTGGTCATCAAAGGAACCTTGCGCCTTGCCGGTTACCGGGTTCCAGAGCAGGATACTGTTGCTGGTGCCTCCAGAGGCCAGTAAAGTTCCGTCCGGAGAGAAGGCCAGAGTGCGGATTTGTCGTTTGTGTCCGAGCAGGGTTCTTACCTGGGCCCCTGTACTACTGTCCCAAATCTTGATGGTGCCATCCCAACTGCAGGAAGCCAGCCATTTGCCGGTGGGCGAGAACCGCACATCCGTAACCCAGTTGCTATGGCCCTCGAGCACCTTACGCAATACACCAGTCTGCATATCCCAGAGACGAAGCTTGTTGTCCGTGCCTGCCGAGGCCAGGGTCAGCCCATCTGGAGAAACCGCGACTGCATAGACCGCGCTCTGACTGCTTTCGAGGACATGAAGGATTCGGTAGCGCAGACTCGGCTTTACTAAGGCCACCGGCTTGGCAGGTGGTGCAGATTGTTTTTGAACGGTTTTTTTGGATTTTGCGCTATCGGCCTTGCGTCTGGCAAGTTGTTTCTCAAGTTGGCCGATCCGCTTAGCCAATGACGTCAGTTGTTGCAGGCTTTTTTGGGTCTTGGTCAGCTCGGTGTGCATTCCGGTCAGATCTTTGATCATGGAACGTCGGTCTTCGGCGATTACCAACAGCTGTTTTTTCAGGCTTGCAGACAACTGCGTCGTTTCGTCTTTGAGCGTTTTAAAATCATCCAGTTGATTTTTGAAAAGACGTTGTGAAGTGTGAATGCTGTCGAGGTCATTTCGTAGTAAATCCAGCTCAGTATTTCGAGGTAGTTTTTCGACAATTTGATTGAGTTGAATGATTTTACCTTGTAGAGCTGATACTTCATTTTTAATCGCTTTCGCATCAGTAAATGCCTTGATCAGTACGGTCAGACCGATCGTCACAATTGGAATGATGATCGCAGCGGCAATCCAGGGCAGCCAGTTTTTCAAAGTTCTGGATTTTTGGTTGACCGCCTCTGCCGCTACATCGGCTTGATCGGAAAGACTGTGGGTCGCTGTGGAGTCAGTAGCCGGCTGAAGACCGGGGTGGTCTTTGGTGGTGGTTGGATCGTCCTCTCCCAGGTCGATCGTTTGTTCGATTAATACAGCATCTTCTTTTCTGCGTAAGTTGCTGGCCTGATGAGGTTCTTCCTCTACCAAATCGAACGGGTCGTCAGACAGCTCAAATTCGCCGGTATCTGTAAGAGAATTATCGTTGTTCCAGGCGTCGACAACCGATGCAACTTCCTCACCTTCGGTTGTTGAATGAAAGGGGTTTTTATTGCCTTGATTGTCGGCTGCGTCTTGTTCAGCCATATGCTTGCCTGTTGGTTTACGATGATGTCCGTATGGTCTTGGTATCGGCCGTTGTGGGAATTTCTATACGAAAATTCCGCAGCTGATGGTAACACAGGATTGCTTTGGCGGCAGATACCGCTAGTATAGGTCGGTGTGTGCGTGCCCTGGTGCCTGCAAGAGGTCAATTGCAGGCCTGATCTTTGAACAGGATTGGATCATTATATGACAGATCAGTATACGAACGCCATGGATGGCTTTTCTGTTTCCGGCTGGTTCGGTCAGGCACGAAAGCTGCCATCGCCAAATCAAGATGCCCGACCTTCGGGATGCCAGGTTGAAGTGGTGATTATCCATGCTATCAGTTTGCCACCTGGCCAGTTTGGTGGACCAGATATCGAGCATTTTTTTCTCAATAAACTGGCTGTAGCCAGGCATCCCAGTTATGCTCAAATCAGCACTCTGCAGGTCAGCTCACATTTTCTGATTCGCCGTGATGGTGAAATGGTTCAATTTGTTTCCGTGAAAGATCGAGCATGGCATGCGGGAGTTTCGTGTTGCCGGGGTCGAGAGCGTGTGAATGATTTTTCGATTGGTATCGAGCTTGAAGGAACCGATCAGAGTCATTTTACCGAGTCACAATACGCCAGTCTGCAGTGTCTGTTATTGAATATTAAAAGCTGTTATCCACATATGAATGGATCATGCTTGTATGGTCATAGCGATATTGCGCCGGGTAGAAAGACCGATCCTGGGCCTTGTTTTGACTGGTCACGCACCCGGAGCATGTTTACAGCCTGAGGGTTCTGGAGCTATTCGGAATACCTTTTGCTGCGTTCACTGTGCCAGCAGACGTCATCGAAACCAGCACTTTGGTTGAGGTAACGGGCGCAGACGAACAGCAGGTCCGAAAGGCGGTTAATGAACTGCAATACGGCTGGTTCCACACTGTGCTGGGTTGCCATAGACAATAATCTACGCTCGGTTCTGCGACAAATGGTTCTTGCCAGGTGGGTCAAGGCTGCTGCCTTGGTGCCGCCTGGGAGGATGAATTCTTTTAATGGTGGTAAAGGTTCATTCCATTGATCGAGCCATTGTTCCAGTTTTGTTACGTGGTCATCGGCTATCAGCCGATGACCAGGCAGACTCAGTTCACCACCAAGATCAAACAGCCAGTGCTGGATTTGCACCAATTTATTCCGAACATCTTCTGGAATCGGGATGGCCAGAATCATCCCCAGCATGCTGTTGAGTTCATCTACCGTACCGATGGCTTCAATTCTGGAGTCATTTTTAGCGACTCTGCTGCCATCACTGAGACCGGTTTTTCCATGGTCTCCGCTGCGAGTATAAATTTTTGATAGGCGATGTCCCATATCGATTCTCTGGTCGTGTTGATCGAGGATGGTATTCTGCGTCACTTCACAACGCTGATACAAGCACCCAAATGAGACAAACGCATGTGCCAGTAGTGTTGGTCGTGACTGCCGATGCGTTGCCCAATGGTATCGATGAGGGCGGCTTGATCCTGGTCAAGCTTGTCTGCATCAAGACCTATTGCTTGGCAGAAAATATGCCAAAAATGCTCCTCAAGGGCTGCAACCACCACCTTGCCACCGTCACTGGTCTGGTAGATCTGATAGCGAGGTGAGGCGCCGTCAAGGAGATTCCAGGTCTGATTTTTTGACCTGTTCGAGAATTGAGTGCATGCCCGAAATGGTTGTAGATTGGCAGTCATGTTAATGTCCAGGTAGCAACCCTGCCCGGTCTGCTGACGTTGCTGCAATGCCAGCAAAATATTGATGACCGCCGGATACGAACCTGCAGCAATATCCGCTAGCAAAGCGGATGGCAGAGGAAATCTTCCCGCGCTAGCCTGGCCACCCAGTAGTCCCGCTTCAGCTTGAAAGTTCAGGTCATGCCCTGGTTTTGCTTCCGCCTGGCCGAAACCGCTGATAGCGCAATAAATCAAGCCTGTATTGATACGTCGAAGTTGCTCATAACTCAGGCCAAGGCGCTGCATGACCCCAGGACGAAATGATTCAATAATGACATCGGTATTTTTGATGCGTTGCAATAGAAGTTGCAGCGCTGTCGAGTCCTTGAGATTTAACCGCTGGCAGACTTTATTGCAGTTGAGCCACTGGTAAACAGGCGAATCTGAACTTGTAAAGGGTGGGGCAGTCAGTGGATCACCGTTCGGCGGTTCAATTTTGGTGACCATGGCACCAGCATCTGCGAGTATTTTTCCAGCCAGCGGCCCAGGGACAAAAGCAGAAAAATCGAGCACATGAATGTGCATCAGTGTGGTGGTTGTTTGTATCATCCTTATTGATCACTCATCGAGGGCGTGTGTTGGTGTCTGCATCCCGGCAGGGAGTTTGCAGTGTTTGCATGGCAAAACCTGGTCGCTGGTTGCTGGGTATCGGGTAGTGCAATCATCTTAGAACAAGGTCGGTAGAGACGACAAATCATACTGCTCCGGAAGTGATTTGTAACGGTCAATAGGGTATATAAAAATATTTTCTTGGTGGTGTTTTGCCCTGCTCGCCCCTATGGTCGGTTGTTCGTGAACAGCGCCTCAACCCGCTTTGCGGCTCTCCATCTGAGAATGAAAAAATCAATTACTTACGATTTTTTGTTCAAGAGCTATGGGCTCGGAGTGCTGCCAGGCCACACCATTGCTGGGTTTTCGACAGAAGTCACCGGCCGGGTATCGAACTTCAAGCTTTTCACCTGAGGGGACAAAGTACGGTAGAATGCGACGTCTTTGGCCGAGGGGGCTGATTGTGGTGTTGTGCAGTCTGATTTTTCGACTCGAAGTGATGACGTTGGCTCCTGGAATTGGCAATGGAACACTTCATTTTGATGCAAAACAACTAAACATGTATCTGCGTGATCTCGAGTCAACAGTTCGTGTGTTATATAGCACACTTGCAGACTCCAGGAAAATGGCTCACCGTTTTCTACTGGCGATGATGCGCAGTTCAGGACCATTGGCCAAGCGATGAATATACTCATTAGTAATGACGATGGCTATCACGCTGCCGGTTTGTCTGCGCTCGTAGAAGGGTTTAGAGGGATGGTACAAACCACCGTTGTGGTTCCTGACCGGAACCGGAGTGGGGCCAGTAATTCCCTGACGTTACAGCGTCCACTTCGGGTGCAGCAGGCCGATAGCGGTTTTTTTATCGTCGATGGCACGCCGACTGATTGTGTACATTTGGCGATTACCGGGTTTATGGAGCAGGAACCGGATATGGTGATTTCCGGGATCAATCATGGCGCCAATCTGGGTGACGATGTGTTGTATTCCGGAACTGTGGCCGCGGCAATGGAGGGGCGTTTCCTGGGCTTGCCAGCGATGGCCGTATCTCTGGTGGGGGATCCGTGCCAGCATTTTTCGACTGCCGTGCATGTCGTGAAAAAATTATTTGCTCACATTCAATACAAACCACTGGCAGCAGGCATCATTCTTAATGTCAATATACCGGATTGCCTGGAGACAGAGCTGCAGGGGTGGGCGGCGACCCGGCTTGGCCACCGCCATCGTGCTGAATCGGTGATACCGGATACGGATCCACAGGGGCGAAGAATCTACTGGGTGGGTTCCTCAGGGGCTGAAGATGACGCCGGGCCTGGTACCGATTTTTATGCCATCTCCCATGGTCAGGTCTCTGTGACACCGCTGCACGTGGATTTAACCCAACATCGAGAACTGCCGCAGTTGGAGCAATGGTGTAAGGAATTGGGCTGATGAGGTATTTTGTATGAGTCCACAGCGATTTAACGGCATCGGCATGACGTCGATGCGGACTCGTCATCGCCTGATTCGACGCTTGCAGGCGCAGGGCATCAGTGACCCTCAAGTGTTGGGTGTCATGCAAGAGATTCCAAGGCATATTTTTGTCGAAGAAGCACTCGCAGATCGCAGTTACGAGGATATCGCTTTGCCAATAGGGCATGGTCAAACAATATCCCAACCCTATATTGTGGCCAGAATGACGGAGCTGTTGATAGCAGGGGGTGTCCCACAAAAGGTCCTGGAAATAGGTACTGGTTGTGGTTACCAGACGGCTGTGCTGGCGGCTCTAGGGTGTAAGGTATACAGCGTTGAGCGTATCCGTCCGCTGCAATTGGAAGCCATCGAGCGATTGAATACCTTGCACTTTACTCAGGTTAGTTTTCGCTATGCCGACGGTGGGTCCGGTTGGCCGGAACGAGCCCCCTTTGATGCTATTGTGGTCGCTGCGGCACCGAGCAGTGTGCCCGAGACATTGGCTCAGCAACTGGCTGTCGGTGGTCGTATGGTGATCCCATTGGGCCTGGATGCCCGGCAGCACCTGTGTCTGGTTCGCCGGACTAAAGATGGATTCGATGAACAGCTGTTTGATACCGTTGTTTTTGTCCCAATGTTGAGTGGCACTCGCTAGGAGCATGGCCAAGTATGAAGCTTTTTACGTTGCTGTATGATCGCGTTCTTATCTGGTCCCGCCATCCGCGGGCTGCCTGGTATCTGGCGATCATGGCTTTTTCAGAATCCTCATTTTTTCCGATTCCACCGGATGTGATGCTGGCACCCATGGTGTTGTCGCGACCAAAAAAAGCCTGGTTGCTGGCGACATTGACTTCAGTAGCTTCCGTTCTCGGAGGGATGCTCGGCTATCTGATCGGGGCATTGTTATTTTCGGAAATTGCTCAGCCATTGATCGATCTATATCATGTGCAGGCAGATATGCTGGTGGTGCAGAACTGGTTCCGTGAGTACGGTATATGGATCGTATTTATTGCTGGATTCTCGCCTTTGCCCTACAAGGTTTTTACCATCTCAGCCGGCCTCATGGCTATGGCCGTGGTTCCCTTTTTACTGGCTTCAGCAGTAGGGCGCAGTGCCCGGTTTTTTCTGGTGGCCGGTCTGATCGCTTGGGGAGGGCAAAAACTCGAACAAAACTTGCGCCGTTATATTGACCTGTTGGGCTGGTTTACTGTTGCTGGCATCGTGCTGATTGTTCTGTATCTTAAGTTCTTTGGTTAGACGCTGGTCAAACCAAGCCGTATAGACCCTGAAATAATTTTCATGCATCTGCATATTCTCGGCATTGGTGGGACGTTCATGGCAGGTGTGGCGGCGATTGCCTGTGAGCTGGGATATCAGGTCACGGGGTCCGATCGCACCCTGTATCCGCCAATGAGTACCCAGCTGGAGCAACTGGGAATCGAAGTTCGCGACCTCGATGATCCCGGTCAGTTTTTCGATCATCCCGAGCAGGTGGTGATCGGTAACGCATTGTCGCGTGGGCAGATTGCGGTAGAGACCGTTCTCGACCAAGGCATGGATTACCTCTCTGGGCCAGACTGGTTGGCCCGTAATGTTTTGTCAAAACGCTGGGTATTGGCGATCGCCGGAACCCATGGCAAGACCACAACCAGCAGTATGTTGGCCTGGATTCTCGAGTATGCCGGGCTGCAACCCGGGTTTTTGATCGGCGGAGTTCCGGGGAACTTCCCCTGTTCTGCGCGCCTCGGTAACAGTCCGTTTTTTGTGATCGAAGCCGATGAGTACGATACGGCATTCTTCGACAAACGTTCCAAATTTGTCCACTATCATCCGCGTACAGCGGTGTTGCATAATCTTGAATATGACCATGCTGACATCTTCGAAAATACCGAGGCCATTATTCGCCAATTTCATCATCTGGTCAGGACGATTCCGGGGAATGGCTGCATTATCGCAAACAGTCAGGATCGCAATATTGCCAAAGTATTGACACAAGGGTGCTGGAGTGCAGTACAAAACTACCAGGTATGGTCCCCGGATCGGTCTGCCGGAGAGCAGGATGCCGATTGGAGGCTGTGTTATCCGGCTGTTGCATCCCAGGCTTCACCCAGTGCCATCACGGTACAATACCGGCAGCAGCCTGCAGTTGCAGTCGAGTGGTCTATTCCTGGCCAACACAATGCCATGAACGTGCTGGCAGCGGTTGCTGCCGCCCGGCATGCCGGGGTCAGTACAGAGCAGGCGATTATGGCTCTGCAGCAGTTCGTACTGCCAAAGCGGCGTCTGGAGTTGCTGCTAGCGTGCTCGGGCATGTACCTATATGATGATTTCGCTCACCATCCAACCGCGATATTATTCACCCTCGAAACCTTAAAACAGCGGCACAAAGGACGATTGCTGGCCTTGTTTGAGCCACGTTCAAATACCATGCGCATGGGGGTTCATCGCCTGCAGCTGGCGAGGGCCTTTGCTGCTGCTGATCAGTTGTATGTACTGGAACCGGATAGCTTGAACTGGGATTTGCAAGCTGCATTGCAGCGAACACAAGCATCGTTGAGTGTGTTCCAGCATCCGGAACGGTTGCTGCAGGCCGTATTGGCAGAAGTACAGCCCGGCGACACGATTTGTTGTCTCAGTAATGGCAGTTTTAGTGGTATTCCCGGGCGATTGCTTGAGCAGATCAAGGGTAGGGACTCAAACAGATTGTGACCCAAGATGGGTGTTGTAAATCGTGGTTTTCCGTTACCTGGAGCAACCGGGTGACTTCGTGGATGGCTGGACTTTGCAGGCAAATCGCGGTAGCCTTTGGCATCGAGATGATATTCATCCAGTCCCTCCTGTTGATCAGAGTAACCACACATAACCGGAGTTCTCCAATGAGAAAAATGCTGACTGTTTTTCTGGGTCTGTTGTTTGCAACAGCAGCTTTTGCTGCACCAAAATTTACCCTAAATGTTCATTACTTTGCCCTTTCCAAGGCTCAGCCAACGGTAACCGGAGACAAGATCGAGGTGCGAGAATTGTTCTGGTACGGTTGTCCACACTGTTACCGCATGGAGCCATTGTTCGATAAATGGCTGACCGAAAAACCTGCCAACGCTGAATTTATCCGCACACCAGCCGTACCTAGGGAATCATGGGCCTTTGCTGCCCGTGTTTATTACACCTTCAAAGAGCTCAATCTCGTCGACCAGCTGCATCGTCCATTTTTCGACAGCATCCACAAAGAGCGCAGAAGAATTCGTAATGGCCAGCAGCTCGCTGATTTTGCTGCTGAGCATGGTATTGATCGCCAGGCAGTGCTGGATGCATTCAATTCCTTCAGTGTTGATGCCAATACCCGGCGGGCTCGATTGTTGTCGGAAAACTATGCAGTGAACGGGGTACCGACCATCATCGTTGGCGGCAAGTACCGGACCGGGACGGCCAGTGTAGGCTATGGCAAATTGATCGAAGTCATCAATTTTCTGGTTAATAAAGTAGCCAATGAATCCAAGTGACCTGTTTAGGTTCTGCCGCTTGCGGTTTTTCCGGGCCGCCGTGCCTAAAGACTTTCGATACCTGCAAGTGGACGATTGACATCCCCGCTTGTCGCCGGGATAATTCGCACCCCTCGGGCCGTTAGCTCAGTTGGTAGAGCATCTGACTTTTAATCAGGTGGTCGGGCGTTCGAGCCGCCCACGGCCCACCAT
>CAYQAP010000002.1:8856-103756 GCA_964415515.1 uncultured Gammaproteobacteria bacterium | reverse complement strand
CTGTCAATATTTAGTCATGCCAATACGAATCTAAATGTTTCACGTGAAACATTTATCTCCTCTTATTATTATCATCCCAAGCAATTCAGGTTCCATACAATTCAGGCCATCCTATTGAACGCAGAAAAACAGAACGAAGCATATAATTCATCCAGTATTAAAGTCCTGAAAGGACTCGATGCGGTCCGAAAGCGCCCTGGAATGTACATCGGAGACACCGACGATGGGACTGGTCTACATCATATGGTGTTTGAAGTGCTTGATAACGCAATTGATGAGGCTCTGGCAGGGTATTGTGACGATATTACAGTCACCGTGCACGAAGACAAGAGCGTGAGTGTGGCAGATACCGGTCGTGGTATCCCGGTGGGAATTATTCCTGAAGAGGGCAAGTCTGCCGCAGAAATCATTATGACAGTTTTGCATGCAGGCGGAAAGTTTGACCAAAATTCCTACAAAGTTTCTGGTGGATTACACGGAGTCGGCGTATCGGTGGTTAATGCTTTGTCGGAAAGTCTGGATATGCACATCTATCGAGAGGGTAAGGTTTTTTACCAGCATTATCTCATGGGGGTGCCGCAAGAAGATTTGCGAGAAATTGGTGAAAGTCAGCATTCTGGAACAGTGATACGTTTTTACCCAAGTGAGCAAATATTTACTCATATTGAGTTTAAACACGATATTCTGGTCAAGAGAATTCGCGAGCTTTCTTTTCTTAATTCCGGCGTCAGTATTACCTTGATCGATGAGAGAAACGATTCGCATGACATTTTTCTATATAATGGAGGAATCAAAGCTTTCGTAGAATATCTTAACCATAATAAAACCATATTACATAAAAACGTTATTAGTATCAATAACGTAAAGAACGATATCTCAGTTGAATTAGCGATGCAATGGAATGATACCTATCGAGAGACTGCATTTTTCTTTACCAATAATATCCCACAACGAGATGGTGGCAGCCACATGGCTGGCTTTCGTTCTGCTTTGACTCGCAGCTTGAATCAATATCTGGATGAAAACGGCTTCACTAAAAAGGAAAAGGTTCAAATTTCTGGCGATGATACGCGTGAAGGCCTAACCGCTGTACTGTCGGTAAAAATCCCTGATCCAAAATTTTCTTCCCAGACCAAAGACAAACTGGTGTCCTCTGAGGTCAAGCCGGTAGTTGATGCCATTATCTCGGAAGGATTACGCGCATTTCTTATGGAAAACCCCGCAGATGCCAAAAGCATTGCGATGCGTATTATCGAATCGTCTCGGGCCCGGGTGGCCGCCAGAAAGGCTCGAGAGTTGACACGACGGAAAAATGCTCTTGATCTGGGCGGGTTGCCGGGAAAATTAGCAGACTGTCAAGAAAAAGATGCCAGCCTTTGTGAAATTTATCTTGTTGAAGGTGATTCAGCAGGGGGCTCAGCAAAACAGGCCAGGGACCGCAAGTATCAAGCAATTCTGCCTTTAAAGGGGAAAATTCTTAATGTAGAAAAAGCCAGATTTGACAAAATGTTGTCTTCTGATGAAGTGGGCACACTGATTACAGCACTGGGTACAGGCATTGGTACGGGTGATTTTGCTATTGAAAAACTTCGCTATCATCGTATCATTATCATGACCGATGCGGATGTTGACGGGTCACATATTCGCACATTATTGCTAACATTCTTTTTTCGGCAAATGCATGAACTAATTGAAAATAAACATATTTATATAGCACAACCACCGCTTTACAAAGCCACGGTCAGAAAACAGGTAAACTACTTAAAAGATGAAGAAGAGATGAGACTGTTTATCATAAACCAAGCACTTCAATCATCATGTTTGCTGCCGGAAGCAGGGGTGGAATTTAGGGGCGAAGAGTTATTGCGCGTTACGCAAGACCATTTTACACTGCAGGAACATATTGATCAGCTCAAACAACACTATACTACTCAGCTGGTGTCATTAATTACCTCGCTAAGGAACCCTGTACAGGAAAATGGAACCATTGAATGGCAGCAATATGGGGAAGTGATTCGGTCCGCGCTGGAGGAACACAAGACCGAATTTTCTTCCTACGAGGTGAATATAGATTCAGGGACTGACGGCAGTCTGACAGTGGTACAACATAAAAATGGCATGACGACGCACGATATTTTTTCCGCACAGTTTTTTCGTTCCCGGGAATTGCAAACTATCTATAAAATTGCCGAGAAAATTCGGAAAAAATTCCCTGGCAAGATTCAGGCCCGTTTTGGTGAACAACAAAAACAAACGGAAAGTTTTTCTGAGGCCCTGGAATGGCTTATGAGTAGTGCACGGAGACGAATTCAGTTCCAGCGCTACAAAGGCCTCGGTGAAATGAATCCTGAGCAATTGTGGGAAACAACCATGGATGTCAGTAAACGCCGGCTACTCCAGGTCACAATCGATGACGCTGTTGCGGCAGACGAGGTTTTTTCCATGTTGATGGGAGATAACGTAGAGCCACGCAGGGCCTTTATTACAGAAAATGCCTTTGCTGTCAGCAATCTGGATATTTAACAGGCTTTTAGCAAGGCACTTGAACCAGAAAAGTCTCAGAAGTGTCCAATCGAGCTGCAGTCAACACGCCTCCCCAGACACACCCGGTATCCAGCCCAAGTAATGTAGTTCGTTGGTAAAAACCAAGTGCTGACCAGTGCCCAAAGACCAGGCGAATGTCTACTGTTTTCCTGTGTGGTAAAGCAAACCACGGTAATAACCCGACTGCTTGTGAGCCTGGAGGACCTTTGTGCTGCAGCTCCAGTGTACCATCGGGCCAGCAGTAGCGAATCCGGGTGAATACATTAACCAGCATACGCTCTTGCCGTGATCCGAGGCCCGGGGAATCAAGCCCTGCATGGTTACCATACAGGGCTTGTAACTGCTCAACCGTAGGTTCTAAAGACAGTAAACGGCTGATCGTAGTGCTGTATTGCAGACACTGCTCTACTGTCCAGTCAGGCAACACACCCGCATGAACGAGACCGGTGTTGATGGTTGGGTTAAAATGAAACAATGGTTTTTTGCGTAACCAGTCAAGCAGCTGATCCCGGTCTGGAGCTGTCAGCAAGGTATGTAACGTATCTTTTGGGCTCCCAGGCCGTGCACCCCCGGCAACACAAAGCAAGTGAATGTCATGGTTGCCCAAAACCGTAATTGCTTGTGTTCCAAGCGACTGGATAAGACGGAGAACCTCCAGGGACTGGGGCCCTCGATTGACCAGATCACCAACAAACCAGAGCTCATCTTGTGTGGTCATCTCTAGTTTGTCGAGAAGCCTGCTCAGAGCCGCATAACAGCCCTGAACATCGCCAATCGCATAAATCGCCATAGCTAATTCGTTGGCTCTTCGTCCAAAAAATCTTCAGGTATCGGAGGCTCACCATTAAAAATAGCATTTAACCGGGTTTGAGTGTAGCTTTCCTTGATGAATGAATAAGGGTCTAATTGTAAGTTGAGGATCTTGTTCAAGCCTAATTGTTGGCTTCTACGGTCCACTATATTGATAGAAGTTGCTATATAATATTCTTTGTTATCATATAGATATGGTAATGCATCGGTATAGGAATACTCTGGTGTAAGGCCAATCGTATCTCGTAATGAACTCGGGCCTAACAAAGGCAAAACGATATAGGGGCCTGGCGGCACATTCCAGACTGCAAGTGTCTGGCCAAAATCTTCGCGGTGTAACGGCAGCTCCAAATAACTGGCAAAATCAAATAAACCTAGTATACCGAAGGTTGAATTAAAAACAAAACGTGCGGTGTCCTGCAAAGATTGCTCGAACTGTCCCTGCAAGAGGTCATTGACAATGGTGGTTGGTTGTGTGAGGTTACTAAAAAAGTTGCTGACAGAGGTCCGTATCAGCAGGGGCACAACTTGTTGATAGGATTTCGCTACCGGTCTGAGTACATATTGATCGACGCGTTCATTGAATATATAGACACCGCGATTCCAGTCCTCCCAGGGGTCAGCAATCTCAGTATTGTTCACCGCTACCGGATTGACAGTGCTCGGATTTTCAGCAAGAGAGACACAGCCACTAACCAGCAGTATACTGCTCAAAGCAAGCAGCCGAAAGAAGCCATGTGATGCTCTATGGTTGTTGAGCAAACGATATTTACTTGTAAGCTGCGTAATCATAGCAATGCCTGAGTCACCGTTTGTGTTACGCCGTTTATACCGGTAGTGGTATTCAGGCGCTACAGGACAGCATGTTTAGATAATGCAGGGCGTTGTCTGTGCTTGAATAGCCTTATGGTATCGCTGTCCAGTGGTACGCTTGCAGATCATTCATCCTGTCGGCTCTGTTTGAGGCAGTACAACATCTTTTTTTGGTCGAAATCACTGCAGATGAAGCACTCGCCGATAGAACGAAACAATACCAAGTTTTGCTGCCCGTCCACAACTTTTTTGTCATTGGACATTAGTTCAATTATTCTTTGCACAGACAGTTCCGTCGGCATACGAACCGGTAGCCCAACTTTTTTGAGCACTCGTCGAATTCGCTCAAGTTGATGTTGGTCCAGCCAGCCATGGGCAACAGATAATTCTGCCGCCAAGCAAATCCCTGCACTGACCGCCTCCCCGTGCAGCCAGGTACCATAACCAAGGCCGGTTTCTATCGCATGACCAAAGCTATGTCCAAGATTTAATAACGCTCGACTGCCCTGATCCCGTTCATCCAGAGCAACCGTTCTGGCCTTATTTGCGCAGGAGTGCTCGATGGCGGTGATTAACACCGCGCTGTCTCGCAACAGTAAGTCTTCGATATGCTCTTCGATCCAGCAGAAAAATTCAAAATCATTAATCAGCCCATACTTGATGATTTCGGCAAGACCAGCGATGAATTCACGTTGGGGTAGAGTATTGAGAGTCTCGGTATCGATAATAACGGCTGTCGGTTGGTAGAATGCTCCGACCATGTTCTTACCGAGAGGGTGATTGACTCCGGTTTTTCCGCCAACCGATGAGTCGACCTGAGACAGTAACGTAGTGGGCACCTGAATAAAGGGGACACCTCGTTGATAGCAGGCCGCGGCAAACCCGGCAATATCTCCGACCACACCTCCTCCAAGAGCCAGCAGCGTGGTTTTGCGATCACAATGTTGCTGTAGCATCGTGGTTATGATGGCCATGACGGCATCCATGTTCTTGTATTGCTCGCCATCAGGCAATATGTGGTGACCTGGTTGTCGGCCTGGTATGCAGGACTGCAGTTGGGTTAGATACAGTGGGGCTACCGTTTCATTACTGACGATTATTACATGATGGTCTGCCAAATACGCAGCTAACAGATCAGCTTGGTTGAGCAACCCGGTACCAATCAGGATCGGGTAAGTCCTTGGCCCAAGATCTACACTGAGATGAATCATTGTGCTTCCAGTCGGTTTATGATTTCCCGAGCCACGTTTTTTGAGCTCTGATTGCTTGTGGTGACGATAATGTCTGCTTCCTGTAAATACAAGGGTTCGCGCTCAGCCATCAGCTGTTCGAGTAGCTGGCGTGGGTTCTCGGTTTGTAGTAGAGGTCGATGAGAGCTGTGACGGGTGCGTTTGAGTTGCATTTCAACGGTAGCTGCAAGGTAGATTACGGTACCACTTTTTCGCAATGCCTTGCGATTGTCCTCAGATAAAATCGTTCCTCCACCGGTGGCCAGAACCAAATTTCTTTTTTCTGTGAGTCGGGCGATTATCTGCTGCTCCCGACGCCTGAAACCTGTTTCACCCTCAAGGTCAAAAATGGTTTGAATATCAACCCCGGTTGTATGCTCCAATTCTCGGTCAGAATCCAGAAAATCCATACGCAATAGAGACGCCAATGCTTTACCGACGGTGGTTTTTCCGGCACCCATTGGACCGATAATATAGAGATTAGAATAAGGCTTAACAGACAAAATACGGCCTCCAGCAGAGCACCTAAAGTAACCGACTAAATTGCATTGAGTGCAGGGTTAATAATTTTAGGAGTCAGAAAGATCAGTAGCTCTGAACGATTCTTGTTGATAATTTTCTTGCGGAATAATTTTCCAATAAGCGGGATATCACCGAGCAAAGGGATCTTGGATAGACTTGAACTTTCATCCTGAGAGTAAATCCCACCGATAACAAGCGTCTCTCCATTGTCCATCAATACCTGGGTAATAATCTGTTTGGTATTGATCGAACCGGTTTGATTGGCAACGAAGCTGTCTTTGGTAATGCGAACGTCGATAACAATTCGGTCATCGGGGGTAATTTGAGGGGTTACTGTCAGGCCCAAAACGGCTTTTTTGGTTACCACGGAACCATCACCCAGCACGCTGACGGTAAAAACTCTTTCCTCGCCTTGTTCAATATGTGCTTTTTTCTGGTCTGCCGTGATCAAACGGGGGCTGGCAATAATTTTACCCTTGCCTTCCGCCTCAAGGGCGGATAGTTCCAGCGACAGTAAATTGGCAAAGCCGGCTCCGGCCTTGAACAGCGAAAAGGCAAAGCTGCCGGCCAGGTCTTTATTGATCCCGGTCACGGGTAAGTTGACATTCATGCCGTTGTTACCGGTGTCAAACTTAATGGGGTTATCGTTGTTGGCAACCGAGTTGGCAATTGATGTGGCTCCGGTGCTTGAACCACTGGTAATCACCTGACCGAGGTTTGAGTTGCTGGAGCCGGGGAGCAGGGCATTTTTAGTAACACTCTGAAAGCCTAGCCTGGTCCCCAGTACCTTGGAAAAATCATCATTCGCTTCGACAATGCGAGTTTCAATAAGGACTTGGCGAACAGGGCGATCAAGCATTGTAATCAGTTTGCGTATTTCACGGATTTTCAGAGGCGTGTCCTGGATCAGCACCGAGTTGGTTCGCTCATCAACGGTGACACTGCCACGTTGTGACAGCAAAGTATTGCTCTCAGTCTGTACCTGCCCCACGGTAACGCCCCCTAGAACCGAGCCGCTAATACCGGTGTCTACGGAGCGCACAGACTTTAATAGCTTGGCAATATCCTTAGCCTTGGCATAGTTGATCTGGATCAGATCAGAAGCCATCGGTTCGAGTTCAAGCACTTTTTTGGTGGCCTCCAGAGCGGCTCGCTCTTTAGCAGCAATTTCCTTCGCTGGTGCAACCCAGACAACATTGCCTTTTTTGCGCATGGCCAAGCCTTTGGACTGTAGGATGATATCGAGGGCTTGATCCCAGGGCACATTCTGCAAACGCAAGGTGAGATCTCCTTTAACTGCATCACCGGTGACAAAATTGAGTCCGGTAAAGTCTGCGATAACCTGTAGAGCAGCACGTACGCTAATTTTCTGAAAATTCAAGGATAATTTCTCACCAGAATAACCAAATTTATCAATTTTTTTGGTTTTTTTAGCGGCAATCTTTGGGGTAACATGCAGAGTAAATACAGACCCTGCCTGATACGCGAGATAGCGATATTTGCCGACCGGGGTAATTATCATACGAGTACTGGAGCGGTTGATAAAGCTGTCAATCGTTTGAACCGGAGTTGCAAAATCTGTTACATCAAGGCGTTTTTCCAGTGATTTAGGCAGCTTGGTGTTGAGAAAATCGACAACAATTTCACCGCCTTTTTCCTGAATATCAATTCCGACTGTTGGGCCTGAGAGATTGACGATAATTTTACCGCTGCCTTCCAGGCTGCGTCGAAAATCAATGTTTTTGATGGCGTTCTGCCCAGCTTGCTCTGGTCTGGAAAAATGGCGGGTACTTTTCACTGCCGCAGTATTGCTTATGCGCAAAGGGGAGGCGACGACAATGGTCATGCCTTGATCATTGATTTGACTCTGATAGTCGGCCGGTCGCAGTAATGAAAGTACGACCCGGGTCCGATCATTTGTCTCGACCGTAGTGATCCCCTCAACCACACCAACCCCAATCTTGAGCGATTTCTTGACCAGCATATTTTTTGTGCCAAAAAAATCAAAAGCCACTCGTGCGGGCTTACTCGTACTGAAAGTACCCGGTTTGGCAGGACGACGTGACATTTTTAGGTCTATTTGTATACGATTACCGGGCAATGTGATATAGCGAATGCTTAGCAGCTGATTGAGAGCCGCCGGTACCGGGCTCTTCGATGGAACCGATTGTGGTGTGGCAACCGCTTGATCTGTGGCCTGGGTCTTGACGGCAGCCACGGTGGTTGTTACCAGAGATGGTTGCACTGCCACCTCATCCGCAGTGGTCGCAAGCCCAGGTTGTTCATCGATGGCAATGTCAAAGCCGGAAGCGGTACGCGCGACCTTAAGCCCACCGATCTGCTGCAGCAGAATGTCAATCAAAACATCCTTACCATTATTGGCCACATAGGGGAAGACACCACTCACCGGACCGTTGCCACCGATATCCAGTGCTTTGGGGCCAAGGATGGTACTCTTGAGGGCTATACGCAGGCGGCGCCCCTGATCCAGCTTGGTTGTTTCATAAGCGATTTCCTTACCGGTCATGTGTAGTCTCAGTACAGATTGTTTTGGGTTATCAACCCACTGCAACTGGGTCAGCTCACTGCCGCTTACGACCCCCACATGGAGTAACAACGGTATCCAGAGTAGTGACAGTAGACGAGGGAGCAAAAGCCTGGGCAGCAGGGTGCCAATAATGCGTACGAACAGTAAGGAAGCTTGGGTGGTCATTATCCGGTCTCCGGGACAGTGTCGGGTTAGTTTAACAGGCTTAGTTGTGCTTGCCTGGTAATCCAGTTTTCATTGCTATCCTGTATTTTTTCGGTAATGGCAATTTTGTCTTCCAGAATTTTGGTGATAAGGCCGGAATGCTTACCAAGGTAATTTCCTTGCTTAGCACGATGTACCGTTCCATCTGGCGCTTTTATCACCACCCAGACGTTCTTTTTCTGGAACAGGGTACCGACCATTTTGAGTGAGTCCAGTGGGTATTGTTCAAGTACTTCGCGTCGCCGTTTTGGATCTGGAACAGCTGTTGAGCTGCGACGGGAGCGTGATTTTTGTTGCGCCACATTCTTTTTCGAGAAAGGGTCTGCCATCCCGGCGTTGTCATAGATAAAAGATGTGTGAGGTTTGATAATGGGGATCGGTTCGATCTGAGGCGTCCTGTCTTTATAAGCATTGGCCGTAAACTGGTAGAGATCATCCATATTCTGATCAACACACCCGGAGATAAACAGAACCAGGAAAATAAAGGTTGTTCGGGCCATGGTTACCCCCGCCTACTGCGGCGTTTGCGGTTCGTTGCTGGTTCGACCACGGTGCCAATGTCATTGGCGTCGAGATAATGATAGGTTCTGACTTCTGAGGTCATCAGCAGCTTGTCGGATTTGCCTTTGGATCGGCGTATATCAAGATTTCCCACGGTGACAATGCGTGGCAAAGCGGCCAAATCGCTCACGAAATTGGCCAATTGAGGATAATTTCCACGAATTTTGATTTTTATGGGGGCCATGGCGTAGAAATCAAACAAGCGTTTTTCGCCGGGTTTAAACAACTCGAAAGACAGGCCACGGCCGAGCCCAGCTTGGGTAATGTCAATAAGCAGCTCAGGAATTTCGGTTTTATTCGGGAGTTGTCGAAGCATGATTGCGAAGGTTTCTTTCATGATTTGCATCTGCTTTTGGTAAACCGGCAGGCTCAGAATCAGCTTCTTTTTAATCAGATAGGATTGCCGAAAATCATTTTCCTGGCGTTGCACCTGTTGATAGGTTGCGATTTGTTTTTTGATATCCAGCCAATAACCAGCGAACAAAATAAGCCCGGCAACAATCAGGGCACCAAGTATTTTAACAGGTGCCGGCCATGACTCAATATCGTTAACATCCAGCTCTTGTAAATCCTGCAGTCGCATATTGCCCCTCCTCGTTTAGCGTTGTACCACAGCATCCGATGATTTGTTGGGCCGTTTCTGCTGAGTAATTTTGATAGAGAACTGACTTAGAGAAGTGCCATTCTGGCGTGAGGTATTGATAACATCAAGCTTAGCATTCGTCAGCCAGCGGGAAGCTTCAAGTTGGTTCATCAAGGCCGAAACACGGGCATTGGACTGAGCGTAGCCTTCGATAACCAGTTTGTCGCCAGACTTTTTAAGTCGGGTGAAGTAGACCCCTTTGGGCAGTCTGCGTACCAGTTCATCGAAAACATGCACGATACGTGTTCGATCACTTTGCAACTGCTGGATGACGTCCATGCGGTCAACCAAGGCCTGTTTCTGTTTACGAATATCCCGAATTTCACTCAGCTTATCGTCCAGTTTCTTGATCTCTCCGGTAAGGTATTTATTTCTAGCTTGTTGCTGAGAAACCAGACCAGATACATAGAAATGACCATAAGCGACTCCCCCAACAGCGGCAACCCAGACCAAAACACAGAGAATAAGCACCTTGCGATGGAGTTTACGGCGCTGAATATCACGCCACGGCAGTAAATTGATTTCAGGCAATATCATTTCTTGTATCTACGCATGGCAAGGCCGCAGGCAACCACCGTTGAGGTGGCATCTTTGTTGATCATTTCTGGATTAATGCGTTTGGCCAAGGACATGCTCGAAAAGGGGTTAAAAATTTCGGTGGCAACACCAATTCGGTCGGCGATGACTTTGTCAACACCTTGAATCATGGCACAGCCCCCGGCAATCAGCACTTCATCAATGCTGTTATATGGGCTGGCGGAATAAAAGAATTGCAAGCCACGCGCGGCTTCCTGGCTCATGGCATCGACGAATGGCAGAAGAATTTCTGACTGGTAGTTTTCCGGCAAACCGCCAACTTTTTTGGCCAGGCCGGCCTCATCGTAGGACAGCCCGTAGCGTCGCTGAATTTCTTCGGTCAGGCGTTTGCCGCCAAAGCTGTGGTCCCGGGTATATACGGAATGATTGTTGTGCAGTACATTGACGTGTGTAGTGGTGGCGCCAAAGTCGATAATAGCCACTGTTTTATCCTGATTTTGTCTGGCACGACTTTGGCTGCTTTCGACAAATGCACGAGCCACCGCATTGGCGTCAACATCGATAATTGCGGGGGATAATCCGGCAGCTTCGATTACCGCTACATAGTCATCGACGATTTCCTTACGACAAGCGGTAATGACGATGTCATCTTCTTTCGGGTTATCCAGCGATGGACCGAGCACCACAAAATCCATATTAACTTCATCCAGTGGATACGGAATATAGTGCTCTGCCTCGATTTCGACCTGATAGGATAATTCCTCCTCCTTCAGACCAGAGGGCATAGTAATCGTTTTGCTAATAACATGCGAGGCAGAGACCGCGACCGCAACATCCCGATTTTTGGAGCGAGATTGTTTGTACACGGCACGAATCGACTGCACGACCTTATCGACGTCACTTATCGCATTTTCTGTCATTGCATTTGGTGGCAATGCGTGGACGGCAAAGTGTTCCACACGATAATGATCACCACTATGCGATAATTCCACAAATTTGGTGGCTACCGAGCTGATATCAATACCGATCAGCGGCTGATATTTTTTCTTGAACAAGGACAAAATATTCTATTTTCCCTGTGTTTAGGGACACAATATCCCATACTGGATGAATTAACAGGACAACTATAGTCCAGAATCTAAAAAAAAAACAGGCCTGTACCGTGGGCATTCAGAAAATACGCTAATAGAAGCCGGTGCAAATCCAGCAAAAGGAAGCCTTAAACTTCTGGTCTGGGTGAGCAATTCGTCAGCACAGGTTGTCGACACAGGTGCTACATAATGAGAGGGCAGCTGTGATAGACTGGCAACAGTTATCTACTGGGAACAATACCGTGTGGCTGTTTCGATTATTGATACGACTGTTGGTGCTGGGCTTGGCCAGTACAGTGATCGGTGGATTGGTCCTGGCGATAGTGGCATATCAGGTTTGGCCGAGTTTGCCAAAAATCGAATCCTATCAGGACCTTAAGGTCAAGGTGCCACTGAAGGTTTTCAGTCATGACCTGCAGCTAATTGCTGAGTTTGGTGAAGAGCGTCGGATTCCCGTTCGAACCCAAGACACACCACAAACCCTGATTGATGCCATTCTGGCTGCCGAAGACAGTAATTTTTATCATCACTTTGGGGTTGATCCCAAGGGTTTGCTGCGTGCCTTGCTTGCTAACCTCCGTGGTGGCAGACGCGGGCAGGGTGCCAGTACGATCACGATGCAGGTGGCGAAGAACTATTTTTTAAGCAGCGAGAAAACCTATACGCGCAAGTTTAAGGAAATACTGCTGTCATTTCGACTCGAGTATTTGCTGAGTAAAGACCAGATCCTTGAGTTGTATTTGAACAAGATATTTCTGGGCCAACGTGCCTATGGTTTTGCTGCAGCGGCACAAACGTACTATGGGCGTACTCTGGGCGAACTTGCGTTACCAGAGTTCGCCATGCTGGCCGGGTTGCCCAAAGCACCTTCTCACAACAACCCCCTTGCCAACCCTGCAGCGGCCCTAAGGCGCCGCAACTATGTGCTCGAGCGCATGCGGGAACTTAATAAAATCGACCAACCAAGCTATGAGCAGGCGGTTTCCAGTGATTTGAGCGCCAGTCGGCACACATTGAAAACCCAACTTAAAGCGCCGTATGTGGCGGAAATGGTCCGACGGGAGATGTTTGATCGCTTTGGTGCGCAAGCCTACACTACTGGTTATCGCGTAATCACCACGGTACGAGCCGACCTGCAGCGCAAAGCCAGGGAAGCTTTGCGTGCGGGTCTGCTGGCGTACGATAAACGACACGGTTTTCGAGGAGCCATCCTAAAACACCCCGAGCTGCTGACCAAGGCAACCAGTACGCCATTTGATATCGAAGGAGATGTCGCCAAAGAGATCAGAAAAATACTGATCGATACGCCTTACAGTGGAGATATTAAACCGGCACTGGTGCTTGGGGTGAAGGATAAGTCCATTCGGGTCTATACTCGCAGTGGCCAGCAGCTAACGCTCAATTGGCCGGCATTAGCCTGGGCCCGGCCTTATATTAGTGCCCGCAAACGGGGGAAGAAACCCCGCAAAGCAGCACAAATTGTTACGAGTGGTGACGTCATTTATATCAAGCCAGGCAATAAAACACCCTATGTTCTCAGCCAGATACCGGCCGTATCTGGGTCACTGATTTCAATGAACCCGAATAATGGGAATATTATGGCGTTGGTCGGTGGTTTCGATTATTACTTTAACAAATTCAATCACAGTGTGCAGGCCAAGCGCCAACCAGGTTCAAATATCAAGCCCTTTATCTATCTTTCAGCGCTGGAAAAAGGGTTTACACCGACTACCCTGGTTTCCGGTGCACCGATAGTGCTCAAAGATACTTCGTTGGATAGTGTGTGGCGACCCGAGAATTACAGTGGAAAGTTTATTGGGCTGGTGCGCTTGCGTGAAGGCTTGAAACGATCCCTGAATCTGGTGTCGATTCGGTTGTTGCGCAATGTCGGAGTTGACTATACGGTTCGCTATCTGCAGCGCTTTGGCTTCAGGGCTGAGGATCTGCCGCATGGTCTGTCGCTGGCACTGGGGACACTGAGCATCGCACCGCTGGATTTAATCAGCAAATATGCAGCTTTGGCCAACGGTGGTTATCGAATAAAGGCCCAGCTGATCGAGCGTATCGAAGACGGTACGGGTCGGGTACTGGAGCAGGTCAGGCCCCCACTAGCATGCCGCTACTGCATTCAGCCACTGAAGCGAACTGCCCCAGAACAAAATGCAAGGCCCGAGCCTCCCGGCGTATTGTCTCGGGCGGCCAGGATTGTCCGCCCCGAGTATATTTACCAGATTACGGAGATGATGCGGGAAGTTATTCGTACCGGGACCGGGGTTCGTGCCCGGGTGTTGGGAAGACATGATCTGGCAGGGAAAACCGGCACGACCAATAATTTTCGTGACGCCTGGTTTTCCGGGTTTAATTCCGATGTTGTAACATCTGTATGGGTTGGTTTTGATCAGCCTGCAGACCTGGGTAGCAGAGAAGCAGGCTCCAGGGCAGCATTGCCGATCTGGATTGATTATATGAAAACCGCTTTGCACGGAATGCCGGAAAGGCCCTTGCTAATGCCAGATAATGTGGTGCCGGTGGTTGTCGACAAGAAGACTGGCCTTGCCGTCCCGGCAGCTAGTCCGCAAAGCTATACGGACTACTTTATTATGGGTACTCAACCACAAGCGAAGGATGGCGTAAAGACAAACGGCAATCAAACCGGCAGTACACCCGCAGCCGCTAACAAGCTTTTTTAGCGGTCGCTACCAGGGGGGGGTTGTTGCGTGACTGGGCCGAAAATAGCAAGAAAAAAGGGGAGGCAGTTGTGCCCCCCCTTGCTGACGCAGTAGTGATTTACTGATGTATCAATACACCACAAATGGCACGAACATACCGGCACCAAAATGCCCTGGCTTGTTACAAACAATCATATATTTACCGGGTTTAAGGTCAAGGGTAAGCGCTTTGTATGTGCCTGGTTTCATACCATGCGTTTCTCCAATAATATGCATCGAGTCTTCATCAACTCGACCTTTTTTGGTATCTGGCGTGTAGCCGAAATTCATGAAGGTTTTGACAGGAGAAACCAGCAGTTCATGTACCATACCTTCTGAATCATTGGTGACCTGGAAGGTCACTTTACCGGCTGTGGCCGTAGCCTGGCTCAAGGTAAAGCCCATGGCACCGCCACGGTCCCACATACTGGCCAGAATGGTGGAGTCTGCTTGCGCAGCAGGAGCGCCGAGTAACATGGTGATGCCGGACGCACACACCATAGAGGCAACTAGTTTCTTCATTTTCATGTCATTAATCCTCAAGATATTTCAATTGTTAGCCCCCTGTCGAGGGCTATTGGTAGTTGCTTACAAAACAGAGCGAAGAGCAATTTCCACACAGCTGGTTTGAAGACGAACAGGAGTATAATTACGGTAATGTTAGGGCGCTAGTAGTAAGGACGAAGAGTTGACACAGATCTTGATCCAGAGCAAGAAGTTGGTGATTTATCCTGTGGTTTTATCTGATTTTCCAAGCTCCAATCGATCTGGAGACATTTCATCAAGGTGAATGCCTAGTTGGGGATAGGGCAAAGACAGCCCGGCACGGTCGAAATCCAGAGTGATGTTTTCAAGCAACTCAGTACGGGCGGTCGAATAATCTGAGGTCTTGGCCCAGACCCGGATAATCAGTTGCATGCTGTATTCTCCCAAAGAGTCAACGAGTACAACAGGCGCAGGTTGCTGGAGTAATTGTGGGCTGTTTTGTAACCTTTCCAGCAGCACAGCTTTGACCCTCTGCAAGTCATCCTGGTAACTGATACCTACGTCAAGATCGATCCGCCGTTGATCCAGAGCCGAGTAGTTGGTGATGATGGAGCCGAGGACTTTACCGTTTGGGATCATCACGACACGATTGTCTCCTGTGTGTAGTATGGTATTGAAGATTTCCATGCGTTTGACTGTGCCACTGGTGGCGGCAACCTCGATATAGTCACCGCTGGCAAAGGGCCTGGTTATGATCAGGACAACACCAGAAGCGAGATTTTTCAATGCATCCTGCAGTGCCAGGCCGACCGCCAGGCTAGCCGCACCAATCAGCGCGATCAGCGAGGTTGTATCAATTCCCAATTGATTGAGGGTTGCGATAAAGACCAGCAACAGTAACAGGCCATGAGCAATCGACTGGCCAAAATTGACCAGAATGGGGTCCAGGTCGAGCTTCTGCAACAGCCGGGCCAATACCCGGCATAAAATGCGCACCAACCACTTACCGACCAGAAAAATTACGACCGCAAGAATGATCCGGCTACCCCATGGCAGGACTTGCTGCTGCAGAAATGCCTCCAGAGTGGACATGGATAAATCGCCTAGCTGATCAGCATGGGATCTAGATTTTCTGTGGTAACCCCTTCCATCATACGTATTTTCAGGCCAAGATTATTTCTTGAATCGGCATTCTTTAACGCTTCTTCACGGCTGATTTGCTTGTTGGAATAAAGAGAGAACAGAGATTGATCAAAGGTTTGCATACCGTTGTCGGTACTTTGTTCCATAATAGTCTTGATTTCCTGGATATTGCCGTCCTGGACGAGTTGGGCGATATAGGGAGAATTGAGCAAGATTTCAACTGCAGGGACCAGTCGAGATTGCAGGCCTGGCACCAGGCGCTGTGAAACAATACCTTTTAAATTCAGTGACAGATCCAGCAGCAACTGATGGTGGGACGAGTCGGGAAAGAAATTGATGATTCTGTCCAACGCCTGGTTCGCGTTGTTGGCATGTAGCGTAGTGAGGCACAGATGCCCTGTCTCGGCATAATGAATTGCGTGTTCCATGGTTTCTCGATCACGGACTTCACCAATCAGAATCACATCGGGGGCCTCGCGCATGGCATTTTTCAACGCCTCACCATAGGACTTGGTATCAAGCCCCACTTCGCGCTGGTTAACGATACTTTTTTTGTGCGCGTGTAAAAATTCCAGGGGATCTTCGATGGTAAGGATATGTCCTGTGCTGCGGTTATTACGATAATCTATCATCGACGCCAGCGAAGTGGACTTGCCTGATCCGGTTGCACCCACGACTAGCACCAGGCCTCGTTTAAGCATAATGAGTTGACTTAACGTCGCTGGCAGACCCAGGGCCTTAAGCGAAGGCACAGAGGATTTGATGTAGCGAATCACCATGGCAACCTCGCCACGCTGTCTGAAAACATTGATACGAAAGCGACCCAGACTATTAATGGAAAGACCAAGGTTCATCTCCAGTGTAGCCTCAAACACCTTCTGTTGTTGATCTGTCATGATCGAGTAGGCGATTTCTTTGACCATGCCAAGAGCCAGGTTTTTTTTGCCTACAGGTCGGGTAAGGCCCTCAATTTTAATACCCACCGGTGCTCCGGTGCTGAAAAACAGATCAGAGGCAGATTTGTCTACCATAAGTTTCAGATACTGGGTAATGTCCATGCCGGATCCTTATAAGGAGGCTATAGTGTTCTGGGTAGCGAAGTCGGTTTGCGTTTTACCCACCAAGTTATTGCTGCGGCCAGTGTTGCAAGCTGGTAAGCACAGAACAATAAGCATAGCACGCCATTGTGGCAGAGCACATCACCCGTGTATTGAATCAGCTTCTCTGCCGGCGGAGATACGCAGTGCATTTTATGGTTGCTTTGTGAGGGGCAGTAAGGCGAGTATCATCGGTTGGCTATGAAATGTGGGAGCTTGTAGTGGGTAGCAACTCAATGTGAGAGTGCGTCGAGCAAGAGATTTACGTACAATGGTATAGCAAGTCAACTCCTCCTGCAGGCTCCTGGCCGACAGGAACTGCCGCTAATGCCGGAATTACTGGCGAACGGTGACTACTCCTGTGTACTGCAAAAGGTGAACAATGCGCGGCAAGCAAGCTGTTTCACAGAATTACGAAGTCATCGTAGTCGGGGGTGGGCATGCCGGGACAGAGGCAGCGCTGGCTGCTGCACGAATAGGGGCACAGACACTCTTAATCAGTCAGAATATTGAAACCCTGGGCCAGATGTCCTGTAATCCGGCGATTGGTGGTATCGGGAAGGGGCATATTGTTCGGGAAATCGATGCCATGGGTGGCAGTATGGCACAGGCGGCAGATCATGCCGGCATTCAGTTGCGGACCTTGAATGCCCGCAAAGGCCCTGCAGTACAGGCGACACGGGCACAGACGGATCGCGCACTTTACAAGCACCACATTCGGTGGCAACTGGAACACCAGGCTGGCTTGCAGGTGTTACAGCAGTCGGTAGAAGATCTGGTTGTTGAAGGCAGCAAAGTGGTCGGAGTAAAGACCGAACTGGGCCTGATTTTACGCGGTTATTGCGTAGTGTTGGCGACCGGCACATTTCTTGGTGGAATCATCCATATCGGGTTGACGCACTATGCGGGCGGGCGGGCTGGAGACCAGCCTGCCAAGGCTTTGGCGCAACGTTTGCGGGCATTGTCGCTGCGTGTAGATCGGCTCAAGACCGGTACTCCGCCACGTATCGATGGCCGTTCAGTGGATTTTTCCCGGATGACCGTACAGCCGGGTGATAAGCCGGTGCCGGTATTCTCGTTTATGGGGCAGGCCAGCGATCATCCCCGGCAAGTGCCCTGTTACATTACCCAAACCAATCCCGAAACCCATGCAGTGATCCGCAATGCCCTGGATCGTTCTCCACTGTATAGTGGTAGGATTGAAGGTGTTGGTCCACGTTACTGTCCCTCCATCGAGGACAAGGTGGTGCGTTTTTCTGATCGGGATTCGCACCAGATCTTTGTAGAACCGGAGGGCTTGGAGACCACTGAACTCTACCCCAATGGCATATCCACCAGCCTGCCCTATGATATACAGCTACGGTTCGTACGCAGCATTGCCGGATTTGAGCAGGCCCACATCACCCGGCCTGGCTATGCCATAGAATACGATTATTTTGATCCACGTGATCTTGAGCCATGGCTCGAGACCAAGGCCATCCGGCAGTTGTTTTTTGCTGGCCAGATCAACGGCACAACCGGCTATGAAGAAGCCGCCGGCCAGGGGTTGATTGCCGGACTCAATGCGGCCTTGCGTGTGACCGGGAAAGCCCCCTGGTATCCGCGCCGTGATCAAGCCTATATTGGGGTCATGATCGACGATCTTATTACCCGTGGGACCTCTGAGCCTTATCGGATGTTTACTTCCCGCGCCGAATATCGACTGAGCCTGCGAGAGGACAACGCAGACCTGCGCTTGACACCCATCGGTCGTGAGCTGGGTCTGGTGGATGATCAGCGCTGGCAGCGCTTTTGTGACAAGCGGGATGCGGTGGCGGCGGAAGTCAAGCGCCTGCGGGCTACGGTAGTGCACCCCGAACAGATCCCGAATGAAGTGCAACAGCAAGTGTTTGGTCAGCACCTGAAACGTGAAGCACATTTGTTCGAGCTGCTCAAACGCCCTGGAGTCGACTACCAGGGTTTGGGAATGTTGCCGGGCTTTAACCCCGGGCTTAAGGATTCTGAGGCGATTGCCCAATTGCAAATAAAAGCACGTTATGAGGGTTATTTGCAACGCCAACACCGGGAAATTGAGCGCCATCAACAGCATGAGCAAATGCAGTTGCCGGTAGAGTTCAGGTATTCTGAGGTTCGGGGGTTATCGGCTGAAGTACAACAAAAGCTGCAACAACAGCAACCGCGAACCTTGGGTCAGGCGGCCCGAATTCCGGGTATTACACCAGCAGCGATATCGCTGCTGTTGGTCTATTTGAAAAAGAGCTCTGGATGAACAAGCACCGGGTTTCTACCTGGGTGCCACTCAGGTATAAAATTTCGTTGCCCCGGGGGGGCGAGTCTTGAAGCGTTTGTGTAACCAGAAATACTGCTCGGGTTCAGCTGTGGCCATTTGTTCAATCACCGCATTCATGGTCGTGGTATCGGACAATTCATCACCGGTTGGGTAATTTTGCAGCGGGGGTAAAAAAACCACCTCAAAACCTTTGCCCTTCGCAAGCAATCGGGTGTAGCAAGGGATGATCGTTGCTTTGCCCAAGCGGGCGAATTTTCCTAGCAGCGGGTAAGTGGCCGCTGGGGTACCGAAAAAAGGGGCGAATACTCCTTTGCGGAGGCCGGCATCCTGGTCCGGTAAATAATAAAACGGCTTGCCACTGCGCAGGCTGCGTATGAGTACGTTCAGCGGGGCTTTGCGTTCAATCAGCTGGCCACCAAAACGGGTCCGACCTTGATGCACCACCCTATCCAGCAGCTGATTTTTGCTGTACTGATACATGCTGCTCATAGGGCGTTCCAGTGCGAGTAACAAACCACCGATTTCCAAGCCCAGGAAATGTGGTACGAGTAAAATGATATTGTGGCCCTGGGCAATGACCTGATCGTAGAACTGACGGTTGTGGAACCGGCCGATCTGTTGCAGCTGCTGCGGACTGCCCCACCACACGTAACCCTCAAGCAACAGCATGAAGGTAGCATAATGGAAATGCTTGCGCGCTACCTGTTGTCTCCGTTTTCGACTCCAGTCTGGGAAACAGGTTTCAAGATTGCGTAGCACGACACGCCTCCTTGAGAAGATCAGCCCGTACAACAGATAACCCGGCACTGAGGCCAAGGCCCACAATACGGGTAATGGCAGCAGTCTGAGCAAGCGCAGGCAGCCTAGCCCCAGCCAGGTTGGCCAGTAACCTGGGGCTAACAAGGCCCGGGTCGAAGCGGTCTTAGCAGGCGGAGGCATCCTGGGCTCTTTTACCACAGCGCTGGCAGGCAGGCATGCAGCTGCTGTCCCAGGCCTGGTTTTGCAGCAACCGCTGCCTGCAGATCCTGCCAGGTGTCGACGTCATTGATAAGAGGTAGATCACAGGCTATGTTAAGATGACAGGCCCGAGCATTGCGAAGTAGCTGTGAAGAGACTTCAGTACTGCTCCAGTGAATATGCTGCAGCAACCCGGGTGGCAAGTGCGGTACTCCCAGCAAGTAATATCCGCCATCTGGAGACAGGCCAAGCAAGGCTTCCCCTTGCTGGAGGCGGTTGTAGGCCTCCTGCAACAGCTGCTTTTCCAGGCCGGGCAGGTCGCAACCGATTACTGCAGCCGCATGACCAATATTCAGGGATACCGCCAGCGCATTGGCCTGGATCTGTCCCAGATCTTTCCCTTGTTGGTCGGCGAGGCTGAGTGAATACTGCGCAGCCAAGCTGGCAAATAGTGGGTGATGGCAATCCGGTGAGCCATGCAGGAATACCCCGCCTGACCAGCCGCTGCAGGCGATGGCTACGGTTTCCTGCAATAAGACAGCAGCAATAGTCGCAGCCTGCTCAGCACTGCAGTGTGTCTCCAGGCGTGTTTTACAGCAACCTGCTACAGGCTGACGAGCCAGAATATGCAATTGAGGTGACCCGGATGATTCCGGTTGGGTACCGGGCTTAGCGGGCATGGTGGTAACGGCGCGACAACGTAGCAGGGTCAACACCCCGCCAGTAAGCAAAACGTAATGACCACATAAGTAGAATGGTTCGTACCATGCCATGGGACTGCCAGCGGCGGGCAGAAGTCTGTACCGGACGCAGAACGCAAGCAGGCCGGCCTGTACCCTTCAGCCGGTGGCACAGTTCGATATCTTCCATCAAGGGTATCGTGGCAAAGCCACCGAGTCTCTGGAAAAGTGCTGTCTTGATGAACAGAGCCTGGTCTCCTGTCGCGATTGAGGTCAGCGCAGAACGCCAGCACATCATTTGACTGGCTACCCGCAATAGCAGCTGAGGGCTGTCAATACGGATCCGGAAAAAGCCCCAATTATGCCGATTCAAGGTGGCACAAATGGCTGGAACTGTGTGTGTGGGTAAACGGCTGTCAGCATGCAAGAATAACAGGATCGGTGATTTTGCCACAGCAGCGCCGGCGTTCATCTGTCGCGCTCTACCGACAATCGAGTGGAGCAGTTGCAAGCCAAGGTCAGGATGGTCAGCAATAAATTTCTCTACGATTGTGATCGTTGAATCCGTGCTGCCACCATCAACGACGATGACCTCCTTGAAACATTGGTCATGAATCAGTTTGGGGAGTGCACTATTCAGTACGGTCGCTTCATTGAGAACCGGCATTATCACAGAGATTTTACAAGAATCAGACATAGGAAGACGTAGAATGAGCAGAACCGGGTTGCTAAAGGAAGGATTCTACAGCAAAGCCGGGTTGTGACAGAGTACCCGGCAACATTGATGTACAATTCCATCCTATGAATACGCCGCATTACGATGCCGTAACTGGGTTGTCTCCATCCATATTGAGCTTCTCAGCAGTCCAGGCAAGCCATGTTGGCCAGTTACGTGACCACAATGAGGACAGTTCGGCCTGGCTCCCCGAGATGGGCCTGGCGGTCATCGCTGACGGGGTTGGCGGCTATCGTTCTGGCGAAGTGGCCAGCGCCGTGGCAACCAGTCAAATTGTCCGCAGTCTTGCTAATCAATGGCGGACTGCGGGAGGACGCTGGCCCGGAGCAGTGAACAATATTCTGGAGGCGGCGATGAATGCCGCAAACCATGCCATCCTTGACACCGCCAGACAGGACGCAGACTGCCAGGGTATGGCAACGACTGCTGTGGCAGCAGTATTCCACGCTCAGAATCTGTGGTTGGCACATATCGGGGACAGCCGTTTGTATCGATGGCGGCAATCGACCTTGACACCATTGACCCGTGACCACACTTTGCGACAGCAGCTAATCGATCAGGGCATCTGTTCACCTGTGGAGGCTGCAGCCGCTGTGGGGGACAACATCATTACTCGGGCACTGGGAACCGAGGCCAGGGCTCGGGCCGAGGTTGGCCATCACCCAATGTTGGCGGGGGATCGCTATATTTTGTGCACGGACGGTCTTCATGACATGCTTGAGGACAGGGAAATCGCGCTTGCTTTGGCCACTATTAAAGATGCCAAGACGGCGGTGTATCGGTTGCTGGATTTGGCCAACTTGGCCGGAGGCCGGGACAATATTACCGTTGTTCTTGTTGATGTGGCTCACCCATGAAGCCTGAAGCGGCCTGGCAGCAGGCAGCCGACAGCTTGGGCACGGGTCTGCAGCAGCTCGGCATTGTTTCCTCGGTGCTGCAACAGCAGCAGCTGCTGCTGTTTTTACGACTGCTGCAACGCTGGAGTCGTACAGTCAATCTAACTGCAGTGACCGTACCACAACAAATGGTATATCGGCATCTGTTCGACAGTCTCCCGCTGCTGCCTTGGTTGGCAGGTCGGCGGGTACTGGATATTGGCAGTGGGGCGGGGCTGCCGGGAATACCGCTGGCAATCATGCGGCCCGAACACGATTTTTTTCTGCTGGACAGTCGGAGCAAACGTACTCGCTTTCTGCAACAGGCAGTAACGGAGCTGGGACTAGCGAATGTGGTGGTGATCACGGCACGTGTAGAACAATACCAGCCCGAAGAAGAATTTGATACGCTTACTGCCCGCGCTGTTGCCCCCTTGTCGAGGTTGCTGGAGTATTCCGGGCATTTATGCAGCGCACAGGGGCGGGTGTTGGCTTTGAAAAACTGGCCGATTGACAGGGAGTTAAAGGAGTTGCCTGGAGGCTGGCAATTGCAGCACAATATTGTTTTATCGGTACCTGGTGTGGCAGCCGATCGTCGTTTGCTGATACTGGTACGTGCTTGAGGGTCCAGGGATAGCTGTCTATGGGTAAAATTATCGCCATTACCAACCAGAAGGGGGGTGTTGGTAAAACCACCACAAGTATCAACTTGGCGTCCACACTGGCCGCCGTGGGGCAGCGGGTGCTGCTGGTGGATCTTGACCCACAGGCCAATGCCAGCACAGGTTGTGGTGTGCTGGGTGCGGATCTGGCAGCAACAGTCTACGAGGTGTTGCTGGGAAATTCATCTGTGGCCGCAGCAGTCATATCATTGGAGTGGGGCTTTGCACTGTTGCCGGCGACCCGCGACCTGGCCGGGTCTCAGATTGAATTGGTACAGGCGACACAGCGTGAAAAGCGCCTGCAACAAGCCTTGCAGACCATTCACGGGCACTATGATTTCATTCTGATCGATTGTCCTCCGGCCCTGGACTTATTGACCGTGAATGCGTTGGTAGCTGCTTCAGCTGTATTGATCCCGATGCAATGTGAGTATTATGCACTGGAAGGGTTAAGTGCATTGGTGACTTCTGTCAGGCGGGTGCGGCAGAAGCTGAATGCAACAATCCGGATACAAGGGTTGTTGCGGACCATGTTTGATCCACGCAATTCTCTGACCAATGAGGTGTCGGAACAATTGGAAAAACACTATGGCAGGAAGTTGTACCGCACCGTAATCCCACGCAATGTTCGCCTGGCCGAGGCCCCAAGCTATGGAAGACCGGTTATTCACTATGATAAGAACTGTGCCGGTGCCGTGGCTTATCGGGCGTTGGCCACTGAAGTTTTACAAGGGGAACGTCAATGAACGCCAAACGCCTCACCAAAAACCGCTTGGGTAGAGGGCTTGATGCACTGCTCGGGGAAGCCTCTTCGAAAAATGATTCTGGTTTGATCCCGGATCATACCTTGTCGCAGCTGCCGATAGAACAATTACAGCGCGGGCGCTACCAGCCACGCAGTCATATGGATGATAATGCTTTGCAGACCCTGGCTCTATCGATCCGGGCACAGGGCATCATCCAGCCGATACTGGTTCGACAGCTGGGCACAGGAGCGTATGAAATTATTGCTGGAGAGCGTCGTTGGCGAGCGGCTCAACTGGCCGGTCTGGAACAGGTTCCGGTGCTGGTGCGGGAAGTCGCTGATGAGGCGGCAGTGGCGATGGCCTTGATTGAAAATATCCAAAGAGAAGACCTTAACCCCATTGAGGAGGCCACAGGTATTTCGCGATTGATTGATGAATTCAAGCTGACCCATCAGCAGATTGCCAATTACCTGGGTCGCTCTCGGGCCCAGATTAGCAACTTACTGCGCTTGTTGGCACTCCAGCGGGAGATCCGGGAACTGGTGGAGCAGGGGCAACTCGATATGGGTCATGCCAGAGCGTTGTTGGGCTTGCCCGAAGCACAGCGCTTGGTGATAGCACGCCAGGTTGTTCGCAAGGACCTGTCGGTCCGGGCCACAGAGAAGCTGGTACAGCAACTGTTGTCTGCAGCCGGACCAGGAAACCAACCCGGTGAAAATCATGCGTATGATACGGATATTCGTCATCTGGAAACGACATTATCCGAGCGTATCCAGGCCCGGGTGCGTATCCAGCATGGACCAAAAAAAGGTCGGTTGATGATTGAATACCACAGTCTGGAAGAGCTGGAAGGAATTTTGGCACGAATTCACTAAGCGAAGGTAGAGCAAACCCAAACAGCTTCTTGTTCTTTCTCCGACATACCATTTAGCCAACGATGTTTTTGTATTGGTGAGAGTGGTATCATATAAACCGTTGACCTGTTGATATGTCTATTTTATACTACCGCGCCATTTTGAGGTACCCGTAAGATGGGCGCCAAAGGGTGAGTGATCTGCGGCACTGTCGACGCCGGGTTCTGGTGGTGCAGGTGATGATGGCCGCGTTAGTACTGGTGATTACTTTGCTGGTGCCGGGTTGGTGGGGTGTGGATTTCTACGCAGTTGCGCTGGGCTGTGTGCTGGGAATGGTTAATACCCTGCTTACAGGTCGGTCGGTGCAGCGTGCCAGTCGGGCGCTGCAACGAAGTAAAGGGCTTGGGATGCTGCCATTGTATGCCGGTCTGGTGAACAAGTTTTTGTTGGTGGCAGGAGGTATTGCGGTCGGGGGATTGGTGCTACATTGGCCTTTGCCTTTAATTGTTTTGGGTTTTGTTGTCATGCAAGTGGGCTTTCTGTTCTGCGGCACGACAATTGATGAAAGTACGGGTTCTTAGAACGAAATGTCGGAAACGGATACCATAACATCATCAGAATTTATTCGACACCATCTGACCTTTCTGACCTATGGTCAGCAAGCCGATGGCAGTTGGGGGCTGGCACACAATGCCGCCGAGGCCAAGGCCATGGGATTCTGGGCAGTGCATGTAGACACCTTGTTCTGGACCGTGGTGTTGGCGCTGGTCTGTTATGGCGTGCTACGCAGTGTGGCCAGAAATATGCGTGTCGGAACACCCGAGAAATTGCAGAACTTTGTCGAGTGGAATGTTGATTTCATCAATGAAAATGTACGCAGCTCCTTTAGCGGCAAGAATGACCTGGTCGCACCATTGGCGCTGACCCTGTTTCTGTGGATTTTTGCGCTGAACCTTATGGATCTGATCCCGGTTGACCTGTTGCCATGGCTGGTTGAGGGTTCTGAATTGGCAGAATTTCAACGAGTCGTGCCTACGGCCGACCCGAATGTTACCTTTGCACTGGCCCTGAGTGTGTTTGTGCTTATGCTATTCTACAGCATCAAAATCAAGGGTATCAGCGGGTACACCAGTGAGTTGACGCTGCAGCCGTTTCAGTCAGAGAATCTGGTGCTGAAATTGCTATTTATTCCTATTAACCTGACCCTGGAGCTGGTGAGTCTGATCGCCAAGCCGATCTCCCACTCCCTGCGACTGTTTGGGAATATGTACGCCGGGGAAATGATTTTTATCCTTATCGCGATAATGTATAGCACCAACCCTGTATTGGGTCTATTGGGTGGTGGCCTGCAGTTTATCTGGGCCCTTTTTCATATCCTGATTATTACCCTGCAGGCATTTATCTTCATGGTGCTGACTATCGTTTATCTGGATATGGCCCATAGTCATCATTAGTATCGTCATCACTGGGTTTTTTAACCTTCCATAGTACAAACAGCTATTTCGGAGACTGAGATGGAAAATGCGATTCTTTTTATTGCCGGTGCACTGATGTTGGGTTTTGGTGCCCTGGGAGCTGCGGTGGGTATCGGTATCCTCGGTGGACGCTTCCTGGAGGGAGCTGCCAGACAGCCAGAACTGATTCCGATGTTGCGGACTCAGTTCTTTATTGTGATGGGCTTGGTAGATGCCGTGCCGATGATTGCCGTGGGTATCGCTATGTATGTGCTGTTCGGTGTGGCAGAATAATTATCCGACCCTACGAATGACACATGAGGTATTGAAATGAACATAAACCTCACATTGCTGATTGAAATGGTGGTCTTCGCCGTCTTCGTCATGTTTACCATGAAATTCGTCTGGACTCCGATCATGGCCGCGCTGGATGAGCGCAAAATCCGGATTGCTGATGGGTTGGCAGCCGCCGAGCGCGGCAAACGTGAACAGAGCCTGGCGGAACAGAAAGCTGCGGAATTGCTGCGGGAAACCAAGCTGCAGACAGCTGAGTTGGTCAACCGGGGTGAGAAACGGGCGTCAGAGATTGTCGATCAGGCAAAAAGTGATGCCCGAGAAGAAGCCAAGCGGATTCTGACAGCCGCCCGGGCCGAGATCGAAACCGAGCTCAACAAGGCCAAGGAGTCATTGCGGGGCCAGGTTGCAGAACTGTCGGTACTCGGTGCGGAAAAAATTCTGGAACGGGAAATTGATCGGACGACGCACGATAAAATGCTCAACGATCTTTTGACCCAGTTGTAGGTCGGAACCATGGCAGAACTGCAAACACTGGCCCGGCCCTATGCGGAAGCAGTATTCAGAATCGGCAGTGAAGAACAGAATTTAGCGCAATGGTCTGAACAACTTACGGTAATCGCCACGGTGCTGGATGATGAACAAGTCAAGCAGCGAATTGGTGATCCCAATATCGACAAGCAGCGACTCACCGAGATATTGCTGGCGGTTTCTGAGTCACTGATTACAGCGGCCACACAAACCTTGTTGCGCCTGCTGGTGGCGAATGACCGGCTGGATATTGGTGCCGAATTATTGCGGCAGTTCGAAGCCATGCGGGCGGAGGCAGAGCAGCAAATCGAAGCCACCGTGGAATCGGCATACGCCATTAACAAGGATGAACAGCAGATGATTTCCGCGGCTTTGGAGCAACACTTCGGGCGCACCGTGCGTCTTCACAGCAGCGTGAATGAAGAACTACTTGCCGGCATGATTATTCGCGCTGGTGATTGGGTCATTGACGGTTCGGCCCGAGCCCGGGTTCAGCAACTGACGAACAGTTTGGTGCATTGATTTTTTTGGCGACCAGAACAGTATTTTAGAGGAATACACTTATGTCCACGCAATTGAAGCCGTCTGAAATCAGTGAGCTGATTAAGGAACGGATCAAAAATTTTGAAGCCGTCGCCCAAGCGCGTACTGAAGGCACGATTGTCAGTCTGACCGATGGTATTGCCCGTATCCACGGCTTGGCCGAAGCCATGCAGGGAGAAATGCTCGAGTTCCCTGGTGATACGTACGGCATGGCCTTGAACCTGGAACGAGATTCGGTCGGTGCTGTGGTGCTGGGCGAATATGCCCATTTGTCCGAAGGTGACACCGTCAAGTGTACCGGCAGAATACTGGAAGTCCCGGTCGGGGAAGGCCTATTGGGCCGGGTTGTCGATTCGCTCGGTATGCCGATTGATGGCAAGGGTCCAGTGCTCGCCACGGAGACCTCTCCGATTGAGAAGGTGGCGCCAGGGGTGATCTCCCGGCAGTCCGTTTCCGAGCCGGTACAAACCGGTCTCAAGTCCATCGACTCCATGGTTCCCATCGGACGTGGTCAGCGCGAACTGATTATTGGTGATCGCCAGACCGGCAAGACTGCGTTGGGTATTGATACCATCATCAATCAAAAGGACACTGGGGTCAAATGTATCTATGTGGCGGTGGGTCAGAAAGCATCGAGTATTGCCGGGGTGGTCCGCAAGCTGGAAGAGCACGATGCCATGGACCACACTATTGTGGTGGCGGCATCAGCAGCCAACTCGGCGGCTTTGCAGTATGTGGCTCCCTACGCCGGTTGTGCGATGGGCGAATATTTCCGCGATCACGGTGAAGATGCATTAATCGTCTATGATGATCTGACCAAACAGGCCTGGGCCTATCGCCAGGTATCTTTGCTGCTGCGTCGACCCCCAGGGCGTGAAGCCTACCCTGGCGATGTGTTCTATCTACATTCTCGCCTGCTGGAACGGGCTGCCCGCATTAATGCCGAGGATGTGGAAAAACGTACCGCAGGTAAAGTCAAGGGTCGTACCGGTTCGTTGACGGCTTTGCCGATCATAGAAACTCAGGCTGGTGATGTGTCTGCATTTGTACCCACCAACGTCATTTCGATCACCGATGGCCAAATTTTTCTGGAGTCAGACCTGTTCAATGCCGGTATACGTCCAGCGATTAACGCCGGCTTGTCGGTATCCCGGGTCGGTGGTGCCGCACAGACCGGTATCATCAAAAAACTCGGTGGCGGGATACGACTTGCTCTCGCCCAGTATCGCGAACTGGCCGCATTCGCCCAGTTTGCCTCCGACCTGGACGAGCTGACTCGCAATCAGCTGGAGCGTGGCCAGCGGGTCACCGAGCTGATGAAACAGAAACAGTATTCACCGATGTCTGTGGCGGAAATGGCGATTTCTCTGTATGCGGTGAACGAGGGTTATCTGGATCATGTGGAAGTACAAAAAGTGGTGGCGTTTGAGGAGTCCATGCTAAGTTTCGTGAAAGCGAGCTACCCGGCGTTACTGGAAGAGATCAATGAGCACTGCAAGTACACTGACGAAGTCGTCGCCAGCCTGAGCAAGGCACTGGATGATTTCAAAGCCAATGGCACCTGGTAATACTGAGTACGCATGGAGTTAGTTCATGGCTGGCGCAAAAGAAATACGCGGCAAGATCAGCAGCGTTCAAAATACCCGCAAGATCACCAAAGCGATGGAAATGGTCGCAGCCAGCAAAATGCGCCGGGCCCAGGAACAGATGAGGGCAACCCGGCCTTATGCGGAAAAAATGCGCGTCGTTATTCATCACATGGCCCGGGCTCATCCAGAGTACCGGCATCCTTATGTGGTAAGCCGGGAACAGCCCAAACGAGCCGGCTTTATTGTGGTGACCTCGGACCGCGGGCTCTGTGGGGGACTCAATACCAACCTGTTTCGCACCATGCTTTCGTCCATGCAGGAATGGGACCACGAAGGGACTGGTGTTGATGTCAGTGTCTTTGGTAAAAAAGGGGTGCAGTTTTTCAGTTATACCGGTGGCAACATGGTTTCACAACTGCGCAACCTGTCAGACAAACCGAAACTGGCAGATTTGATCGGGACCATCAAGGTAATGCTCAGTGCCTATGATGAAGGTCGTATCGACCGTCTGTTCGTGGTCAGTAATGAATTTATCAATACCATGACCCAGCGTCCCCAGGTCGAGCAATTGCTGCCGATTCAGCCCGAAGAAAGTGAGACCCGGTTGGCACATCATTGGGATTATTTGTACGAGCCGGATGCGCGGGATGTGGTCGATACCCTGATGACCCGGTATATCGAATCACTGGTATATCAGTCGGTGGTAGAAAATATTGCCTGCGAGCAGGCAGCACGCATGGTGGCGATGAAATCCGCTTCCGACAATGCCGGCAATATTATCGATGAGCTGCAGCTGGTTTATAACAAGGCTCGGCAGGCAGCCATTACTCAGGAAATTTCAGAAATCGTCGGCGGTGCGGCGGCTGTATGAGCGCAATGTCGAAAATAGTGGTGGTTCAGAAGAGGATTTGCAGACGATGAGCAGTGGAAATATCGTAGAGATTATTGGGGCCGTGGTGGATGTCAAATTTCCCCGTGGCGCCGTACCCAAGGTACATGATGCGCTGACCGTTGAAGAGAACGACTTGACGCTCGAAGTCCAGCAGCAGATCGGTGATGGTGTGGTGCGGACGATCGCCATGGGTACTTCCGACGGTTTAAGGCGCAACTTGTCGGTAATCAACACCGGGTCACCGATATCTGTGCCGGTGGGTGAAGCCACTCTTGGACGGATTATGAATGTGCTTGGAGAGCCCATCGACGAGAAGGGGGCCGTCCCGGCCGAAGAACGCTGGGCGATTCATCGGAATGCGCCGACCTATGCTGAGCAGGCTTCTACGCTGGATATTCTGGAAACCGGGATCAAGGTCATTGATCTGATCATCCCCTTTGCCAAAGGCGGAAAAGTCGGTCTGTTCGGTGGTGCCGGTGTCGGCAAAACCGTGACTCTGATGGAGTTGATCCGCAATATAGCGGCGGAGCATTCCGGGTACTCTGTATTCGCAGGTGTGGGTGAGCGAACTCGTGAAGGCAACGATTTCTACCATGAAATGACGGATGGCGGCGTTATCGACAAGGTATCGCTGGTCTATGGGCAGATGAATGAGCCTCCGGGCAATCGTTTACGTGTGGCACTCACCGGTCTGACCATGGCGGAATACTTCCGTGAGGAAGGCCGTGATGTGCTATTTTTTGTTGATAATATCTATCGATACACATTAGCGGGCACCGAGGTCTCCGCATTGCTGGGGCGGATGCCGTCTGCAGTGGGTTATCAGCCCACTTTGGCTGAAGAAATGGGCATTTTGCAGGAGCGAATCGCTTCCACCAAGACGGGCTCCATTACCTCAATCCAGGCCGTGTACGTCCCTGCCGATGATCTGACAGACCCCTCTCCGGCCACCACCTTTGCACATCTGGATGCGACGCTGGTGTTGTCCCGGCAGATCGCCGAGCTGGGCATCTATCCAGCCGTAGATCCGCTCGATTCAACCAGCCGCCAGCTGGATCCGCTGGTAGTGGGGCAGGAGCATTATGATACAGCCCGTGCGGTACAGGGCGTGCTGCAGCGCTATAAGGAACTACGAGACATTATCGCGATTTTGGGTATGGACGAACTATCGGACGAAGACAAGGCGGTGGTGGCTCGAGCTCGCAAGATTCAGCGCTTTTTGTCACAACCGTTCTTTGTTGCCGAGGCCTTTACCGGGCAGCCAGGTAAATATGTCACACTGAAAGAAACGATTCGGGGTTTTAACATGATTATCAATGGAGAGCTTGATGATATTCCCGAACAGGCGTTCTACATGGTCGGTGGTATTGACGAAGCGATCGAGAAGGCCAAAACTCTGAGTTGAGGACTAGTAGATGGCTATGACCATTCAGGTGGATATTGTCAGTGCCGAGAAAGCCATATACTCGGGCACTGCCAATATGGTGTTTGCGCCCGCAGAAATGGGCGAGGTGGGGATTGCTCCCCGCCATACCCCGATGATGACCCGGCTCAAACCCGGTATCGTCAGAGTACAGCTTGATGGCAACGAAGAAATGGTGGTAATTTCCGGTGGTTTGCTGGAAGTACAGCCACATATGGTCACTGTTCTGGCTGATACAGCAATCCGTGGTGATGATATCGACGAGGCTGCGGCTCTCGAGGCCAAGCAGCATGCAGAACATGCGATGCGCGATAACAGCTCGAAGATTGAGTACGCCAAAGCCAAGGCGGAGCTGGCCATTGCGGTAGCTGAACTACAGACCTTGCGCAAGTTGCGAGGTGGCAAGTAGAAATCTAACATGATTACACAGCGCGTCGGCCCCGCCACGGTCGTATCGATCGGTTATTCCATCAGGGACGAGCAGGGACAGTTGCTCGAATACCGTGATTTGCCAGTGGACTACGTACATGGCGGTAAAGGGGAATTATTTCCCAAGCTTGAAGCCAGCCTGGAAGGCTGCCAGGTGGGAGATAGTGTGACAGTTGATTTGACCGCGGATGAAGCATTTGGACCGCATGACCCGGGTCTGACTTTTACTGATTCGATCGAGAATGTCCCGGAAGATCTGCGACAGTTGGGCACGGAGTTTGAAGCGGAGAATGCGGACAGTAAAGTTATGCACTTTCGTGTGGTTGAAATAACTGCCGACTCGCTTACTGTAGATGCCAACCATCCCCTAGCGGGCAAGAATATTCACTATGAAGTCACAGTCAAGGCGATTCGCAAGGCCTCAACCCAGGAAATTGTGACCGGAAAAGTCGAGGAAATCCCTCCGCTTTTGCAGTAGTTACATTGGAACTTTCCAGACCACCACATAATCCGCCGATTGTTCCATCAGTGGAGAAAGCTGGATAGTCGATTCCACTCTCCTGTATTTTCACCAGGCCTGATATAATTCACTGATGTCAAAGCCTATATTCAGCAGCGCTGATTCAGTCCCATTGCATGTTATTGTATTGGCGGCAGGCTTGGGTACGCGCATGCATTCGGATGTGGCCAAGGTATTGCAATTGTTGGCTGGACGGCCGGTCTTGCACTATGTACTGGATGTCGCGCGCCAGCTTGAACCTGAAACAATTCATTGCGTGGTCGGCCATCAGGCAGACAGCGTGCAGCAGAAAATAGCCGATTCGAAGATCCATTGGGTGTTGCAGCCGGAGCAGAAAGGCACCGGTCACGCCGTTGCTCAGGCCATGCCGGATATTCCCGACAAGGCCCGGGTTCTGGTGCTCTACGGTGATGTGCCTCTGCTTCGCAAACTAACGCTGTTGGCGTTACTGGACCCCGCATTAGGGCAGACGGTGGCGCTACTGACCGCGGTGGTAGAACAAGCCGATGGTCTGGGTCGGATTGTGCGTGGCCCGGATGCGGCTGTGAGGGCGATTGTCGAACATCGTGACGCCAGCCCAAAGCTAAGGGAAATTCGGGAAATCAATACCGGGGTGATGTCAGCGCCGGCCGGGTTGTTGCGTGGCTGGCTGAACCAGTTGTCCTGTGAGAACAGCCAGGGCGAGCTTTATCTGACCGACTGTATCGCTATGGCGGTACGAGATCAGATCACGGTCCATAGCTTTGTTGCCACAGATAACACGGATGTTCTGGGGATTAACAGCCATATTGAATTGGCCCAGGCTGAGCGGGTCTATCAGTTGCGACAAGGTCAAAGGCTTCTTGAGGCAGGGCTACAACTGGCTGACCCGGCGCGTTTCGATCTGCGCGGGCAGTTGCAACATGGACGTGATTGCTTCATCGATATCAATGTTATTATCGAAGGCAACGTGAGGTTGGGTGATCGTGTGCGGATCGGAGCCAACTGTATCATTCGTAATTCTTCAATGGCGGCTGATGTCATTATTCAGCCGATGAGTGTGATCGAAAAAGTAGAAATCCATCGTGGTGCCCAGGTGGGTCCTTTTGCCCGCATCCGCCCCGGCACGGTTCTGGAAGCCAATTCGCGGGTTGGTAACTTTGTCGAACTGAAGAACACTCGATTGGGCCAGGGCAGCAAGGCCAGTCATTTGAGCTACCTTGGGGATGCCGGTATCGGCCAGGACGTGAATGTTGGTGCCGGAGTGATTACCTGCAATTACGACGGGCAAAACAAGCATCGCACCGAAATTGGTGATGGTGCCTTTATCGGCTCCGATTGCCAATTGGTGGCACCGGTCAAGATTGGCGTTCGCGCAACCATCGGAGCCGGTACGACACTGACCCGAGATGCTCAAGCCGAGGCATTGACCCTGAGTAGACCGCAGCTGCAGACGCTAAAAAACTGGCTGCCCCCGAGCAAGCGCCAGCATAAACAGGAGAAATAAGCGATGTGTGGAATCGTTGCTGCACTGGCACCTCGCCCGGTGTTGCCAGTGCTGATGGCCGGTCTGCATAGTCTGGAATACCGAGGTTATGACTCGGCCGGTGTGGCTTTGATTGAGCCAGGGACAGTGCAACGGGGTCAATTATTCCGGGTGCGCAGTGCCGGGCGAGTAGCGGATCTGGAGCAGGCGCTTGTCGGGCATACGGTTCTCGGGGAAGTCGGGATAGCCCATACCCGCTGGGCCACTCACGGGGTCCCGAGTGAGCGCAATGCACACCCACTCCTCAGTGATGAGGGTGTGGCCGTGGTTTGCAATGGCATTATTGAGAACCACGAGGCCTTGCGCTCAGTACTGCAAGAGCAGGGGTTTGCCTTTACTTCCGATACCGACACCGAAGTGATCTGTCATCTGGTGGTGGCTCAGCAACGGCTTGGCAGAAACTTTGTCGAGGCCTGTCGGCGCAGTATCGCCATGCTGGAAGGTTCCTACGCGTTGGTCATCTTGAGTCAAGTGGAGCCGGATTTGATTGTCGCTGCCCGACGCGGCAGCCCACTGGTGGTTGGCCTGGGAGAAGACAGCCACTACCTGGCTTCGGATATGACCGCATTATTGCATTACACCCGACGCTTCCAGGTGCTCGAGGAAGGAGATATGGTCACTCTCTGGCGTGATCGGGTTGAGATCGAGAACGCCCAGGGGGGGCGTGAAACTCGGCCGGTCACAGAAACGGATATGAGCCCAGAAAGTATCGGTCTGAACGGGTATCGACATTTCATGCTCAAGGAGATCTGCGAGCAACCACTTGCTGCTAGTAATACCCTGGAAGGCCGGATCATCAATGGACAAGTGCCGGCTGCGGTATTTGGACCGACCGCTGAGGCGATCTTTGTCGGGGTTGAAAACGTCAAAATTCTGGCCTGCGGAACCAGTTATCATGCCGGTCTGGTGGCCAAAAACTGGATGGAAGGTTTTGGTATCGCCTGTGATGTGGAAATTGCCAGTGAGTTTCGTTATCGCCAGCCCGTTGTTCCACAGCACAATCTGCTCGTGGCCATTTCCCAGTCGGGTGAAACCGTCGATATTCTGGCGGCAGTCAAGGCTGCCAGAGAACGAGGTTTTGGGCCTTGCCTGGCGGTTTGTAATGTGGCTGAAAGTGCACTGGTTCGAGAAGCAGATCTGGTGCTTTTGACGCGTGCCGGACCCGAAATCGGGGTGGCTTCTACGAAGGCTTTCACCACCCAGCTGATCGGGCTCTTTTTGTTGACCATGAGTCTTGCACAGGCTCGTGGTTATGATCCCGAGCGTTTGCACCTGGCTCAACGAGGATTGACCAGCTTGCCGCAGCAGATCGAGCAGGCACTGGCACTGGAACCGCAGATCCAGAGCATTGCGGAGCGCTTTGTAGCCAAAGAACACGCCCTGTTTTTGGGGCGGGGGAGCCATTTTCCGATTGCCTTGGAAGGTGCGCTCAAGCTCAAGGAAATCTCCTATATTCACGCCGAAGCCTATCCGGCCGGCGAACTCAAACACGGCCCTCTGGCGTTGGTTGATGAGAAAATGCCGGTGATTGCAGTAGCGCCAAACAACCCCTTGCTCGAGAAGCTCAAATCCAATATTCAGGAAGTGCGCGCGCGTGGCGGTCGAATGCTGGTTTTTGCCGATCAGGCCGCTGGAATACAACAATATAACGACATTACCGTGGTCCAGGTGGTCTCGGTGGACGATCTTTTATCGCCGATCATTTATGCGGTTCCGTTACAGTTGCTGGCCTACCATGTGGCTTTGATCAAGGGGACCGATGTGGACAAGCCACGCAATCTGGCAAAGTCCGTTACGGTTGAATAAGCGAGCCTAGGCGGTTGGTCGCCTGGGTGGATTAGGGCTTCACCAGAACCCGGGCAACCGCCCGATCCCAGCCGGCCAGTAATTGTTGTCTTTGTGTATCAGCCATGTGGGGTAGATAACGATGTTGGCTCTGCCAGCTGGCGCCAATAGCGGCCGTGGAAGGCACCACACCCAGTTGCAGGCCGGCCAGAAAGGCGGCACCAAGCGCTGTAGTTTCGGTCACCACCGGTACTTCAACCGGAACCTGGATGATGTCCGCCAGGAACTGCATAAGCCAGCGATTGGCGACCATCCCTCCATCGACCCGTAAAGCCGTGAAGTCGGCACCATCGGCCTGCATGGCATCGATCAGATCGCGGGTTTGATAACAGACAGCCTCCAGTGTTGCACGCACAATTTCCGCCCGGCCACTGTCTCGAGTCAGGCCGGTCAGTGCGCCACGGGCATCCGGATCCCAGTAGGGCACCCCAAGGCCGGTAAAGGCCGGGACCAGATAAACCCCCTTATTGCTGTCCAGGCTGGCGGCCAGCACCTCGGTTTCGGCGGCCGACCGGATGATTTGAAGGCGATCACGTAGCCAGTGTACGGCGGCACCCGCAACAAAGATCGAGCCTTCCAGCGCATAATATGCTTTGCCAGCTATGCGATAGGCAACCGTAGTCAACAATTTGTGCTCTGAGGTGACGGCCGTGGTACCGGTGTTCATCAGGGCAAAACAGCCGGTACCGTAGGTGCTTTTAGCCATCCCGGGGGCCAGACAAGCCTGCCCTAAAGCAGCGGATTGCTGGTCACCGGCCACACCGCTGATAGGAATCTTTTGCCCCAGAACAGCCGGATCGGTGCAACCAAAGTCATCGGCGCTGTTTTTGACCTCTGGCAACATGGACTCAGGGATTTCGAACAGCTGCAGTAACTCCAGATCCCAGCATTGCTGGTGAATATTGAACAGCAGCGTGCGTGAGGCATTGGTGGCATCCGTGGCATGAACCTGGCCACTGGTCAGGCGCCAGATCAAAAAACTGTCCGTGGTGCCAAATGCGAGACGACCCTGCTGCGCCAGATTCCTTGCCCCCGCAACATGTTGCAGAATCCAGCGGATCTTGGTGGCCGAGAAATAGGGGTCGAGCAACAGCCCGGTTTTCTCCCGTATCATGGCTTCAAGACTATCCAGCTTGAGGCGGGCACAATACCGGGTGGTGCGGCGGTCTTGCCAGACAATGGCGTTGTACAGGGGCTGCCCTGTTTGGCGGTCCCAGACTACTGTGGTTTCTCGTTGGTTGGTGATGCCGATGCCGACAATGGTTTGTGCGTCAGCGCGTGCTGCATCGACCATCCTGCGGGTGACCAGCAGGCTGCTTTCCCAGATCTGCTCCGGGTCATGCTCTACCCAGCCACTATCGGGGTAGATTTGGCTAAACTCCTGTTGGGCGATATTCAGCGGTTGTCCGGCAGGATTGAAAAGGATCGCGCGGCTGCTGCTGGTACCCTGATCGATGGCGAGCAACACAGGATTTTTTGACATTCCAGACTCTCCCTGACAAAGTAGCGAATCAAATACCGGTATTGCGCCATAAGGGTTGCCCAGGGGCAATATCGACAGTATTGAAATGGTAACCTAACCCGCAGGGTAATGTCAGTGTCCGAATCACGGAGATCGTGTTATGAGTGATGACAAACCACCGTTGAACAAGCGTCAACAGGAAATCCAGCAACTGGTTCGCCAGCAGGGGTTTGCGTCCATTGAATTTCTGGTCCAGTATTTTCAAAAGACGCCCCAGACGATTCGCCGTGATCTAAATGCATTGGCAACCCTGGGTCTTTTGACACGCTATCATGGTGGCGCCGGCTTGCCTTCGAGTGTGCGGAATGTCGCCTATCAGGAGCGCAGGATATTCTGTCTGGCAGAAAAGCAGCGGATTGCAAATCTGCTGGTACGCCATATTCCCAATGACGCCTCACTTTTTATCAATATCGGCACCACGAATGAACAGGTCGCCATGTCCTTAAAGGATCACCAGGGCTTGAGGGTGATTACCAACAATCTCAATGTGGCCTATATCTTGAGTCGTTACCAGAATTTCGAGGTCATTATTACTGGTGGTGTGGTGCGCCACCGGGATCGGGGAATTACCGGAGAGGCCACACTGGAATTTGTCAATCAATTCAAGGTTGATTACGCTATTATCGGTATATCCGGGATCGAAAATGATGGTTCGCTACTGGACTTTGATTACCGTGAGGTCAAGGTTGCACAGGCGATTGTAGCCAATTCTCGTACCGTTTATCTGGCTGTGGATCACAGTAAATTTGGTCGTAACGCGATGGTTCGGTTGGGGCATATCTCTGTTGTCGATGCCATTTTTACCGACCAAGCACTGTCCGAAGATTTTGTTTCCTTGATCACAGACTCCGGTACACAACTGTATATTGCGGATTGATTTTCTGGCTGCTTTGAATGACCCTTTTAGACAGTGCAGGAACTTAGTGGGTCCGGTACGGTCTATAGCGTGCGGAGGGAGGTTCGAATCCTAAGCTGTTTTGTGTGTCTCAGGGTATCCGGGCCACAGCGGCAGGTTGCAACATTACCGATCTCCCAACGCAAGTAATCCTATATGCAAAGACCAACAGACAGAGGAATGTTATGAAAACTACAGCACTTCCGACAAGACGACTATCTCGGGTTGTGGCGGCAGCTTCCACAGTGTTATTGGTGGCTGGCTGTGCCACAGCGGGAACGACACAGGACGACAAAATGGCGGCCGCCAAGGCACCCATGGTTGGACTGGGCGCCTATACCCAGTCCCATGCCAAGAACCCCACCCCACCACGGCGCCTGGGGGGCACTGTGACGGTGACCGCCTCACAAAAACAAGGCTCGATTCGCTGGGCTTTACCCGGGCCCCGGGCTATGGACCCTGCAGTTTTCGGTGATCCCAAGCACCCGAATGGCTGGCAGCAGGGGCCTTTTCCGTTGACGGGAGTCTCCTTGAAATTGCGCCAGCAGCGTGATGGCAAATACACCATTGCCGACCATGCCACGCCGTTCAGTGACTGGATGGTGGTCGGTGTCGGGGATCTTACTATGACCCTGAAAGATGTGACTGCCATCGACGGTAAGGTTACGGAAGACAAAATCAGTTTTGAGGCCACCTTTGATGCACCGGATAAATCCCATACCTACCGGGTCGTGGTCGACAAGCCCATGCCCCATGGCAAGCTGTTCCCAACCTTTGGTGGTGTGGTCACCGATATCTTGTTGCATGGTGTGACCGGTATTGGGACCAATTTGATGCCTACGGAATACACCTATGCTGCTTTCTGGGGGATCGGCAAGATCTATTCGGATGGTCGACTGGTCAATGACAATCAGCTCGTACATATGATGATCACCGAGTTTGTGCGTGGTGACGGCAATAAGTTGGGTTTTGATGGTGATGTGGGAGCAGGCAGTACCGGCAAAGTGCTTCATCTGATGGTGCCGCCGTTCAAGGTGACTCCCAAAGGCCTGGCTCCTGCACCGCTGAAAAGTGGTTATATCCCTTTCCCGCAGGTCAAGGCCAGTATCATGAAGGCCAACAAGAAAATCATGGCCATGCCCGATGGGCCGGCCAAGAAAGCAGCCGCGGCCAGGCTGATGGACGCCAAGAAGCTGATGGGTAAAACCAAGAAACATGTCCAGGAAGAGATGGCAGCAGGCAGAATGTTCGGTATGCCGTTCTTCCATGTCATGTTCGGTAATCTGAAGATCGAGAGTAACTGATTCAGCCAATCACCGGCAGTGTGTGGTCTGTTCGTGATGTCACACACTGCCTTTTTCCTGCTAACAGGAGGGGTTTCCATTGAAAAAATATACACAGTTTTTAGGACTCATACCTGGTTTACTCTGGTTCAATCTGGCAGTGGCCGGCGGCAATGTTATTACTGTACAGGAACGCGATATCGAATATGCACCGGATGCGATTACCCTGCAACTGGGCCAGACACTGCATTTGGTCAATAAAGACCCTTTTTTTCACAATTCACGGATCAGTGAACTGAATGCAGATGGTAGTGAAGGGACTGTGGTATTGAAGGCTAAAAAAGAATTACCCAACGATGAAACAAACTTCAAATTCAGCAAACCGGGTAAATACAAGATCCGTTGCATGGTCCACGATGGTATGACCGCCTTGGTGACAGTGAACCGATAAGCTGAATCTATGAGTAAATCGCAGTCTTTGTGCTTTACCTCCATTCGAATTGTTCGGATAACACCAATATATTGCATAATGATCTTGTTTCGGGGATAAATCGAAAATATAATGTTCATAATCGAACTTATCATGTAATTTCTTTTTATGAACCGTGTATTGAATGTCTGAAATCTATGACCTGTTGGTGGTCGGCGGTGGAGTCAACGGCTGCGGGGTGGCCCGGGATGCAGCCGGGCGTGGCTTGCGAGTTCTGCTCTGTGAAAGCGGTGATCTGGCTGGTCAAACATCTTCCCGCAGTACCAAACTTATTCATGGTGGTTTGCGTTATCTGGAACACTACGAGTTTCGGTTGGTACGCGAGGCGCTACGGGAGCGGGAAGTTTTGTTGTCTATGGCGCCACACGTGGTTTGGCCGATGCGCTTTGTATTGCCATATAACCAAAACCTGCGCCCGGTCTGGATGATACGAGCTGGCATGTTTTTGTACGATTACCTGGCCGGTCGCAAAGTCCTCAAGGCCTCGAGATGTATTAATCTATCGCAGCACGTGGCTGGCAGTGCCCTAAAAGACAACAGCAGCAAAGGCTTTATCTACTCGGACTGTGCCACCTACGACAGTCGCCTGGTGGTGCTCAATGCCATCGATGCGGCTGAGCATGGAGCCAGCATTCTGACCCGTACCAAGTGTTTGGTGGCACGTCGTCAGGAGCATCACTGGGTCGCTGCATTGCAGGACACCATTACCGGTCGGCGTTTTGATGTGACGGCTCGGGCTCTGGTCAATGCTACCGGACCCTGGGTTAATGCATTCATCGATGATGCCCTGAAAATACCGACAGCGTACCGGATCCGGCTGATCAAGGGCAGTCATATGGTTGTACCGCGATTGTTTGAGCACGATCATGCCTATATCCTGCAGCACAGTGATCAGCGGATTGTATTTGCGATCCCTTTTGAACAGGATTACAGTTTGGTTGGTACCACCGAGGTCGACTACGACGGTGATCCAGCCCAGGTTTCTATGTCAGAGGATGAAGTAGCCTATCTTTGTGGGGTCATCAACAGCTACTTTAAAACCCAGACCCGACCACAGGATGCGGTTTCTACCTACGCCGGTGTCAGGCCCTTGTTTGATGATGCTGAATCGAGCGCCTCTGCGGTCAGTCGTGAGTACATTCTGGCGCTTGATAATGGCGATGGTCGGGCCCCGCTGATCAGTGTGTTCGGTGGCAAGTTAACGGCCTATCGCCAGGTCGCGGAGCACACCCTGGCCAAGTTGCTACCAGCCATGAAAACAAAAACCAGCACCTGGACCAGTGAGCCTGGTCATCCATTGCCGGGGGGTGATCTGACAGACTTCGTCGAGTTCGACCGTACGCTGGTCCAGCAATACGCCTGGTTGCCGAAAGCCACAGTACATCGTTTGGCCCGGCTGTATGGTACCCGGGCCTACAACGTACTGGGCAAGGCCAGCAGCCAGGAAGAACTGGGTCGACATTTTGGTGCCAATCTTTATGAGGCTGAGGTCCGCTACCTGTTGGATAAAGAATGGGCACGTACTGCAGAAGACATTCTCTGGCGCCGGACCCGCCTTGGTCTGCACCTCAGTAAGCAACAGCTTACCCAGTTGCAACAGTGGCTTGATGACTATTGGCGTATGGCAGCATAGCGTGCCAGGAAAAGTACAGCCAGGTTGGTTCTAAGGTTGTTGCCAGAGATCATTACAATGCTTAGACTACGTCTGAATATTATTGATTAAGCTATACTACTGATATACACTGCGTCTATACAGTGGCTGGTTTGAGGTAAATTCACACTCGACCAAGCCATCTAAAGTCTGCAAACCCTTATCAGCCCCCATCCGGATCAACCACCCGAGGAGACCAGAATGGCAACGATCATTATTAGGCATCGTGTTAATCAGTACAAAACATGGAAAGAAGCTTTCGACGCATTTGTCGATACCAGACGGGCCGCAGGGGAAAAATCGTTTCGGATATTTCAAGCAGAAGACGATGGTAACAATATCTCAGTGGTTTTCGAATGGGATAATCTAGAGAATGCGCATCGTTTTATGGCGTCGCCTGAATTGCAGGAGGCGATGAGGGCAGCCGGTGTGGTTGAGGAGCCGGATATCCGATTTGTTCAGAAAGTGGCTAGTGGGGTACTGTAACAGCACACATTAACGCACAAGTCATCATATTTTGATTGTTGGAGTGCCGGCGAGGATCGACTCTCGGCGAGAAGTTCCGAGTGGATTTTTGTCAAACGTTGAAACGAAAATGCATGACATCGCCGTCCCGCACCACATAGTTGCGGCCCTCCAGGCGCTGTCTGCCAGCTTCACGAGCTCCTTGTTCCCCCTGAAATTTGATGAAGTCGATGCATGCGATCGTCTCTGCCCGGATGAAACCTTTTTCAAAATCTGTGTGAATTACCCCTGCCGCCTGCGAGGCTGTGGCACCCGCGACAATCGTCCAGGCCTTGACTTCCATGGGTCCAGCAGTGAAAAAAGTGCGCAGGCGAAGGAGTTCATAACCGGCTACAATCATTCGATTCAATCCTGGTTCAGCAAAGCCCAGATCATCCAAAAAGAGCTGGCGCTCTTGCCGATCAAGTTCCACAATCTCGGCTTCCACAGCAGCACATAAGGTGATCACGCGGGTATTCCCAGCCTGGGCATGTTGTTGCAGGGTATCAAGCAAAGGATTGTTGGTGAAACCATCTTCGGCCACGTTAGCAATATACATTGCCGGTTTGGCGGTCAATAAAAACAGCGGCTTGAGCAGTTCGCGCTGTTCTGCGGTCAGCTCCTGGGCCCGTACCGAAACGCCCTGATCCAGATGTTCACGAACCTGTTGCAGTGTGTTGTACAGGCGTCGTAGTTCCTCATCACCAGCTTTTGAAGACTTGCCAGCCTTCAGCAAAGCCTTGTCCACGGTATCCAGATCGGCCAGCGCCAGCTCGGTGTCGATGACCTCGATATCCCGGATCGGGTCGATACTGCCATCGATGTGGGTCACCAAGTCATCTTCAAAGGCACGAACCACGTGTGCGATGGCATCAACTTCTCGAATATGAGCCAGAAACTGATTGCCCAGTCCTTCCCCTTTTGAGGCCCCTTTGACCAATCCGGCGATGTCGACAAATTCGATGGTTGTCGGCACCAGCCGTGATGGATGAACGATGGCCGCAAGACGGTCGATTCTTGGGTCGGGCACCGGAACAATACCGGTATTGGGTGCAATGGTACAAAAAGGGTAGTTGTCAGCTTCTACCCCAGACTCGGTCAAAGCATTGAAAAGTGTCGATTTACCTACGTTGGGTAGGCCAACAATACCGCATTTAAATCCCATGTGTCGTTTCCACGCGAAGAGTTCAGGCGACGGGTGCGTGCAGTGTGTTCATAACGGCGTCTGGTTGGTTTGTGAGCAGCTCCGGGAGGGCCTGCAGGCCACGCTCGATGGCATCGGAGATCGCCAATCGCTGCTCTGGTGTTGCCTGGCTCAGTACATAGCTAGCAACTTCCTGAGCCGATCCGGGATGCCCGATACCGATGCGAAGGCGATGAAAGTCGGGACTGCCAAGTTTCGTATGCAGGTCTTTGAGCCCCTTATGACCACCATGCCCACCAGAAAATTTGTAGCGAATTATGCCTGGCTTCAGATCGAGTTCATCGTGTATCACCAGCAGCGATTCCACGGGTAGCCGATAATAATGCAGATAGGCGGCGACCGGGCCCCCACTGAGATTCATAAAGCTTAGTGGTTTTAGTAACTGCAGATCATGGCCGTGCCAGGATAGGGAACAGGCCAGTGTATTGTAACGGTGCAGATGCTGCCAGCCGCTGGTGCCGAGACGATCCACGAACTGAAACCCGGCGTTATGTCGGGTCTGCTGATATTTGCTGCCCGGATTGCCGAGCCCGACAATAACCTTGATCACGTTGAAAACCCCGAATCCCGGGAGTCTACAGGGCTGGTCAGTCAGTCTTCGAGTATCTCTGGAGCCTCAGATTCATTATCCTCATCTTCTTCAGATTCTTCGACAGCAGTTTTTGGCGCCATGATAGTCACTACAGCCAGGTTCTCACCATCACCTTGTAAAGCGGTCAGTTCTACAGTCTCTGGCAGTTCGATGTTACTGAGGTGCAGCGTATCACCGATTTCAAGTGTAGAGATATCGATGGTCAGTTGATCGGGCAAATCACCAGGTAGACAGGAGATTTCGACTTCCGTTATTAAATGAGACAACAGCCCACCTTCCAACAAGCCTGGGGACTGCTCTTCGCCAGACAGGTGCAGCGAGACGGGCAGATGGATGGCTTCGCCGGCATTGATGCGCTGAAAATCGATATGCAATATCTGGTGTTTTTGCGGCCGCATCTGGAGATCACGAATGATCACTTTTTCGCGTTTCTTGCCATTGCGCAGAGCAATTACCGAAGAGCGGAAGCTGGAGTCTTCGAGCTTTAGTAAAACTTCCAGCTGGTTAAGGGAAATCTCGGTATTCTTGCCTTTGCCACCATACACCACGGCTGGCAACCGGCCTTGATGCCGCAGTCGGCGGCCTGCTGCAGTGCCTTTTTCATTGCGAGTCTGGACGTTCAATTCATAGTGTGTGCTCATGCTTCATTTCTCCTGTAGTTGTGAGTGCCGTGTTAGAACACAAGCATATTCAATCCATAAAAAGGTTACTGACCGAATCCTCATCGGCGATTCGTCGCATGGTTTCAGCCAGCAGCTCGGCGATGCTCACTTGCCGAATTTTGCGTAAATCCCGGGCTTTTTTAGATAATGGGATGGTGTTGGTGACCACCAGTTCATCGAGCTGTGAGTCTGCAATCCGTTGCAGTGCGGTACCGGATAGAACCGGATGGGTACAGTAGGCGGCAACTCTAACGGCACCATTTTCCTTGAGGGAGACAGCCGCTTCACAGAGAGTATTCGCGGTATCGACAATGTCGTCAACCAGAACACAACTGCGGTTGTCCACATCGCCAATGATGTGCATGACTTTGGCCACATTTGGTTGCGGGCGGCGCTTGTCAATAATGGCCAGGCCGGCACCCAGTTGCTTGGCAATGGCTCGGGCGCGTACCACACCCCCGACATCGGGGGAGACCACCAACAGATTGGGCATACGTTGTCGCCAGATGTCACCCAGCAGTACCGGGGAAGCATAGATGTTGTCGGTCGGGATTCGGAAAAAGCCCTGAATTTGATCCGCATGCAGGTCAAAGGTCAGAATTCGGTCGGCACCAGCGACGGTGATCAAATCCGCAACCAGTCTGGCGGTAATCGCGACCCGTGCAGTTCGTGGTCTGCGATCCTGTCTGGCATAGCCAAAATAGGGAATTACCGCGGTAATGCGTTGTGCCGAAGCGCGTCGCATGGCATCCATCAGAACCAGCAACTCCATCAAGTTGTTGTTGCTCGGATGGCAGGTGGGCTGGAGTGCGAAAACATCTTTGCCCCGGACATTTTCAAGCAACTCTACGCTTACTTCACCATCACTGAACTTGGTGACGGTAGCTTTGCCCAGCGGCAGATTCAGGTGTTTTGCCACAGCCTGCGCCAATGCCGGATTGGCATTGCCGCTAAAAACAAGCATATTTTCAGTGGACATGGCTTTCCCGTTATACGGATTTATGCAAAGGAGTCATGAAGAAACAATACAGACCATGAGGCGCCAGTATTTGTGTCAGAGTATCGTAATGCGATGGAGTGAAAGACAAAATATGGTGGTTCCACATTGAGTATTGTGGTGCTTGAGCAGCGCGGCAAGCCGGGGTGAGGGGTGGATGTAGATAGCCCATGTTATTTCTTATCGACTCCAAAGTACAACGTATTGTGGATAAATGGCTGGGGCGCCAGGGTTCGAACCTGGGAATGCCGGAATCAAAATCCGGTGCCTTACCACTTGGCTACGCCCCATTCGTATATCAATGACCGGCTTGCAGCTGTTCCCACAAAGGGTGTCGATTGCGGGTCTGGACAACATAGCACGACCAGGCTGCAGGGCACTGCTGCCGGATGCGTTGCCCCTCTCGCTGATTGGTAACAGCCAAAAAGAAGGCACCACCGCTGCCACTCATTCTGGTGACACCGAAAGTCGAGAGCCACGCCTGCACTGCAGCAGCTTGCGGATAATGCGCAACTACCATTGACTGCAAGTCATTCCTGCCGAAACCTGGTTGCGAACCGCGTATTCTGATGGGCACCGGTTTGCTTGTCAATGTACATTTCCTGAACACTTCGGCGGTTGCAATATGCACGGTGGGTACCACAACAAGCAGCCAGCCGGTTGTGGGGTCGATGGGAGTGAGCTGCTCGCCAATTCCCTCAGCCCAGGCCGCGGTACCGCGTATGAAAACTGGAATGTCGGCACCAAGCATGAGACCGAGTTGCGCCAGTTGATCCAGGCTCCAGTGCAAATCCCAGAGATGGTTCAAGGCGAGTAATACGGTAGCGGCATCTGAACTGCCGCCACCGAGGCCAGCACCCATGGGGATCAGCTTTTTGCTATGGATTTCGACCCCGCACGCAGAAGCACAGTGTTCTTGCAGTAAACGGGCTGCACGCACGGTCAGATCGTCTTGTTCAGCAATGCCCTGATTTTCACCCACTCGGTAAACACTGTGCTGACACAAACGCAGACCGATCCGGTCTTCAAGGCTGAGAAACTGAAAGGCGGTCTGCAGGGTATGATAACCATCCGCACGGCGGCCCAGGATATGCAGGAAAAGGTTAATTTTGGCGGGAGCAGCAAACCATTGAATCATGGGTTTGATACCCCAGCAGCCGGGTTTTTGGCAAGCTGCCAGCTGCGGATGATCAGCTTGATTCTGAATAAAGGCTGCTGCAAAGTCCCGGGGTGATCTTCTAGCCATGCGAAGTCTGATGTGAGACCCGGAATGGTTCCCGGTAGTGCATCCAGCTGCAGTCGGCCGGGCAGCTCATAGCGGCCAACTTTACGGTATTCATTGTATTGGATCTCCCAGCCATTTTGTCGCAAACTGCGCAATCGCCCTCGCTTGTCCCATTGTTGCTGCGGTTTTCCAGGTGCCGGCAAGCCCACGATCCAGTACTGCAGGCTGGAGAATGGGACCTGCCAGCCAACCCGACGAAATAACAACTGCTGCAGTGAGCGGCCTGTGTAGCGGTATTTTTTACTGTCAACCAGGGTGGCTTGACCGGGGTTTTGCTGCAGGCGCATTCGCCCACTGCCAAAGGGGCCGTATAAATCAAGGGCATGAGAATTATTCATTCGCTTCCAGTGTACCGTGACCTGGCCACCTTTGCGGTTTGAACGTACGGCCATGCGTGCCTTGATCTGCCAGTTACTGATGGTTCTTAGTTGCTTGGCATGAATGTCCCAGAGCGTCGTGGGATGGTCAACCCGTACCACCTGCGGGCTGCAACCACCAGTCAGCAGGATCGCAAGCAACAGGCCTCCGATCAGAACATTGGATCTAACCGGAACGATGCGGGTAGACTCAGGGGTTGATAAAGCGTTTGATAGTAGCATTCAGAACGCTGTTATCAGAGGCTTGCCGGTACGCTTTTTGCCATATGTCACGTGCTTTTCGCTGTTGTCCAATACTCCACAATACCTCACCCAGGTGGGCTGAAATTTCAGGATCCTGACGTAGCGTCAGGGCCTGTTGCAGAAAGTCGACCGCTTTATCGGTTTGATCCATACGAAAGTACAGCCAGCCCAGGCTGTCCAGGATAAAGGGATTCTGTGGTAATAAGGTGTTGGCTTTCTGCAGCAGAATCAGAGCCTCAGCATAACGATCAGTCTGGTCGGCCAGGGTATAGCCGAGAGAATTGTATGCCTGGGCGTTATTCGGTTCACGTTTGATCAGCAAGCGCATATCCTGTTCAACTTGGTCCACCATGCGCAATTCGGCAGCTGCCAGGCCATGGGCGGTGAGCAGGCGGTTGTCTTCGGGGTAGCGCAGGATGGCTTTATCAAGCATCGCTTTGCTGCTTTTCCAGGCCTTTAATTTCCTGAACAGCTGATTCTTTTCCAGAATCAATTGAATTTCCTGATCGGGACTGCTGGTCAATGTTTGGCTGAGGAGCTCAAGTGCCTGGGTAGTTTTTCCTTGCTTGATCAGTACTTCGGAAGACAGCAAACGAGCCTGAAAAGAAGGTTTGTCGCCTTTTACAACGCTGAAAATATCCAGTGCTTGTGGGTATTGTTGCAGGGAAGCATACGATTGACCCAGCATAATCTGTAGCATCGGGTCATTTGGGTGAAGTTTTAGAGCCTGTTGTAGATGCACGGTGGCGGTGGCAAATTTCTTGGTTTGAAAGCTGAGTAACGCAGCAGCGTAATGGGCATCCAGGTTGTTTGGCAGCAGCCTGGTGGCGACTTCGAAGGCCTGCAAGGCAGCAGTTTTGCGGCCCTTTTTTAACAGATATTGGCCATAGGTTGTTTGGACTTGACCAGAATTCGGGTAGCTGGTGAGCCAGTTTTTTATGAATTTCTCGGCATCCGTATTTTTTGCTTGACTGAGTTGGGAAAATTTTGCCAATGCAGCATCCTCCCAATCAGGTCGAACGATCAGCGCCTGATCCAGGGCATACATTATTGCAGTGCGATCTTTGGCGCGTTCCGCAACCAAAGCCAGCATGAGCCATGCATCAGCAGACTTGGGATGCAAAGCAACCAGTTTTTTCATCACCGCTATGGCCAGGGCAGGTTGATCAACCACAACTTGAAGCATAACAGCGGCGAGTTTTCGATAGGCCAGTTTTAGATTCGGCTGACCTTTCTCGAGTTGTGTACGAAGGGCTTTTTCTGCAACATTGCGGTGTCCAAGTTGTAACTGGGCAACCGCAATAATCCCCAAGGGCTCTGCGGCATCAGGGGCAAGTTTCAACCACAGATTGGCAATTACCAAGGCTTGACTGTACTTTTTCCTGGCATTGGCAACCTGAGCCGCGCGGGATACGGTGCGAGGGTCTCTGGAGGCCATGGCGACCCGGGCCATGGCATCGACAGCGATATCATCATAGCCGCGCTGTAGAGCCATTTCCCCGAGCAGAAAATCGTACAACAAGCTTTGATCCAGTTTAATGGCGGGTAGTGCCGGGGCGGGAGGAGTCACCGGAACAACAGGTGGTGGGGTGCTGACACAGGCAGTCAGCAGCAGCGTCAGCAGAGCTAAAGCCAACCGGGGGAGCGCGATGAGGTGAAGGATAGATGTCATTATGCGATACTATAGCCCGTTGTTGGGCATATCGGGGGGGCTGCGCAGTGATGCAGTTACCAGTTGGTGAGATGGGCCTGATTATTACGTTATTCAGACGAAGTGTAAAGACTATGGTTTAGGGTGGAGCATACAGCGACATACAATTCCCGAGGTCCCCGGTGAGTCCGTGGTGGATGCTAGCGGTTATGTTGTTATTGGTCGGGGTCGGTTGGCACTTTCTGGGCCGTTTTCTCGGCCGCTGGTTTTTTCCTGCCACAACATTGCTGCCGAGAGCCATTGCTGCCCCTGGTGGTCGCGCTGCCGTGGTTTGCACCGTTAACCAAACGGTTCTTTTACTGGGTGGCGGGTTACTGGTCAGTATTCCTCTGGCTTCGTTTTGGGGGTGGGGGCCGGTGGCGTTGTGGTTGCTGGTGGGTGGACTTGGGGTTTGCGGGATGACTGCTGCAGGGTTGCATTTTCTTGATGGTCGTTATCCACTGGATGGGTTCGCAGCGGTCAGCAAGGATTTGCTAGGCCGGCATGGGTCCAGGTCTATGGCGCTGTTATTACAGATTGCAGCGACGCTGATTCATGTCCTGCTGTTGGTTGTGGCGAGTCAGCTTATGGCGTTATTCCCGGTTGCAGCCAGCCTGGTGCTGTTGCATTGGGTGCCTTTTGTAGTGTTGAGAAAGACGCGATTGTGGCGCTCAGACACCGGTTCGATCATCGTGCTGGCAGTATTATGGCTGCTGCTGTTACCGATTGCCAGTATCTTGCCGTTGCGTTTGGTGGGAGAAATTTATTTGCTCGGCAGTGGTGATACTCAGTTTGTGGTGCAACCCTCAACCCTCTGGTTGTTCATACTGGTGATGTTGTATGGATTGATGTTACGTCAGGGCCATGAGGCGGTGGTACGGTATCGATTGGCTGTCGGTGTCCTGTGTATGCTGCTGCTGTTGTCTGCAATGCTAGGTATGCTGACAATTTCGGCAATCATGGTGATACCGCGTATCACCACAGTGGCCCCTGTCCCTATATTGCCCGGGCTACTGATCAGTTTACCAGCGGTCACTTTCGGAGCCTGGTATATGATTTCTGTGGTGGGGAGTACCCGAACCCAACAACGTATGACCCCATTACACAGCTATGTCGGTATCACGGTAGCTGTTCTGGCAGGCTTGATATGGTTGGTCATGATCGGCGTTGGTGATGCCCAGAGCACGGCGTTGTCCTGGCAGTCCCAACAAAGCCTGCAATATGCTTTTTCAGGTGCTTTAGCTCAGGTGGCTGATCTGATCAGTCAGTTGGGTATTTCCAGTGCCAGCAGCTTGGGGTTTGCCGGATTTACCGCAATCGTCTTGCTTATGGCGGCACTGCAGGCTGGGCTTCGTGGTCAAAGAATATTACTCAACGACGCGATAAAAAACATGGCAAACCACAGTTTTCGTTTGTCCTCTTTGCTGTTGACGGCATTCACGGCAGGTCTGGCATTGTTTATACTACCCGGCCATGGTCTTACCGCATTGTGGGTGGCGTGGGGTGTTGCGAGTGCTTTGGTATCAGCTGGATTGTTGGTGATGATTGGGCTGGCATTATCGCGCCAACAACGTGCTGGCGGACTTGCGCTCAGCATGGGGTTGCTGGTGTGGGGCGTAGGACAATGGGCCGGTTTGCAGGGCTTATTGCAACACACGGATTACTGGCAGCCGCATGAATTGTTGTACGCTGTACTGTTACTGCTCGGCAGCTGGCTCATGTTGGCTGGTTTGCAGTGTTGGCGGAAATTGCGCATTGCGGCTAACAAAACACCTGCAAAAATCAACTTGTTGTTGCGATAACTGTAGTCCTGCAGCTGTTCCCACCGATATATTTGTGATGGATCATCCATGCATCTTCTGACCCTCGGACTGAGCCATAAAACGGCACCGGTTGCTTTGCGGGAAAAAACCGCATTTAGTACAGACATCTTGCCGGATGCCTTAAGCAGCCTGCGTGCGTCATGTGGGGTGGAAGAAGCGGCGATTTTGTCCACCTGCAACCGTACTGAAATCTATTGCCGCAGCCAGAATGTACGCAATGAGGCAGTGATCGACTGGATCAGTCGCTATAACAACCTGACGACTATGGATCTCCAGCAATGCCTGTATCAGCACCCCGATCAAGCGGCCGTACAGCATACGTTCCGAGTTGCCTGTGGCTTAGACTCCATGGTGCTTGGGGAGCCTCAGATTCTCGGGCAGATGAAACAGGCATTCTCCTGTGCCAGCCAGGTTGGGGCCACGGGAAAAATTCTCAATCGATTGTTTCAGCATACGTTTTCGGTAGCCAAACAGATTCGTACGGATACGGCTATTGGTGCCAGTGCGGTATCTGTGGCCTATGCGGCAGTCAAGCTGGCGCGCAGAATTTTTGCCAATCTGGGCAATCAGACAGTGTTGTTGATTGGTGCCGGGGAAACCATCGAATTGGTAGCCAGGCACCTGCTGGAGCAGGGTGTACACCAGATGATTGTCAGCAACCGCACAGTCGAACGGGCGCAGTGGCTGGCCGACATAATCCTTGGGGAAGCCATTTCTCTGCAGCAGTTAGCGGAGCGCCTGCACGAGGCGGATATCATTATCTCTTCAACGGCAGCACCATTACCAATCCTGGGAAAAGGGTTGATTGAGAGTGCATTGAAAGCCCGCAAGCATCGTCCGATATTCATGGTTGATCTGGCCGTGCCGCGGGATATTGAGGGACAGGTACGGGAGCTCGATAATGTCTATCTATACACGATCGATGATCTTCAGGATGTGATTGCGACCGGGGTCCAATCTCGCCAACAGGCGGCTGTTGAAGCGGAAGAAATCATAGAGTTACAAGTGGCAAAATTTATGCACTGGCTGCACTCTCTGGATGCTGTACCGACGATTCGGCAGTTACGCCAACAGCTCGAGTGTACCGCACAGGCGGAACTTAAAAAGGCGCTAAGGAAGCTGGAGCTTGGAGCTAACTCGGCCGATGTTGTCAGCCAATTGAGCCGCAGTTTGACCAACAAATTTGCACATCAGCCCTCAAATGCTCTGCGTCGCGCAGATTTGGAGGGTGACCCGACTTTGCTCAAGGCCACTCGTAAATTGTTTGCCCTGGACCGAAAACAGGATGGTAGTGGATGAATCCTTCACTGCTTGGCAAACTGCAACAGCTAAGAGAGCGTCAGGAAGAAATCAATCGTTTACTGTCGGATCCCGGGGTAATTGCTGAGCAACAACGTTTTCGACAGTTATCGATTGAACTCGCGGACATTTCGCCGGTCGTGGAGCTGTTTTCCCGCTATCAATCGATCCGCCAGGAGCTGGTTGAAACTAAAGCCATGTGCCACGATCCGGATGCCAGTATCCAGGAGTTGGCAGAGAACGAGTTGCCGCTATTGCGCGAGCGCAGTGACCAGCTGCGGGACAGTTTGCGGCGCTTGTTATTGCCGAAAGATCCCAAGGATGAACGCAATATCTTTCTGGAAATCCGTGCCGGAACGGGTGGGGATGAAGCGGCATTGTTTGCCGGTAACCTGTTTCGGATGTATAGTCTGTATGCCCAGCAGCGGCATTGGCAGGTGGAAGTTGTTAGCCAGAGTACGGGCGAACATGGAGGGTTCAAGGAAATCATCTCCCGGGTTGTTGGCCACCGTGCCTATTCTTACCTGAAGTTTGAATCTGGTGCTCATCGGGTACAACGGGTTCCAGAAACCGAGGCCCAGGGCCGTATTCATACTTCAGCCTGTACTGTCGCTATTCTGCCCGAGGTGGATGCCATCGACCATATTGAGATCAATTCAGCAGATCTACGGATCGATACCTACCGGGCTTCCGGGGCGGGTGGGCAGCACGTTAATCGGACCGATTCGGCAGTGCGTATCACCCATCTACCCAGTGGCCTGGTAGTAGAGTGCCAGGATGAACGCTCACAGCACAAGAATAAGGCCCGGGCCATGTCGGTACTGAGTTCACGCCTGCTGGAGCAGGAAATACGTCGCCAGCATGAAGCCGAGGCCGAAACCCGCAGAAACCTGGTGGGAAGTGGTGATCGCTCGGAGCGTATTCGGACCTACAATTACCCGCAGGGCAGAGTCACCGATCACCGTATCGGCTTGACGGTATATAAACTGGATGAGGTACTGCAGGGCCAACTCGATCATGTGATTAAGCCGTTAATCAATGAGTACCAGGCGGATCAACTGGCCGCCATGTCGGGCGGGTGAGTCAAACGCTGCGCATAGCAGATCGGCTTCGACAAATCCGCAAGCGCTTAACCAATTCTGTCAGCCCGAATCTGGATGCTCGTTTGCTGGTTCGGCAGGTGCTCGGCTGCGGTGAGGCAGCATTGATATTGCGAGAGCAATCGGAGCTAAGCGCCGAGCAGTGGTCTGCTCTTGAAGCCTTGGTCAGGCGTCGCAGCTGTGGTGAACCGATGGCCTATATTACGGGTCGACAAGCATTCTGGGATCTGCAGCTGCAGGTTGGCGAAGGGGTTCTGGTGCCACGGGCCGATACCGAAATATTGGTCGAGACTGCCTTGGGTTTGCCCCACAACGACCGGGCTTGGCACGTGGCTGAGCTGGGAACCGGCAGTGGTGCGATCGCATTGGTGCTGGCCCGGGAACGCCCTCAATGGCAGCTGTTGGCAACCGATACCAGCGTCCAGGCTCTGTGGGTTGCACGACAGAATGCACAAGAGTATGCGCTGGAAAATATCCGGTTTTGTCGTAGCAGCTGGTGCCAGGCCTTGCGGCCAGCCAGTCTGGATCTGCTGTTGAGCAATCCCCCGTATATTGCTGAGAATGACCCCCATCTGGCCGGTGATGGCGTGTGCTTTGAGCCTCGTCTAGCCCTGGTCGCAGGGTCTGACGGCCTCGATGCGATCCGGATTATAGTTGCCTCGGCCTGGGCCTGTTTGCGATCAGGCGGTTGGTTGTTGCTTGAACACGGTGCGGAACAGGCCGACGTGGTGTGTGATTATTTGCTTGCACAGTCTTATACGAAAATCCAAACCGTGGCTGATCTGGCTGGCAATCCCCGGGTTAGCCTGGGTCAGAAAAACTGAATACAGCCGTTGTTCTTAGCAATGAAAATGAACGCTGCTTTTCAACCATTCCCGCATCAGTAGTTTACTTCTTCTCTTGTATGGCACCCCATCCAGTTGGGCTTGCACTTTAAAAACATTCAATAAATCATTCTTGATTTTTATGCTGACTAATTTGGTGGTGAATTTTGGTGGTGTCTGGCGAAGCAATCCTTGGCTCGGTTGCGTGCATCACATACCCGCTCAAGAAACGCCATGTCAATGAGGATATACCGGTATATCCTCATTGGGTTCAATAAACTGTTTCGGGCATCCTAGCGGATCAATTCCGGTTGTGGTCGGATGATATTCATCATGGCTCGAAATGGCACCAGCAGGGTCAGGGCCATGAGCATTTTGATCCCGAAATCCCCTGCAGCCAGATTCATCCAGGGTATGGTGGTGCCGGCAAAGGCGATGGAAAAGAACAGCAGGGTATCAACAAGGGAAGCCAGGGTGGATGAAATGACCGGTGCCTTCCACCAGCTGAAGTGGCGCAGGCGGTTGAAAACGGTGACATCCAGCAGTTGCCCGACCAGAAAAGCCGTTCCTGAAGCCAGGGCGATCCGTGGTGTTGCGAGCAGTAGTGAGGCCACAACGGCGGTGGCAAAACCAACGTAAACAACACGTCTGGCCCCTTGTACACCGGCCTTGCGGTTAATTAGGTCGGTAACCAGGAAGCTGATCGGGTAGCTGAAAGCGCCCCAGGTCAGCCAGTTGTTGATGGGGAACTGCACCAAAATATTGGAAGCGGTGACCACGGCTGCCATGACCAGGGTAGCGACAAGGAAGCTGCTGGTAGTGTGGCAAGTTGTCATGTGAAGGGGTTCGTTCTCCGGGGGTTTGCCAATGTATGGGTCAGGAGCCCGTGTTGTTATACCTGGCTTTGTTTGGCAACCGCACTGGCTGCTGCAGCCACTTTTTCCGGGTCATCCAGGTAGCGATGACTGATGGTGGAAAAATCTTCATCGAGCTCATAGACCAGGGGTAATCCCGTGGGGATATTGAGATTGATGACCTCTTGTTCGGACAGGTTATCCAGATATTTGACCAGCGCCCGTAAACTATTCCCATGGGCAACAATCAGCGGTTTTAGACCAGCGCGTAACAGTGGGATTAACCGCTCCTGCCACCACTGCTCTACCCGGACCAGCGTATCGGCCAGGGATTCGGTTAATGGCACCTCAGGAACCTCCCGATAGCGTGGATCACGGGCCGGATTCATGGGGTCAGTCAGATCCAGGGCCGGGGGACGAATGGCATAGCCACGACGCCAGCGCTGAACTTGCTCCGAGCCATGTTTGGCAGCGGTTTCCTTTTTGTCCAGCCCCTGCAGAGCGCCATAATGGCGTTCATTAAGACGCCAGTCAGTATGGACCGGCAGCCACATCTGGTTGGTTTCTTCCTGAATCAGCCAGAGCGTGCGGATTGCCCGTTTCAGCCGCGAAGTCAGGGCGATATCAAACTGGAACTGTTTTTCCAGCAGTAATTTCCCGGCATCCCGAGCTTCGGTGATACCGGTTCCCGATAGATCTACATCAACCCAGCCGGTGAATCGATTTTGCTGATTCCAGAGGCTCTGGCCATGTCGGACCAGGACGATTTGGGGCATATCAGGACTCCTGTGTATCCAGTATTGGGATGGGTAAAGGTGGGTTGGCAGCCAGTTGTTCGGCCATATAACGCAGTGCCTGACCACGGTGGCTGAGCTGATTCTTTCGTGCAGGGGATAATTGTGCCGCCGTTTTATTCTCCGATTCAAGCCAGAACAGCGGGTCGTAGCCAAAGCCATTCTTACCGAGTGATGCGGTGAGTATCCGGCCCTGCCAACGCCCTTGTGCGATCAACGGGACTGGATCCGAGGGCATGCGTACGAAGACCATGACACATTGAAAAGACGCGGTTCGTTGTTGTTCAGGAACATTGCTTAGCGCTTCAAGCAGGCGTGTGTTATTGGCCTTATCGCCGTTTCCCCCGGCATAACGAGCGGAATGAATCCCAGGTGCACCGTCCAGGCTATCAACCAGCAGTCCAGAGTCATCCGCCAGTGCAGGGAGTCCGCATTGGTGGGCCGCATTTCGGGCCTTGATCAAGGCGTTTTCGACAAAGCTCAGGCCATTTTCGTCTGCTTCGGTCACAGCAAAATCGGCTTGCGACAGAAGCTCATAGCCCAAAGGTTGCAGCAGGGCCTGAACTTCGCGGAGTTTGCCGGCATTGCCCGTCGCTAGGACCAGTCGTTGTTTTTTAGCCTTGCTCATGGCTGATTCAAAAGCAAATCATCACCCAGGGTTTCGCGTTGCAGGGTAAACAATTGCTGAATACCCTTGCTGGCCAGTGCCGTCATGGCCAACAACTGGTCGTGTGAGAATGCAGCGGATTCCCCGGTACCCTGGATTTCTACAAAACCCGGACTGTCATTCATGACCACATTCATGTCGGTTTCAGCGTTGCTGTCTTCCGCATAGTCTAGATCAAGAACCGGTTCTCCGGCATAGATACCCACTGAAACAGCAGCAATTTGGTGGCGTAACGGGCTACTTTTAAGAGTGCCTGACAGGCTGAGTCCGTATATGGCATCAGCCAGAGCCACAAAGCCACCGGTAATCGCTGTTGTACGAGTGCCACCATCGGCTTGCAGTACATCACAATCAATTCGAATACAGCGTTCACCCAGGGCTTTTAGATCAACGGCCTGGCGCAGGGAGCGGCCAATCAGGCGTTGAATCTCGAGCGTTCGTCCGGATTGTTTGCCACGGGCCGCTTCACGTCCGGTACGGGTATTGGTTGCGCGGGGCAACATGCCGTATTCGGCAGTGATCCAGCCTTTACCCTTGCCACGCAGAAAGGGGGGGACTTTGTTTTCAACGGAAGCAGTACACAACACCCGGGTATCGCCAAATGAGGCCAGAACAGAGCCTTCCGCATGCCGGGTATAATGGCGTTGTAGCGTTCTTTGGCGCAGTTCATTGTGCGCGCGCTGGCTGGGTCGTGTCATGTTCACAGGAGGATGTTCGGTGTGGGGAGGCTATTTTAGCTGCTGGATGAAAAATTGGCCACAGTTGTGAGTTGGCCACTGTTGACCCATAACTTGGCAGATCACAGAAGTAGATGCTGCTCAAATAGTCGGTTTTTTGATCTATACTGTCGGTTGAGGAGGTAGCCGATACGCTGATTTATAACCTGTGAGGCCATTGAAAGCATGAATAGCGAGCACAATCAGTCATTGCTGGTGTCCGCACTTTTCAAATTGTTTGATGCGCTGGCCATCTACTTGTCTTTGCAGGTGGCCTTGCAAGCCTATTCCTATGTGGCCAATAAACCACTCTATATTTTTCTCGATATTGTTGCAGTTGCAATTTTCCTGATTGTCGCAGAGGTGCTCAATCTTTATCGATCTTGGCGTAATATTCCCTTTGCTTACGAGGCCACGCTGGTTACTACCACCTGGGTGATTGCAGCGTTGGTATTGTTGGTTGGTTTGTATGCCACCAAACAGAGTGAGAATTTTTCTCGTCTGGCGACAGTTTTTTGGTTTATTGTCACACCGGTACCGATGTTGCTGTGGCGCAGGCTGACCCGCACCATCATGTACTATGCCCGTAGTAAAGGGTATGATCGGCAAAAAGTTGCGGTCCTGGGTGCAAGTGATGCGGGTATGCATCTGGTGAAGGCCATCCAGCGTCATCCTAATTTCGGCTATGATTTGCTTGGTATTTATGATGACCGAAAGCCTGCACAAAAACGGATCAATTCATCCTGCGAGATTGATGGTAATTTCGAGACGATAATCGAGAAAGCCCGAAATGGGGAAGTTAATCAGATCTATATTGCGTTACCGATCAATGCCAAAAAGCGTATTGTTGAGTTGCTCAGCGCATTATCCGATACCACGGCATCTGTATTTATAATCCCGGATTTGTTTACCTTCAACTTGTTTCATGGGCAACAATGGCAGGCACTCGATGACATTTCTATGGTTAGTGTCTTTCAAACTCCGTTTACAGGCGCAGCACTGTTTCTGAAGCGAGTGCAGGATATGGTGTTATCGATGTTGATTCTGATCCTTATCAGCCCGGTCATGCTGATGATAGCAGTGGCGGTAAAAATCAGCTCTCCAGGTCCGGTGCTATTCAGACAGAAGCGTTATGGGATGGATGGCAAAGAATTTACGGTATGGAAGTTTCGCAGCATGACAACACGAGAGAACGATCGTATCGTAACACAGGCAGTACGTAACGATCCGAGAGTGACCAGAGTCGGCGCTTTTATCCGCCGGACTTCGCTAGATGAACTCCCCCAGCTTTTTAATGTCCTGGCCGGTACAATGTCGATTGTAGGGCCCAGACCCCATGCGGTCGTACATAACGAGTATTATCGCTTGCGAATCAAAGGCTATATGTTGCGTCATGCGGTAAGGCCTGGGATTACCGGCTGGGCTCAGGTTAATGGCTGGCGTGGGGAAACACAAACTCAGGACAAGATGGAAGAGCGAATCAAGTGTGATCTCTGGTATATCCAGAACTGGAGCACTTGGCTGGACATGAAAATAATCGTGATGACAGTTTTTCGGGGCTTTACTGGCAAGAATGCTTACTGAAGATGAAAACAGATATTCTCGGACACACGATAGAGCACAACACCAAGCATAGAGATCTGCTATATTGGCTTGGGAGAATATTAATCTGTATCGGGGGTATGGTCCTGATAGGTACTATTAAATCAGAGCAATAATTAATGTGGTATCGGGAGTGAAATCATAGTGACTCAGGTGCTTTGACCGTGGATCGAACAAGGTGGTTGTTCTACAGCAATTCTGGCTTCATCAGTAGTGGGTTTATCCTGTTGTTAGCATTTATGTTTCTGGTATTTTCAACATCAGCTGATGCACAAACCGAGTACAAATTTGGTGCTGGTGATAAAATCAAGATACAGGTGCTCGGTGAGCCGGATATGACCATCGAAACCTTGGTCAGTGATAGTGGAACAATTTCCTATCCATTTCTCGGTGCGATCAAGGTCCAGGGCATGACGGCTGCGGAACTGGAGAAGTTCGTCACCGACACGCTCAAAGGCCCTTATTTGGTGGATCCTATTGTCACGGTATCCTTACTGCAGTATCGTAATTTCTATGTCAACGGCTGGGTAAAGATACCAGGTGGTTACCCGTTTCAGCCCGGAATGACAGTTCGTAAGGCCATTGCCCTGGCCGGCGGGTTCAATGAGCGTGCTGATCGGGAAAATATTGTTGTGGTTCCCGGTAAAACTCCTGACGCTACTCCTGCCAAGGTTACATTAAGTGCCCTGGTAACACCTGGTGACGTGATCACTGTGAAGCGTAGCTTCTTCTAATGCCCAATAGGCTTGGGGCTACTGTGCCAGCTTTCTTTGACTGACAAGTTTGTCGTATTGCAATGGTCAAGTAAAAACAATAAACTGCACTGAAGAACTAAAGTTAATTCAAGATTTTGCTTGTTTGAGGCCATAGTGGCAGGATGGGTGGCTGTGAATAGTTTGCTACACTGGTGGGGTGATATCTCGAAAATTTTTGGGTGCGCCGTATTGCATGTTTTTTTAAGCACTACGTCTTGTATGTGTGAGGACAGCAAGATTGACTGAGATAAAGCAGAACGAGACTGCAACTGTGCTCAAATCTGACGAGGGTGAGCTGAACCTTCGTGAGTACGGTCAGGTCATTAAGCGACACCGGTGGAGTATTCTTACACTGACCCTGATGATTGCTATTTTGGCGACGTTGGTTGTTTACTCCATGAAGCCTATCTACCAATCGTCTGCAATACTCCTGATTTCTCCAGACAAGAATAATGTGGTTTCCATCAAGGAGGTCTACGGCTTAGGGGGGAATGATTATTTTCGGACCCAGTATGAACTACTTAAATCCAGAAAACTGGTTGGACAGGTTGTTAAGAAATTGCAGTTGACCAATAATCCGGAATTTGTCGATCGTAAGAAACCGTTGGTTGATTTTGACTGGCGCAGCTGGCTTCCAACATGGCTACCTGCATCACTAACTGCCAAACCACCAGCCAATGCGAATATGACCTTTGAGAAAACGGTGAATCAAGTCACACAACGTATTCAGGTCATTCCCATCAATTCCAGCCAGTTGGTAAAGATCAGTTTTGAGGCCAACGATCGAAATTTGGTTGCTCAAATTGTCAACTCACTGGCTCAGGCTTATATCGAAAATGATATGGATGCCAAGTTGCAACTAACCACACTGGCTTCCACTTGGCTGGATGATCGCCTGAAAACATTAAAAAACAAGTTGCAGGAGTCTGAAACTGCATTACAGCAATACCGTGAAAAACAGGGTTTACTTGAATCCAATGATGTAGGGGCGCTCGATTCCAGGCAGCTTCAGGAATTGCAAACCAAATTAATACTGACTCGCCAGAAACGGGTGGAAGCTGAAACTGCACTGCGGCAGGTAAAAAGGCTCAAAGGCGGGTCAATTGAAAAATTGAGTACCCTGCCTGCAGTCCTGAATGATCAGTTGCTAGGGAAATTAAAGCAGGTTGAAGAAGTTTCACAACGCAATCTACAAACCCTGCGCAAACGATATGGGCCCAAGCATCCAAAATTAATTCAGGCCAAGGCCGACCTCAAGGCCGCCAAGATTGCGGTCGATCGACGGGTTCGAGTGGTCCTGGAAAGTATTCAGAAAAGTTATCAAGTTGCTAAAACCAGTGAGCAATCCCTGCTGTCAGCAATCAATTCTGCCAAGAACACTATTCAGTCCACCAGTCGTAAAAGTTATCAGTTGGGTGTGCTGATGCGGGATGTGGCATCGAATAAAAAGCTGTTTGAATTATTTCTAAATCGCTCCAAGGAAACCAAGCAAACGGGTCTGATCAAACCCGGCGCAAGAATTGCCGATCCTGCAGTTCCGGCATTGAAGCCGATCAAACCCAAGAAAGGATTGATTATTTCTATTGCGACTATCCTGGGATTATTTTTTGGTATTTTCGTGGCTTTCCTGCATGAGCATCTTGATAATACATTGCGTCGTACGGGTGATCTGGAGGGTCGTCTGCAGATGACCGAATTGGGCACTTTACCGCACTTGAAATTAAAAACGAATGCGGGTGAAAACCCAATCAATTATATGCAGGAGCACCAGCAGTCCTACTATTCAGAATCAATCAGGACTATCCGTGCCGGGATGTTGCTTTCCAGTCTGGACAATCCTTACAAGGTGATCATGGTGACCTCTTCGGTACCTGGGGAAGGTAAGAGCTCTATCTCTGGGAGCCTTGCCAGTTCACTGGCGGAGTTTGCCAAAGTACTGCTGATTGATGCCGATATGCGCCGCCCTACAGTAGCTAAAGTGTGGAGTATTGATTCTAAAGCTCCGGGCTTATCCGAATATGTATCTGGTATAGCAACTATCAGTAAATGCATACATCGAATTGATGACAGCAATATTCATGTGATGCCATCCGGGATAATCCCCCCCAACCCGGTTGCCCTTCTTTCCTCTAAACGTTTCGGTGCAATGCTCGAGACCTTTAGCAAGGTCTTTGACACCATTGTGATTGACACTGCACCAACATTGGCCGTAAGTGATTCTTTGGTAGTGGCTAGCAAATCCAGTGGTGTGATCTATGTGGTCAAATCTGAGTCTACTCCGATTCCGGCCGTTCGGGAAGGCCTCAAACGCTTACGTCGCATTGGTGCCAATATTATCGGCGGAATACTCAATGACATTCCGCATGATCAAGGCAAGAGTGACAAAGGTTACTACAATTATAATTATGGCTATTATGGTTCCTATGAGGGTTATCACCATGACTGATCGTAAGTTCGATCGATACCGATAAAACTGGGCTGTTCAGCTGGTTGACCGACTGCTATGCTGAAAGCAGCTTAAGGGGTTGATAGCAAAAACTCCACATTCAGGATGTCTCCCTGGTTATTAATTAATCTGCCGAGTGATATGATCGATTTACATAGCCATCTTTTGCCAGGTATCGACGATGGTGCAGTCGATCTGGATGATGCGCTGAAGTTGGTGGAAATTGCTGTCGAAGACGGTATTACCCACTCAGTGATCACACCACATATTCATTTGAATCGGTACGATAATGACGTCCATTCGATACAGGCGGCTTATACGATTCTGCAGCAAGCGCTGTTAGCACGCAGCATCCCATTGCGCATTGCTTTTGCGGCCGAGGTTCGAATTGATCCACAGGTCATGACCATGATTGCCGGCAATAAAATCCCTTTTTTGGGTAAGCTGGGTGGCTATAAAATCCTGCTGCTGGAATTTCCTCACTCAATGATTTTGCCAGGCACAGTAAAATTTATTAAATATTTATTGTCACATAACATCAGGCCACTGGTCGCTCATCCCGAACGAAATAAAGCTGTTTTGACCCATCTGGAAAAAATTGAACCGATTAGGGAAGCAGGGGCAATGCTGCAAGTGACTGCGCGCTCTATTACTGGAGGATTTGGACCTTATGCAAAAAAGCGAGCACTGCAAATGCTGGAACGTGGCTGGATTGATGTGGTGGCTACAGATGCACACAACCTAGTGCATCGACCACCACGATTGCAAGCTGCGTTTGATATGGTTTGTCAGCACGCCGGAGAAGGGGTAGCAGTGAGGCTTTTTCAGGAGATGCCAGCAGCTATCAGTGCGGTACATTTTGGTCTGTAATGGTTAGCAGGGATTTTCACCCTGATGTCTATACTGGCTAAAAAAGTACTGTTGCTGTTTGTTGTGATCCTTTTGCTGGTGACGGGCTATGTCGCAGTAAGATTGGGAATGGCTTCTATCAACCAATATTTTTTGCAGGCGTATACAGACAGTTGGGATCAGGCTGGAAAAAGTCCGACGGACAAGCAGTGGCAGAAGGCTAATACCTTTTTTGATAAGGCAAGCTATTGGCACGCTTCGAGTCCCTCCTTGTTACAACTTGGTGGGGATCTTTTTCTTTGGAGGTCAACACTTGAAATATCGGGATCAGCTCGCAATCAGGCTTTACAGCGGGCTCTCACCTTATACACGCGAGCCGTAGTTCAACGTCCGGCCTATGTTTACGGTTGGCTTTCCTATGCAATAGTCAAGGACAAGCTGGGTCAGCGGGATGCACAGTTTCATACCGCGATGCGGAAATTGGATGAGTTGGGAGGCTATGAGCCGACCGTACTAATAGGAGGGATACAAATATATTTTAGCCATTTGTCGGAGCTCCATGCTGAGGAGAGAAGAAGACTGGAGCAACAGATCAACAGACTGGTCAGGATTGACCCAGACCGCCTGATCAAGGTGGTCAAACACTATAACCTTAAGTTGTATCTATGTTATCGCGTCAAGGGTATTCAGGAAGTAGATGATTTTTGCAATCGTTGATGGCGACCGAGAAATAACGCGATCCAGGCCAAGGCTAACAAAACCATAAATAATGCTGCATTGGCAGGAATCTGCAGATTAAAATCAACCAGGGAATGAATCAGGATCGCGATCAACCCCATCGTTGCAGTAAAGCCGGTTCCACGCATTACAGCTTGATGTCTCTTACGGATCGAGAGCAAAGCGGCGAGCACACTGCTGGCGGTAAAGATACCTAACAGAGCGGTACCGATAAGTCCGGTTTCGAGCAGAAACTCCAGGTAGTCATTGTGGGTGTGATCATAGAAACCTTGAACATCTGCTTGCCTGAAGATGGGGTACACTGTGGCAAATGTCCCGCCACCACTGCCTGTTAGTCGAAAGTTTTTTGCATAGACTATACTGTCACGGACCACCTCATCGCGTGTCTCAGCATTGGCCCGGGTATTTTCTATACGCTCTACTACCTTGTCGACACCAAACCAATTGCCGACAATGAAGAGGTCAATAACAAAAAGACTGGTCAACAGTAATAAAACGGGCTTGCCAGGCCGTTGTCCAGAGAGCAGCATCCAGAGAATTCCGGTAATGATGAGGCTGATGAAAAAAGCAGCATTTCCCATTCTCGAATGGGTGAGAACCATGCCGATGACCATAATGGCGAGTGCAGCTCTGACCTTGATTTTGGGGCTTAGTACCAGGCGCAGGAAATTGGCAAAGCGCTGACGCCAGTTTGTACTGTTGTGTGGGTCAAGGCTCATGATCAGCAGGCCGATGCCAGCTGCCAGGCACATTTCCAGATAACCGGCTACGTGATTACGATTAACAAAAGTACCTGTTGCCGAACCCAAATATGCCGCTTTTTTTGCAAAGAAGCTAAATTCCGTACCCGATAACATCATCAGGCTTCCATAGATGGCCTGTAAGGTTCCACTGATCACCAGAGTCAAGAGTAATAGGCGGATCCGCGAATGACTACGGACCATCAATAATGTCAGGTTGAAAAGCAGGACATAGCCAACACTTTTCAGGAGAAACCATGATGTGTCATCAGGGGAGAGTGATAGAGCAGCGAAGGTTTTATCTGGCCTAAAGATTTTTATTGAGTTCCAGTGGGTGAATGATCCCGGTGACAGCGCTGCGAGCCAGGGTGATGGTATTGGGAGTAGCTGCAGAAGAATGTAGCCAAGAAATAGTACTAAAAGAAATTGCAAGGGCCAGGTATTTTTGAAGGCTGAAGAAATACGAACCCTGTTTCTCCAGTAAAGAATCAACCACCACAGGCTGAGCAGGCAAACCACAAGTACAAAAATCATGATGGCAAAGCCCCGATTGCTGCCCAGAGGCAAAGGGAGCCAATAAAGAAGTGCCAAAAAGCCATAAAATAGACCTTTGTCGGCAGGTTGGTTTTGGCTCATTGCAAAATTTCCCTGAATAGTGAGATCAGTGTCATGGGCAGGCGCTAATGGGGTGGTTAAAAGCAGAAGAGTTCATTGCAGATCAGGGCTTGTATTTACGCAGTCCAGATAACTGGCAGGACAAATGAAACAGGAAAAGTGGAATAATGTAAAAATAGCGCTTCCACAGCCTGCGAGGTTCCGAAAAAAGTCTGAACAGCCATTCGAATCCGGACTTTTGCATCCACTTAGGTGCCTCTTTGACCAACCCGGTGTGAAAATCAAAAGCGGCTCCTACTCCAATCAATACCTTGACATTGAGTAGCTCAAGATATTCTGCCATCCAGGATTCCTGTTTTGGGGTGCTTAGCCCAACCCAGATAATGTCCGGTGCGAGCGCTTCGATCTGGGCGATAAACGCGGCTTTCTGTGATGATGAGAGTGGGCGAAAAGGCGGTGAATAGGTTCCCACAACCTGTAAACCGGGAAATCGTGCCTGCATGCGATGTTTGAGAAGATCAGCAACCCCCGGCTTGCCACCATAGTAGAAATGCCTGATGGATTTGACGACGGATACTGCTGACAGCTGATTCATAAAATCAGCACCACGAACTCTGGACATTTTAGTATGTCCATAATACCTCCCGACCAGTACAGTGGGCATTCCGTCCGGAACACACATTCCTGCCTGGTTTTGGATCTTCTTGAATTCGGGATCGTGTAGGGCGCGAATAATACCATGCACATCACGCACGCATACATAGGCTTTAACCCCGGTTTCGATCCAGTGGCAAATCGTGGCAATGGCCAGTTCTGAATTAACAGCCGATACCAGGGTTCCAAGAATATTGACCGAAGGAATCATGAGTGGCCTGAAGAATCATGCGGGTTTTCCTGGTTTGAGCGGTACTGCATAATTGTTGATCGGTAGATATCCAGGAGAAGGTTATAGTTTGTTTCTGGAGTGTAATGTTTGAGGTACTCAGCACGGGCACATTCCGACATGTTTAAACGCTCCTCCGGGTGGTCAAAAAGCCACTGGCATTTTACGGCCAGGTCTTGTGCATCACCCGGCGTAAAGTGCAAGCCAGTAAGGTGATCTTTAACAATTTCCTGCATGCCCCCTAGCCTTGAGCAAACAACGGGGAGACCATGGGCGAAAGCTTCTGCAATGACCAGGGGAAATCCCTCGTAGCACTCGGAGGGTAAAACGAGAAACAGCGCCTCTTGCATAGTTGAAGAAACCTTGTCCCTGGGGAGGTTGCCTAAAATTTTTACACATGAAGAAGCTGAGCTCAGGGCAGTGTTCAGTAACGGCCCACCACCGACAACGTTAAGTGGCTGAGCTATATTTTTCCAGGACCTCAGTAGCGTTATGATTCCTTTTTCCTGGCTTAATCGGCCAACATACACCGCACCACAACGCTGCTGAGGCAAAACGAGGTTGTCGGGGTCGGCTGTGAAATTAGGCTTAACGGTTATTCGTTGTTCCGGAAGGCCAGCTCGAACAAACATTGTCTTGGCAAAATTGGTTAAAGCTATATATTGATCAACTTTGTTATTCCAGGTGTTTTTGTTACGGTGGTAAGATAGCATTCTGGAGACAGCCAAAGTCTGTATGGCAGAGTTCCGATAACAACCATGTAGCACTGCTTTGTAGAGAGACTGGTTAAGACATTGTTCACAGACTCTGCCATCTCGGAGCAGTAATGCACCCGGACAGATAAGTCGATAATTATGCAGTGTTTGAACAACTGGTACCTTTGCATCCTGGCAGGCGTAGTAAACAGCAGGAGAAAGGAGAGGGAATGTATTATGAAAGTGGGCGATATCGGGTTTTTGCTTATAGCACAAATCATAGATACGCTGGTATGTATGTTGTGACCAGCGGGTGGTAAAGAAAAGTCCTAAATTCTGGAGCAAAGAATACGATTGAATTTCATGGTTATCTCTGGCATAGAAGAGCACTTGATGGTCATGTGCCTGAAGCAACGCTGTCTCGGCGAGAACACTGGAGTCTTCGCCGCCAGCTACGATATAGTTAGTGTGACCTATGAGGATGTTCATGGGCTGGTGTTTGTGGTCTGAAGCACCTTGCGAACATTGCTCCAGCCTTTATACCATGTTAGGTAGGTGAAGAGTACTTCAGAGAGAATATAAGTAACCAGGGTGGCCTCTGGGCCTAAAATGAAAGCGGCAATGCCGGTAATTGGTAAAGACAAAAGAGCAACAATCGTTGCATAGTGAAAGAGTTGCTGAAACTTTAAGGCGGCGAGTAGTAAATTTGTAGCCACGGTACGGAAGGAATTGACCAGAGCCCAGCCCCCCCAAAGCAAAACAAACGGTAAAATGTTTGAGTAGTTATTCGCCAATAAATAAAACTGTATTTTCTCAAAGGAGACGACAAGTAACAGAAAATACAGTAACACAAGTGCCAGAAATATCCTTGCTGAAAAGAGGGCTGTCTGCTGGACCCTAAGTACGTCATTGTGAGAAAGCCAGCGGCTTGCCCGGGGTAAAAAGATTTTTTCCCAGGCGGTCAAACATAGCCCCAGGGGCATAATAAACAGTCGCGCAGCAGCAATTTCGGCCACGATAACTGAGCCAAAGAAAAAACTGGTAATGTACAGATAGGTGTTGGCGAGAAGCCAAGTGACAACAGAGCGTGGCAGCGACCATTTTGCACAGTTCCAGGTTTCGTAAATGACCTGGCGAAAATCTCGCAGCGGATAGATAGGCTCAATTCGTAGCCGTAACAGGCCAAAAATCACTGCCATGATATTAGCCATGATCATGGATTTGAAAACCGCACCAAGAACAAATCCAGTGGTCATGGCAAAAAACAATAACCCCAGGCAGAGGCTGATTGCATAAATCGAATCCACCTGTAAAGATCGTGCCGGTTGACGGCGCAAAAAGCATACGGTCCTGACGTACTCACGCATGAGAAGGGAAAATATAGCCAAGGAGAAGGGCAATACGGTTGAGGTACTGAGTTCCGTTATGAACTGCAATCGGATGGCGGCGAGTAACAGCAGGTAGATCAGGAAAGAGCCAAGAAGTGCGCTGCTTGTGAGATACCAGAGCAGCGCGGACTCCATTCTGGCGGTTTTGATGGGGCTTTTTTTGGCTGCCAGCGTCAATAGCGGCTCATAAACCAGAGAATGAAAAATACTCTGTATCAGTATCATAAAAGCAAATAACTGCGCGTAATTGCCATAGTCTGTTTTGCTGCCAAAATTAATGAAACCAAGTCCGAGTAGAAAATTCAAGGCAGATAAGCTGGCGTGGTCGATCACCGATAGGGTAGTGCCTTGAACAATATTGAACAGCCGGTATTTTTTGTTTTCCTGCTTCATGATGAACATTAACCCGCTGACAGGGCTTTCACGATGCCAGAGGAAAAGTGATTGACCATGGAATCGAGACTATAATGTAATGCTGATTGTCTTGCCGATGCCTGCATTCGTTGTAATTCTTTAGGGTTTTGAATGACTTGTGTGACGGAGTTTGCGTATTGAGTTACATCATCAGTTGTGATCACTCCATTGTTGTTGTGCTCGAGATAGCAAATTTCCGGCCCGTGTGAAGGAGATGTAGTGGTAAACAATGGGGCTGAGGAAGCAAAGGCATCAAGTACCGTGAGGCCAACTGTTCCAGGATTTAACCAGACATCAGCCAAAGCAAAATATTGGTTACGCTCTTTTCCATAAAGCACTCCTAGATATTTACACCAGGATCGTGATCGACAGAAATTCTGAAGGTCGCTTTTCATCGGGCCGTCGCCAATCACAAGCATTCGAAAATGTGAGGTTGTGGCATAAATCATGTCCAATGCAGTCAATAGGGCCTTGATTTTTTTTTCTGCAATAAGGCGTGTACAGGATATAGCAATTACTACACTATCGGTTGAGGTAATATTTTCTCCAAATAGCTTGTTGTATAGAGAAGTCAATTCTTCAGGGGTAATCTTCTCAACAGCTTCTGAAAGTTTCAGTGTATCAATTGCATTATTTACGACCGTGATTCTAGATTGGTTATAGCCTGCTTGGATGAGACGACTTTTACTGAGTTCTGTATAGGCAAACCACCAGTCTGCACGCAGGCTTAAAGATTTTTTCAGCGCATAGTTGAGGGATGAGTATAGCGAAGAACCGGCTGATACTGGGCCATGGTCGTAGAAGGCAATAAGTGGTGGTCTCCGGGTGAGCCTTCGTCGCAGCACTATCATGTTAGTTGTTAAGGAACGATTTTCCTGTCCAGTGATAATAAGCTGGGATGATTTCGCTAGTTGCAACAGACCAGACTGCCAGTAAATACTGCGAAAGAGATAGTGATTATGGATAGGATGGCCAAAGGGAAGCTCAACAAGTGAGTTAGTCAGATATTCAGACGGCATGCAGGCGCCACCAACGACAGCAAGCTTAATTGATGCACGCCGTAACAGCTCGTACATAGCAAGAAAAAAGGGGACCCGGTAAGCGGGAACGATACGCTCAATAAAAAGCACCGAAGAATCGCAGTGTGTTGATTTCCTCATTTGTTTAAATCCTGAATATCTCCAAAATGTCATAACAACCTTTTAGCTCCATTTTGAATTGATTTATACACATAGATCCAGTGATTGAATATCTGTAAAGATTAATGAGATCAAGATTCTTTTTACTATTCTTCCCTCGGATATTATTACAACAGATTCTATAATACTTAGAAACTTGCATGCAATCCTGGTATGTGTAGCTGTATTTGTCCCCATAGGGTAAAGAAAATAGCTCTGTCAGCACTCCAGTATTTCTATGAATCAGTTCTTGTGATCTTTTGAGTTCAATAATCCTTTGTCCTTCCGACAAAGTTAACATAGTATGATGTGATTCAGTATGTGAGCCGATCAAGTGATGCCTTGCTAACAGCTGCTTAATGTGGTGCCAATCCATCATTGGGATTTCAATGCCATATTGACTTCGGAGTCTGGGATTAGCTTCACTTCCTATTTCGGAAGTAGCAAGAAAGAAAGTGGCGGGTAAATGAAATTCATCGAGAATTGGCAATGCGTTGGTATAATTATCAAGGTATCCATCATCAAAAGTAATAATTGCATAAGGTTTGCTGCCTTTGTTAAATGAAGACAAGGCCTTTTGAATTGAATTGAGTGGAATAACAGTATAATTCTGTACCAGGAATTGCATATGTTGTCGAAAAGCAGAGATATTAACTGGATCAGTTATATTTGATTCATCTGATATTGAATGATAAAGAAGTATGACTGCATAGGGATGTACTCGTTGGTTATATAGAGAAAGCAGTGGCAACATCACAGGTCCCAATGTTGCTCTGAGTAGAGTTTTGAACATCATAATATAGTATTATTAGCCAATAGTTGTGCGGTTTGAGAATTGGTTATTCTTGAGTCTTTATCGAGAACACCATTGATTTCCATAAAAAAGTTTTCAAGTATTTTCCAGCCTTGATATTCTTCAATTTCCCATGAATGGCCCCAGAGGTGAAAGATTCCTCCTGATTTTAGTGCGAAGTCAAGGCAATTATGTAACCGTTGTGATAATGTGTTAGTTTTCAAGCATATTAGAAGAAGTGCGAAGCTTGCTTTTTCACGATATAAGTTATTTAGATAATTTCTGCAATATACAGTTTTGCTATGATCATATAATTGTAGTGTTGTCGAAAGTTGAAAGGGATCATATCCAGGTGTGATGCTTAAATTCGCTATTGTTCTGGCATATTCAAATCCAGCATTTTTAACAAGTTGTTTTAGTGAACAATTATATTTTCCACCAGGATAACAAAAGCCAGAGATTTTAGTACCAAGTATTTGCTCGATATACTCTTTACCATCTACAATTTCATGCCAGGCTCTATCAGAACTTAATTTATCCAAATAAATATGGCTATAAGTATGGCCACCAATTTCGAATGAGCTGGAAAGGGAAATAATATCTTTTTCGGTAAGTGTACTTCTACCCTCAATATTAGTCGCTGGAATGTAGAATGTTCCTTGAATATCATATTTTGCAAGTAGTTCTGCAAGGCGGTTGTCCATAGGATGGCCATCGTCCCAGGAAGTAGTAAAAAATAGAGGATTAGGATCGTACAAGTGAATGTCCTTTATGTCATTTTAGTCATACCGTTACCGTTATCGCTGATCGATTGCTTTTTGTGCGGCAATACCTAACACAAAATCTCGACATCTTTTCAGGCCAACAATATCGTTCCTGCCGGTGTAGTCCAGTTCCGTGGTGGCTTGAGCCACCAGCACCCGTGGATGCGGTTTTATGCGTTCCGGCGTCGATTGATAATGCGGTTGCAGAATCTTCTGTGCTTCGGTGTTCTTATGGGCGAATAGATCATAGGCGGAACGTGGTTCACTCCCGCCCCGGTTGGCCGAGGGAATGCTGCTGCGCGGCTGACGACCCAGTTGCTCGATCGCCTTGCCGGCACGCCAATTTAGTCGTTTGTCGCCCAACTCGATACCCAGGGTCTCATCCGCCAGGGTTTGGGTTGTTTGCGGTTCAATGGCGGTCACCGTCTTCATGTCGAACCCGCTACGGAGTGGGTGAGCACCGGCAGTGGCGGCAGCGGAGCACACAAGCGTTTGCGAACATCCCTGCGCAAGTGGGTACAGCCAGATCTGTTTGATCGGTAACGGGGCACCGTGGCGCCTGTGCCTGCTGGCTTGCTCGCAGCAAACATGAACAATATGACGAATCTGGGCCAGTGCCTGGGCATCAAAGAGGCGATTACAGATTTTCTGCGGCAGGTGCTGGACATCCATGGGGCTCTCCGGTGTGATTTGAAGCGCATTAGATCAGATTCATTTTTGCCGTGTCCAGCGAAATTGCCATTTCCGAGATAACGGTAACGATATGCATTATAGTGTTGTGTTAATATGTTAGTCTCAATATAGTTTATGTGATGATATTCAACTGAAATTAAATATAGCACGATCATGAGCCTACAATCAGTCTGTACTGATGGATCAATTAACTTGGCTTTTTGTGAAATGCGATGTAACTGTAAACATACATTATAGCCCATAATTATACTGATAACTTATTAATAGAGTATAATACTTAAAGTGCAACCAAAATGGTAATATCTTGTACTCCAAGTTCTGATCCCAGAGCTGATGCTTTAGCACTATTAAAGATCAGGCAAGGATGGGTTGTATGTGGAAGTTTTGCTATCTTATTTACCTTAAGAAATATAATTCCCGGGCTGCAACAACTTATTTACATATTACCATATATTTCTCTTGTATCAGGAATTCTCAATAGTGTCATCCTAAAAGTAATACTTTTTGATAAAAAAATGGTTTTGGGGCTGTTCTTATATATTATTGCTGTTATATTTTCATTATTAAGCCTTCAATATGCAACATTCTTTTCCTACCGGGATTTTCTAATTATTAGCGCTGTATTTATCACTTTTATACCCGTAGTTGCGATTTCAGATAAAATGATAAAAACCCTGTTTATTGTTTTTGTGATCAATTCATTAGTAGGGTTTACCTTTAAAACTAATGTCAGTTTCAACGTAAGATCATATTTGGTAGATTCAATTGCCTTGCAAGAAGATAATGCATTCCAGTTTGCACTTTTTTCATTATATTTCATTTATCGTAAAGACTATAAATGGATGACAATCAGTCTATTTATGAATGGCATTATTTTTAAGAGAATTGCATTTTTTGCCCTATTGGCATCTTTAGGCGCATATTTGTATTTATTTGGTTTCAAGCCCAGAGAATACCTGAATACACAGAGATATAGAAAATCATTATTTACTGCTGTGATCTATGTAATTATCCTATATCTAATTGCAATGAATATTGCTTATCTTGCAAGGATTATCCTTAATTATTTTCACTACTATGATGTTTCTGCAGATTACTTTCTGCAAGGCAGGATAGCCATTCAAAGTGAATTAAATCGTATTGTATCAAATACCGAGATATTTTCAACTCTATTTGGGCACGGCATTGGTTCTGCAGATAATACATTACAGGTTATTTACCTGATTTTTGATAATCCCCATAATGATTTCCTGAAATTGCAATTCGAATATGGTATTATAGGATTATTATTATACATTCTTGCAATCTGGACGATTATTATTCGAAACTGCTTCAGTGTATTAGTTTTTATTTTCAGTATGACATTATTACCAACTGACAATACAATTATATATATTACCTATCAAATTCTCACCATGATGCTAGTGAAATCCGTTGATTATAAGCACACTTTGCATAGTAGTCAGGAATAAACTGACTACTTATAGCCGGTACACCTATTCTTAGTACAGGCCTCCATTAACAAGATTCTTAATAGCAGACCAAATACCGAGAGAAAAATTATCTATCAAGTCGATACCAAGTGCAGATTTAATAATGTATAGCAGGAGGAGACTAAACACACTGAGAATAAGAAAGAGTGTTGCCAAAAATATGGCCTTTCCTAATCTTGCCAGCTTCTGCTGTCGACGGTTGGGGGACCTTCGATTGACGCCTGCAATAATGACAATATAGTAGCTTTTTTTCCATAACTTCATGGTCCAACGCAGGTCAATGCGGTGGGTACCCCATGTCCTTGCGCCAAGCGCCACCTTAAGTCCCAGCAATTGTTCCTCACTGAAGCTGCTTCGTTGTTCTGTGGGCAGACGTTTTAGCATGCCTTTTACGAAAGGATCGTTGCGGATTCCCTGAACCGTTGTATTGGTATCTGCTGTCATGCGGTCAACTCTCTCCTGCTCTGCCAGGCTGGCCAGGATAAAAGGGAAAACAACGCTTGGCCAGGTTGCGCAATGTGATCACAACATACTCAGTTGCAACATGCACAGGTCGGCGAATGATTATTTTCATCAATCTCAGTGAGGCGATATACTGTAACCATAGCATTTTCTGGCTGTGGGTTGGCTGATTATAGTCTACAGCAGCGCAGTTTCTCATGATGAGGTAGGTTGTCGGGATGAATACAGTCCTTGTTACCGGTGGTGCGGGGTACATCGGTTCGCACACCTGTGTCGAATTAATGGCAGCAGGTTACGACGTGGTGGTAGTGGATAATCTCAGTAACAGCAGGCCCAGTGTGCTGGGACGTATCCGCAGCATCACAGGGAAGGCACCGTCTTTTGTGCAGGCTGATTTGCTTGATACCCAATCGCTGGAAGAGGTCTTTTCCAGTCATCGGCCTGCGGCCGTACTGCATTTTGCCGGGCTCAAGGCTGTGGGTGAGTCGATCGAACAGCCTCTGGCATATTATCGAAATAATGTTTGCGGCTCTGTAAACTTGTTGCGAATTATGCAGAAATATCGTGTTTGTCAGCTTGTTTTCAGCTCCTCGGCCACCGTTTATGGTGAACCGGCATCCTTGCCGATCAAAGAAAACTTTGCACTTAGTGCGGTCAATCCCTATGGTCAGAGCAAGTTAATGATCGAGGCGATACTCCAGGATTTATACCGCTCCGATCCTGCATGGAATATTTCCATTTTGCGCTATTTCAATCCTGTCGGTGCTCATTGTTCCGGGCTGATTGGGGAGTCTCCGCAGGGCACACCCAACAACTTGATGCCCTATATTTCTCAGGTGGCCGTGGGCAAACTGCCTCATCTGGCGGTATTTGGCAATGACTATCCAACCATAGACGGAACCGGCGTGCGGGATTATATACATGTTGTAGATCTTGCCCGGGGGCATATCAAGGCATTGCAAAAACTGACCGAGAATCCTGGCTGTATGATCCATAACCTGGGTACAGGCAGCGGGGTATCGGTACTGGAGCTGGTGGCGGCATTTGCGCGTGCTTCGGGCAAGGTGGTTCCCTATGAGGTCACAAAACGTCGGCCCGGTGACATTGCCAGTTGCTACGCGGATGCCGCTTTGGCACAGCAGGAGCTGGGTTGGACAGCAGAGAAAAATCTGCTACAAATGTGTGAGGACACCTGGCGCTGGCAACAGCAGAATCCGGATGGATTGCCTTGAATAAGTCGCCTCAGACAGGCTCCTAGCTTTCCAGCAATTCTATCCAGTGGACCACGGGCAGCTTGGTGGCCGTAGCCAGGTGCAGCTGACAGCCGATATTTGCTGTGGCAATGAGTTCGGCCTCATTGTTTTCCAAGGCAGTGATCTTGTTGTGCAATAGCTGTTCGGACAGACTTTTTTGCAAAATAGAATAGGTCCCTGCCGAGCCACAACATAGGTGAGCATCCACAACAGGCGTTATGGAAAAACCCAAGCGCTGCAAAAGTTCTTCCACCTGTCCGGCTTGCTGCAGACTGTGCTGCAGGGTACAGGGTGCATGGAAGGCCACTTTGCGCCTACCACCGTTGATACCCAGTTGTTCAATCGGCAAGGTTGCAATAATTTGTGCAAGATCAAGGACCTTCCCGGCAATGATTTTTGCCTTGTCGGCGTAGTCTGAATCGTCCTCTAGTAGTTGCCCGTATTCAGTCAGCATGGCACCACAGCCACTGGCGCTGCTAACGATGGCCTCAGCACCCTGTTCAATGGCTGGCCACCAGGCGTCGATATTGCGCCGCATCCTGATCCGGGCCTGCTCCGGTGCCGATAGGTGCTGATCAACCGCACCACAGCAGCCGGTGGTGGCTGGCACGATGGTGCTGATGCCCAACCGGTCCAGGACCCGGGCCGCAATGGCCATGGTGGCGGGTGTGGCAACAGACTGTACACAGCCACGTAGCAAGACAATACGTCGACTGTGACGGTTTTGGGGTAGGAGGCCTGGATGCTGTCGGGCTGGCACCTGACGGCGCAGATTTTCTGGCAGCAGGCCACGCAGTAGCTGACCGGTTTGCAACAGCAGAGCAAAACGTTTCGGATAGGGCAGGATGGCCCGCAGGCAGGCACGCAACAACCGCTGACCTAGAGGGCGTGGCAGGCGGTGTTCGAGTTCTTGCCGGCCAATATCCAGCAATCGGCCATAGCGCACCCCGGACGGGCAGGTGGTTTCGCAGGCTTTGCAAGTCAGGCATCGATCCAGGTGGATTCGGCTTTCCAGGCCTGTTGTCTGCCCTTCCAGCAACTGTTTGATAAAATAAATTCGACCGCGTGGACCATCGCGTTCATCGCCCAGCAGTAGATAGGTGGGGCAGGTGGCGGTACAAAAGCCACAATGCACACAGGCTCGCAAGATTTGCTCTGCCGTTTGACCATTTGGCGTAGCAAGAAATGCTTTGGGTAACGAGGTTTGCACTCAAAGTTCCGGTGTAGAGTCTGGGCCATACATACGGCCCGGGTTGAATAAATGTTTGGGATCAAAAGCCTGTTTCAGGCGTTGCTGCAGTGCCAGAAGTCCAGCCGGTAGTGGTTGAAAGACTTCAGAGCCGGGCTGGGCGCCACGAAAACAGCAGGCATGGCCACCGCAGGTTTGGGCGTAGTTCCAGTAATCACTGGCATCAACTTGCGAAGTTTCTTGCTCGCAACACCATCGCAGTGCCCCGCCCCACTCCAGAATAAGCTCCCCAGACTCATGGCGTAACGGTGTGGTGGCAGGCAATGACAGTCGCCAGAGTCGTTGGCTCGAGGTGAAGGCCGGCAGGGTTTGTTCCCGAAGGGCGGTCCAGAATGTGTTGCCATCGGGATTCTCTTCACCGCCAACCAGGCGGACAGCTGCTTGCACTGCACTGCCTTCACCGGCCAGGCGGCAATACAGCCGACCCCGGTACCAGGCTGTGGCCGTAATGGGTAGGGATTGTCTGGACCAGGCCAACATTTGTTGCCATGCCGTTGCGCTGTCACAGGACTGGCACAGGGTGATTTCCTTGTCGGGTAATGGCAAGACTTTGAGTGAGATGTCCAGTATCAAGGCCAGTGTTCCCAGGCTGCCCACCAGCAATCTGGAGATATCATAGCCGGCAACATTTTTCATGACTTGACCACCAAAACGCAGCGGCTGACCCAGGCCATTGATGATCCGCATCCCGAGGACAAAATCTCGCACCGAGCCATGATAAGCCCGTGCAGGACCGGCCAGCCCGGTGGCAACAGCGCCTCCAAGGGTGGCATCCGGAGCAAAATGGGGAGGCTCAAAAGCCAGCATCTGCCCCCGTTCGGCCAAGGCAGCCACAACTTCCTGCAGCGGGGTGCCACTTCTGGCGGTCAGCACCAGCTCATTGGGTTCATACTGGAGAATGCCGCGGTGTTCAGAACAACATAGTGCTGCTCCCAGCACCAGACGGCCAAAAAAAACCTTACTACCACTGCCACAAGGTAACAGTGTCTGTTGTTCGGCCAGTGCCTGCCGAATCTGCTCCAGCAGGGCGTCGGTGCGATCAGTGTCGGGCATGTGGGTTTTCCCCGCTACTGATTCCGCTGGCCAGACGGTACTCGGCACAATGTCGTGGTTGAGGAACCGCCTTGCCCGGGTTGAGCAATTTCTGGGGGTCAAAAGCCACCTTAATCCGGTGCATTTGCTCAAGTTCTTCAGTACTAAACTGTATACACATGTGCTGGATTTTTTCCAGGCCGACCCCGTGTTCACCGGTAATGGTGCCACCGACCTCGATACAGAGCAGCAAGATTTGGGCCCCCAGGTCTTCCGCTCGTTTCTGTTCTCCGGGTTGATTGGCATCGAATAGAATCAGTGGGTGCAGATTGCCGTCACCGGCGTGAAAGACGTTGGTGACTGTGAGTTGAAATTCCTCAGCCAACCTGGCGGTGCCCTCCAGCACCTGTGCCAGTTTGCGGCGCGGTACGGTGCCATCCATGCAATAATAATCTGGACTGATCCGGCCTGCGGCCGGAAAAGCGGATTTGCGGCCCAGCCAGAACCGCGCTCGTTCCACTTCATCGGCCGCCACCCTCACCGAGGTGGCACCACAACGTTTGAGCAGAGCTTCGACCCGTTGCATCTGGCTTTGGACTTCGGCCTGACTCCCATCCATTTCACACAGCAGCATGGCTGCGGCATCAACGGGATAACCGACCTGGACATAATCTTCGACCGCCCGGATCGAAGGCCCGTCCATCATCTCCAGGCCGGCAGGAATTAATCCCGCTGTGATAATTTCACCGACCGCATTGGCGGCCTTGCTGACATCGCTGAAGGCGGCCATCGCCACCTTGGCAAGCTCTGGTTTGGGCAGTAGTTTCACCACAATCTCAATCACCACGCCGAGCAGACCTTCTGAGCCGATGCTTAAGGCCATGATGTCATAACCCGCTTGATCCAGGGCAGATGATCCGAGCACCAGCAAGGTGCCGTCCATGAGCAACAGGTGAATTTCCAGAATATTGTGAACGGTCAAACCGTATTTGAGGCAATGTACCCCCCCGGAATTTTCTGCCACATTGCCACCGATGGTGCAAGCGATCTGTGACGAAGGATCCGGTGCATAATAAAGTCCGTAGGGATCGGCGGCTTCACTGATCGCCAGATTGCGTACTCCGGGCTGAACCCGGGCAGTGCAGGCTTGTGGGTCAAGATCCAGGATGGCATTGAGTCGTGCCAGACTCAATACAATGCCGTCAGCCAAAGGGGTGGCTCCCGCCGACAGGCCGGTTCCAGCACCGCGGGCCACGACGGGAATGTTGTGGGTATGACACAGTTGCAGGATTTGTTGAACCTGTTTAGTCGTGTCCGGCAGCACCACCAGCATCGGCAGCTGGCGGTACATCGGCAGTCCGTCACATTCGTAGACCCGCCGCTCTTCTTCTGTCGTCACGATGGCATCGTGTGGCAGAATATTCTGCAGTGCGCTCAGGAATGCCGGGTCACAGACTCTAGATTCTTTCATCATTTTTCATAAAAACGGAAAAAAAGGCTCTGACCCCTTTTTCTGAAATAAATCGCTTGTTTTCATTCCATCACTTCCGTATTTACCTTAAGCCGCTGGTGCTGCAGGCTCGGAAAGCGCTGGCGGATATTATCCAGAAAAGCCAGATCGAAAGGAGCGGTGATGATGCCTTCACCATCATCCAGCTGGCACAGAATGTCACCCCAGGGGTTGATGATCATGGAGTGGCCCCAGGTATCCCTGCCATTGGCATGACGTCCAGTTTGGGCGGCAGCGATGACATAACACTGATTTTCAATGGCACGGCTACGCAGCAGTAGCTCCCAATGGGCTCGACCGGTGGTGACTGTGAACGCTGCCGGCAACAGCAGGACTTGGGCACCACGTGCGGATAATTCTCGGTATAGCTCCGGGAAGCGCAGGTCATAGCAGATCGACAGCCCTAGTTTGGCAACCGTCGTGTCGGCGAGTACAATCTTCTGTCCAGGTCGTATCACAGCCGATTCACGGTAGGCTTCCTGGCGGTTGACCTCAACATCAAAAAGATGGATTTTGTCGTAGCGTTGTATGCACACGCCCTCAGGGCTGTATACCAGACATGCGGCATATACCCGCGGGTCCTGGTCTAAATCCACTAGGCTCACTGAACCGGCAATCACATACAGTCCGAGTGTTTTGGAATATTTTTCCAGAAATTCCTGGATTGGACCAGTGCCAAAATGCTCGGCTTTAGCCAGTCGTTCGTGTTCATCAACTGGCATCAAGGCAAAATTTTCCGGAAGCAAAGCCAACTGCGCACCACTGGCTGCAGCTTGATCCAGCAATTGAGATGCATGCTGCAGGTTCTCAGCCACGATCGGGCCTGAATTCATTTGTACTGCAGCGATAGATTTGTTCATAAGCCAGGTCTTTTCAGCACATCGAGAACCAGGGTATCTGCAGAACCCGAGCCGGGTTCAAGGATGATATTTGCAGAGGAAATACCTAGTGAGACCAGCCAGTTGCGAACATCGAAGGCCCAGGCATTACCCAAATCGCCCCCGGGATAGCGAATCACTATCTGGCTGCCCGGCGTCTTTTCAAATTGCTGGTGGATGCTGCGAATGGCCGGAATCGCCATGACAATTCGCCCGGTACGGGTTCGGGGCCACTCTTTATGAGACAGGATTTCTGATGCCATGGCATGACCTGCCCACAGCAGTCCTTGTGAGACCAGGAACAGGGTTAAAACTCGCAAAAAAACTATTTTTTTTGTTTGACTCAACGGGTACCTCGAAATTCATCAGGTTCTTTCTGGTTTGCCTGCAAAACAATGCGTTTGATCCGGGGTTCTTTCCAGGCACCACTGATTATGTATTCATAGCGCAGCCATTGATTGATCTGGTCACGAAAAACCTTATTTAACAGAAAAATAGCTACGCCTGCAACAGGATTTAACAAGGCGCTGATGAGGCTCACATTACCACCCAACTGGGGTGCTACGGTCATCTTCAAATCGTAATCCTCGGTCCCCAGCCCGATTCTGCCCCGCATATCGACCAGCGCAACGGTACTGAATATCAGCAACTTGTCGATTAGAAGATTACCGGAACTCAGTGTTGCCTTGGCCTCCATTTCATTGTAACTCAGTCCTTCACCCGAGAGATCGGAAAAATCCAGTCGCAAACGCTGTAGCAGTGCGTCGGCATTGAGCAAGCCTAAAAACCGGCCACTGCCAGGTTTAACACCAAGAATATTTCCCTCCCGCGAATGAAAAACCAGATGGCCACTGACCCGTGAGATTTCATAATCAGCAGGGCGTCCGGGCCATTGCAGTTGGCCCTGCAGGTCGGCAACCCCGGACTGCAGTTGCTTCTCAAATCCGAGCGAGTCGATCACAGAGCCCAGATCAATGCTCCCGGCTTGAAAGTTGAAAACAGTGTTGCCGCGCTTCTGTCCGGACTTCCAGTAGCCATCAACCTGCATCATTAAATCGTTGCGTAATAGTTGTAAACTATTTATTTTCAATAATCCAGGTTGCGATTTTGAGAGCAAATTAAGTTGCCCTAACTGCATATCACCATAGCGAAAATCACCTACTCGCAAGTTCAGATCAGGCCATGTATCCGGATCGCTGCTGCGGGAGGCCGGGGTTGGTTTGGCGGTGGGCCAATAAAAAAAATCCATATCCAGATTCAGGAAACTGCGATCGCTTGTGGTACGGTAGCTGCCACTGCCTTGCAGCCGATCGCCAGTAATCTTTAAGGCCAGGGTTTGTGGTGGACCCGGCAGCAGGGACAGGTCAACCGCACCCCAAGGCCTGGACATGGCGTACATATTGCGGACACTGAGAGAAATACCGAGTATCGGCAGTGCAGGAGACTTGGGATTCTTGAAACGGTCAAGTGTGCTTTGCCAGGTATCCCAGTTGAGATCATCGGTGATTATGTTGACCTGGAGCCCGTGCTTCTTGGGTTTCTCGCCAAGATCTGTGCCAATGGCAATATTGGCAGCTTGTAAGTGTGCCTGTTTATTTTTTTCAGCAAATTGCAGATTGGCCTGCAGGGCTTTACCGGCATCAATAGCGACCTCCAGTCCGAACTGCTGCTGCAAAATCCTGACCGTCAGTGGCCATTCGGTGATTGGGTCTTTTTTCAGCGGTAGTGGTAACTTGATATCTACCCCTTTGAGAGTGCTCTGGAGTAAAAAGGTATTGGTATCATCGCTATTTTGCCAGCTACCCTGCCATTGCAGCTGACCTGAGCCCAGGCCAGTAAACTTTTCGCCGGCGAATTGCAGCAAGGCGGGAACATCTGCCTCCCCGCTGGCCTTGATTTCACGGATGCCAGGTTTAAAAGTGAAGAATAAATCTGCCGTCATGGGGCCCGAGAAAACGCTCGCTGACAGGCCCGTAGCAGCAATATGAGCGTTGTCAAAAATTAGGTTCCCCTGGATATCAGATAATTGCAGGCCGGAGAGCAGGGTTAGGGACTGGTTTTCAAAATGATACTCACCGGAGAATTTTCCTTCTTTTCGGGTACCCAAAGGATATTCCAGAGTCAGTTCCAGCGCGCCAATACCGCTGGCGGATTTCATGAAAGTATCGGTTGCACCTCGATCAAGATTCTGGGTTTGTATAAACGTGAGTAGTTCGGCAATTTCTCCACTGGCCTGCCCGGTAAGAGCAAGCACATTCTTGGTCCCCAGTTCACTAAGACTACCCTCAATTTGGGCCAGCTGTTGCTGGCTAAAGACAGCGCTATCGATGGCGAAAAGTAAACGCCGATTTTGGATATCCAGGCGCCCGGTCACAGCCTCGAAAATAGGCCATTTTGGTACCAGCCGGAGGTTGCCAGCTTTGAAGGTAGCCCCGAGTGTAACAGTCCCCTGGTCGAGAATGTTACCGGCTTTCAAGTCCCCTTCAATTGTTCCTTGGTCAATTTGAAATTGACCCCCAAGCAAGGCATTATCAAACCATTGTCGTGTTTTGACCGGCAGGTTGTTGGGTAGTAACGAGTGGATCGCCCCGATATCACCGCGACCACGTTGCACTAAAACTCTTAGTTTCCCAGGTTGGAATTTCTGATCAAGCTGCACATTGACACTGCCTGCGATCTCCAGCCCAGGTGTCTGCAAGCGTATTTTTTCAAGAGCTACGCTCCAGCCTGATGAAGTGGCTTGCCAGGTTGCGTTGGCCTGGCCCGAGGTCAGGATGATCGGTGTGTTCCAGAGCACAGGCCAGATGATATTGCCGGCAGTAGTTTTCAGGGTGGCAGATCCCCCAGCTGGAGACCAGCGCAGGTTGCCACTGAATACCGGTGATCTGCGCTCGGGTTTTTGCAGGGTGAAACTGCAGTTAATACAGTTGGTCTGTAAATCAGTCACACTCAGGCCCTGTGTGGAGGGCTGCAGACGGGCCTGCAAAGCAGCGACCTGACCCTTGATGGCGGTCAGCACAGATAAGCCAGGTTGTTTGGCCGTGAAGGCCCTTTGCCATAGTTGAAATGCCTTGGATAGTGGTGCAGCAGGAAGCTCGATGAGGTATTCATTATCGGGCGCCTGGCGCACCGTCATCAAGGTGATGGCTACACCACGATTGGCCCGACGCAACTCGATATCACGCAACTGCATCCGCCATGAGTCCGGTCCCCTGTTCCATTGAACGGTACTGCGCAGCGTGCTAAGTGTCACTTTACCTGGATTCAGCGTAAGGACCAGGCCCTCGAATACTGCCCGACCAGTGATTTGTTGTAAGTTTCCTTGCGCCCACAGGCATTTGAGGTTGCTATTAAATCTGCCCTGTAGCAGTCGCGGCACCAGGGTGCGGAGCTGCATTGGTAAATCCTGCCAGTTGATACGCTGTATCCGGACACTGCAGTTGGCTTGGGGGTTGCCAGATGCCAGACCACGGATGGAAAGTTGCCATGATGCCTGCCCACTGGCAGCTTGTAACTGTCCTGTGATCTGGGTATTGCCGTTATGGGTTTCCATGTTGAGATTGGCGCCGACAGGAAAAGTTTGACCATTTTGGTCGTGCCAGATCAGGTGTGCATCCTCGATCACCAGCCGCATACCCGCAAGGTTGGCGAGCTGTGCATAATCTTGCCCAGCCTCTGTCGATCCAAAAACCATCTCATCGATGACAAGATTGTTGTTCTCATCGGTATGAAGATGGAGCGCTGGTGCATTGATCTTCAACACGTTGGGAACCAGGCGACCCAGCAGCAAATCTGGCAATGCCAGCTCTACCTGCAAGCGCTTCAACAGTAGTGGTTTGGCAGGATTCGGATTGTCGGATGGGCCAGGCTTGACTACGACACCGGTCGCAACCAGCTGGGGATTTAGCCCCATCCAGCTACCTTGAAGCGACTGAACAGTCACATTGCGGCCTGTGGCTTGCTGCAACAGATCAATGACTTGGGACTGCATGTCCTGTAGGCGGTTGACAGCAATAACTGCTACGACAGCGACCAGCACGACTGCGGTGATCAGCCCTAGCAGAATATTTCTGCAGTAACGATAGCAGCGTCGAAGTATTCCCATATGTGTTACTGAAACAGCACCCTTGAAGCCGTGAACGATTACATCAAGACCACGTCATATTGTTCCTGATGATAGCTGGTTTCCACTTGCAAGCGAACCGGTCTGGCAATGAATGTTTGCAAATCAGCCAGACTGTTCGATTCCTCTTCGAGCAACAGGTCAACAACGCTATCGGAAGCCAGGACCAGAATTTCCTGTGGTTCAAATTGTCGTGATTCACGCAATATTTCACGAAAAATAGCATAGCAGGTGGTCTGCGCGGTTTTCAGCATGCCCCGGCCCTGACAGACCGGGCACTCTTCGCAGAGCTGGCGCTCCAGGCTTTCCCGTACCCGTTTGCGTGTGATCTCTACCAGGCTCAGGCTGGACATTTCTGTTACAAAAACGCGAGTACGATCGTGGCTGAGGGCTTTTCCCAGGGCCTGCATCACCTGATGCCGATGTTCGGGATCTTCCATATCGATGAAATCGATAATAATCATTCCACCGAGGTCACGGAGTCGCAGCTGGCGGGCAATCGCGTAGGTGGCCTCGAGATTGGTCTTAAACAGGGTTTCTTCCAGATTGCGCCGGCCGACAAAGCCGCCGGTGTTGACATCGATCGTGGTTAGCGCCTCAGTTTGATCGAGTACGAGGTAGCCTCCCGACTTCAAGCCAACGTAGCGATTCAGTGCTTTTTCGATTTCATCTTCGACCGAATACAGCTCGAAAATAGGCCGCTCTCCGGAATAATACTCCAGCCTGTTGGTAACATCTGGAACCAGTTCTTCGGCGAATTCCCGGGCTTTCTGAAAAGTCTCCCGAGAATCAATGCGGATCTTTTCCACCGAATCACGAACCAAATCGCGCATAATCCGCAGTGCGAGTGGAATGTCCTCGTGGATCAGTGCAGGCGCGTGACTGTCTTTCAGATGTTGCTGAATTCGCTTCCATACCCGCCACAGAAAATGCATGTCGGACAACAGATCTTCTTCGGAGGCAGATTCTGCCACCGTACGAATGATATAGCTGCCGGTCATTTCTTCCTGTTGTTGCAGTGTCTGCACCAGCTGGCGTAAGCGTTCCCGCTCATCCTCATCCTGGATACGCTGTGATACCCCGATGTGTTTGCCGGTGGGCAGGTACACCAGATGACGGGAGGGGATCGAGATTTCTGTGGTGACCCGTGCACCTTTAGAACTGATCGGGTCTTTGAGTACCTGTATGGCCAATTCCTGGCCGGCGTGCAACAAGCTGCTGATTTCCGGGGTTACCCGGTCCGTGTTATTGTCGATTTCCAGATGCGGATCGATATCTGATGCGTGCAGAAACACCGTCCGTTCCAATCCCGCATCGATAAAGGCAGCTTGCATCCCTGGCAGCACGCGGACCACCTTGCCCTGGTAAATATTTCCTACCAGGCCACGGGAACGGCTGCGCTCAATATGAACTTCCTGGAGTACGCCATTTTCCACGACTGCAACACGGGTTTCCTGTGGAGTGATATTAATCAGCAATTCTTCAGCAGCGGACACGATGGGTTGGTCTCCATGAAAAAAAGGGGTCAGAGCCCTTTTTTTGAAAATGTTGGCATGCTAGTTCCGAAAATTCAGTTATTGGGTCCTTCAGGTTTGCCATTTTGGCCCACGGTGATAGGGCAGGCCCTGAATCATACTGATGGCACGATACAATTGTTCTGCCAGCACCAGTCGAGCGATTGGATGGGCCAGTGTTAGTGCTGATAACGACCAGATTTCCTGCATTTTTTGCAATACTACGGTGTCCAGCCCTTCCGGACCACCAATCAGTACTACGGGGTGCAGGCCGGATGCCAACCATTGACGCATGCGGTCTGCAAGCATTTCTGTGCTGAGTATTTTGCCGGTTCGCTCCAGCGCTATACAACAGCTGGCAGCGGGTATGGCCTGCAGCAGCCGTGCTGATTCACGCTTCATCAGGGTTTTGAGGTCTGCCTTTTTACCACGTTTTTGCAGGGCGAATTGGACCAACTCCAGTTTGCAGAATGACGGCATGCGTGTAGCGTAGTGATCGAAGCCCTGGTTGATCCAGGTTGGCATACGATCACCCATGGCCAGAATACGTATTTTCATCGTTGCTCAAGTCTGCAGTATTGTGTGCTGGCGTTGTTTTTCAACAAGAGGCCGCAGGTCTTCGTCCCAGAGTTTTTCCAGGTCATAAAATTCGCGCGTCTGCTGTTGCATGAGATGGACAATGACTTCACCGTAGTCGAGCAAGACCCATTCACCCTGGGACTCACCTTCTGTTCCCAGAGGGCGCTCGCCGAGTTCGCGCAAATCATCCATAACCTGACGCGTCATAGCCCGGACATGGCGGTCGGTATTGCCACTGGCAATGACCATGAAGGTAGCAATGTCAGACAATTCGTGAATATCCAAAACTCGAATATGGCCTCCCTTAACCTCTTCCAATGATGTGACTACAGCATTTTTTAGGGCAACTTCATTCATACATTAATTCCTGTGGCAAGTCGCTTTCGGTTATGTACCGCTGGGTAGTGATGCTGTCCCGGTCGCTCCCACCAGCATTGTATGGGGGGTTGACCGTGATTTGGTATCATCGACATATTGTACTGCATTCGCTGTTATGCCTCGGCTGCTATATCGATGCCGTAGAGCTGCTGTTGTTGAATATAGGCCCAAACAGCGGGGTATAGCATGGAAGTCACATCCTTGCCCGTGGCAATACAGTTGCGGATGCAAGTGGATGAAATATCAGGAGAAGGCACATCAACAGCCAGCAGCCCCCCCGCAGCTTGTTGGCCAAGTTGTTCAGGGTCGATTGCGGTAAAACCTTCGGTTTCCAGCTCAGGTGTGGGTACACCATACCGATTCATAACTACCAGATGTGCCAGTTTTGGCAGAGCCTCATGCTCATACCAGGTGGACAAGCTGACAAAAGTATCGGCACCGATCAGCAGCAGCAGGCTGTGTTGCGGGTAACGCTGTTTCAATTCTCGTAGAGTGGTCACCGTATAGGAGGGACCAGGTCGCCGGTTTTCACACAAGTCGAGAAAAAACTCGGGATGTCCTGTTAGTGCCAGACGCAGCATCTGTACTCGTTGTTCGGGACTGGCAGCCGTGTTCGGTTTGCAGGGGGACTGTGCTGCCGGAATAATATGCAAGCGGTTCAGTTGCAGCTTGGCCGCGAGTGCCCTGGCAATCAGTAGATGCCCTCGATGTACCGGGTCGAATGTGCCTCCAAATACACCCAGTAATGGTGCCTGGCTCACCACTTACTCACGGATCGTGCCGTTACCAAAGACCACATATTTTTGTGAGGTCAAGCCTTCCAGCCCAACCGGGCCGCGGGCGTGCAATTTGTCGGTGCTGATGCCTATCTCGGCACCAAGACCGTATTCAAAGCCGTCAGCAAAACGGATCGAGGCATTGACCATTACCGAACTCGAGTCCACTTCAGTGATAAAACGGCGAGCGTGGCTGAAGTCCTTGGTCACGATGGCATCGGTATGGTTTGAGCCATAATGATTGATGTGATCAATGGCCTGAGACAGATCCTGGAGTACCCGGATAGACAGAATCGGTGCCAGATATTCAGTGTACCAGTCCTCTTCACTGGCGGCTGTGATAGCCGTTAGATACTCACGGGTGATTGGACAGCCCCGCAGCTCAACACCGACAGCTTGCAGGCGCTCGGCCAGCAAAGGCAGCAGTTCGGCGGCACGGCTGGAGGCAACCAACAAGGTCTCGAGTGCGTTGCAGACGCCGTAACGCTGGGTTTTGGCATTCATGACGATACGTAAAGCCTGTTCGGAATCTGCGCTGTCATCGATATAAACATGACAAACACCGTCCAGATGCTTGATCACGGGAATCTTTGATTCCGCACTGATCCGGCGAATCAGGCCTTTACCACCTCGGGGGATGACCACATCGAAGGATTTTGGCATCTGCAACAAGGCCCCGACCGCAGCCCGGTCGGTAGTTTCCAGAACCTGTACGCTGTATTTGGGTAAATGAGCTTCTGCCAAGCCCAATTGGATGCAGTGGGCAATCGCCTGGTTGGAATGTAAAGCTTCCGAGCCACCTCTCAGTACTGAGGCATTGGCTGATTTCAGACACAAACCGGCTGCATCAGCGGTAACGTTGGGCCTAGATTCATAGATGATCATAACGACGCCCAATGGCACCCGCATTTTCCCGACCTGAATGCCCGAGGGCCGGTACTGGAGATCGGTGATGTTGCCGATCGGGTCTGCCAGCGCGGCAATTTGCTGCAGCCCCCTGGCCATAGCCTCAATACCGCGTTTACCCAAGGTCAGACGATCGAGCATGGCAGTCGACAGACCACACGCACGGCCAGCGGCAAGATCTTGATTGTTAGCGTCTTGTAGTTTATCCAGATTGGCAATCAATGCTTCGGCAGTAGCCAGTAAGGCCGTATTTCTGGTCTGAGTGCTGCTGCCGGCCAGTTGCCGTGAAGCTGCCCGTGCCTGTTGCCCCAACCCTTTACAGTAGGTATCAATATCAGTTGGCGACTCGGCTGACGGCAAGGCCATATTTAATTTCCTGATTTGGTGAATAACCACAAACCAGCAGAGTAGCATATTCCAGCTCATCCCAGATAGTACCGCGTGCCGGTTCCTCAGCATCCAAGGGCCAGCGACCCTTGAGGATCCGGTCCAGGCGCGCCAGGCGTTGCAACAGCATGCGCAGTACCGGGCTGTGAAGACGTTGCAGGGCTTGCCCTACTCGCCGTTTACGGATCGTCCATACACGGTGCTTATCCAGCACCGCAGCCAGCCCCTGACCCTGGTCAAGTTGTTGTCGCATAATCAGCAGGGCGCGGACCTCACGGGCCAGCACCCACTGAATCAGAATGGGTTTCGCTCCTTCACGCTGCAGTCCCTGCAGCAGTCGTTGACAACGCATAATATCGGCATCCAGGGCCGCGTCTGCGAGTGAAAATATGGAAAACCGGGCATTCGCATCGACCAGAGCCTGAACTTGTACCAGGGTTAGCTGGCTGTCCTGGTGTTGCAGTGCCAACCGATCAATCTGTTGCGCAAGGGCCAGTAGGTTGCCTTCGAAACTGTAGGCAAGAAAGTCAGCGACATCGGCTTGGGCTGATACCTTGCGCTGCTGGAGTCGTTGCAGTATCCAGCCTGGCAACTGTGGTGCTGAAATTTCCCGGTGTTCTACGAGTACACCACATTGGTCGATAGTTTTGACCCAGACGGCATTTAGATCACGGTGCTCCAGTGTTGCAGCCACCACCACCAATATCGTATCAGGAGGCAGATTGTTGGCATATTCACGGATTGTTTTCGCTCCAGAGATACCGGGCTTGCCATTCGGTAGCCTTAACTCCAGCAAGCGCTTGCTGGAAAATAAGGACAGACTGCGACTTTCGAGCAGAAAATCACCCCAGTTAAAGCCGTTCTCAACGGTAAAACTCAGGCGTTCACTATAACCCCGGACTGTTGCAGCTTGGCGCAGGCAGTCGACCGACTCCTCGATCAGGAGCAGCTCGGAGCCGTGTAGTAAATAGACCGGTGCCAGCCCGTCAACCAGGCGTTTTGACAGCAGGGCCGCAGGAATTTTCACCGGGTTGCCAAAGCAGCAAAAAATCCCGGGATCGGGCTAACGAACAGATTCCAGGCGGCGAGCAATGCGAGTGGCCATTTCCTTGCGGATGGTTGATTTGAGAAAGCGTACTTCGTTCTCGGCTTGCAATATATTATTACTGTTGTAGTTGTAATCACGGGTTAGCTGGAGCCGGGATGACGGTATCAGCACCTTGCCATCGATAACAGTAGTCAGTTGGATGGTAGCCTGATAGTCCAGGTAGTAGCCGGTCGCTTTGCCGCGGGTATCCACCGAGCGTACCCGCTGTACGAAATTGTTATCCGTAATCTTGAGTACGGAACGAGCACTTTTCACTGAGGTTTGTAATTGCGCACCACTAAAGTCGAGAATATTCCCCAGAGCCTGACGCAGCCCTGCGTCCCCACCATCCAGATAAAGGGAACTGACACTGGGCGTCAGGCTGACGCTGCCGCGCAGATGGAATCCGCAGCCGCTGAGCAGCAACAGCATTACCACGGTGAGCCAGAGATGTTTTTTCGTCATGACCAATGTCTCCTGCAATCAGACTACGATATTTACCAACCTGCCAGCCACTACAATCACCCGGCGAATGGTTTGGTCGGCAATGTATTTTTGTACTGACGGTTCAGTCAGTGCGGCGGCCTCAATATGAGCATCATCAGCATTTGTCGGCACAGTAATTTTACCACGCAGTTTGCCATTGACCTGCACCACCAGCTGTAACACATCACAAATCATGGCATCTTGGTCAACTATCGGCCAGGAGGCATCAATAATGGCGGGTTCTGCGCCGATACGCAACCACAGTTCGTGGCAGATGTGCGGGATGATGGGTGCCAGTACCCGCAACAGGATGGAAATTGCCTCTTTCATGGCGATCATTTCCTGTGGGCCGGCATCGGCGATGATGGGCTCAAGCCGGTTGACCAGGGTCATGGCAGCAGCAACTACGGTATTAAAATGCAACCGCTCAAAATCACGGCTGACCCGTTCCAGCATTTGGTGTGCATGACTGCGGATTGTCTTGCGGCGTCCATGGTCTTCAACAGAGGCACACAGCCCGCTTTGTTGCTGCCAGTTCAAGACCAGTTGCCACAGCCGCTTCAGGAAGCGGTTGGAGCCGGCCACAGCGTGATCATTCCATTCCAGGGATTGATCGGGAGGAGAGGCGAACATCACAAACAGACGTACGGTATCTGCACCGAAGCGGTCGATCATGGACTGCGGGTCGACTACGTTGCCTTTGGACTTGGACATCTTGGTTCCGCCCATCAATACCATACCTTGGGTCAGCAAATGGCTGAAAGGTTCGATACTGTCGACCAGGCCGGCCTTGTGCAGTAGTTTATGGAAAAAACGGGCATACAGCAGATGCAGCACAGCGTGTTCGATACCACCGATATACTGGTCCACCGGCAACCAATAATTCGCTCGCGCATCAAGCATAGCTGCATCATTGTCGCGGCAGGTGAAGCGAGCGAAATACCAGGAAGATTCGAAAAAGGTATCGAAGGTATCCGTTTCTCGATGCGCTGGTAACCCGCAACGCGGACAGATTACCTCATGAAAGCTTGCGTCGGCTTTAATCGGCGATTTGGCGCCGGTGAATGCCACCTCCTCGGGCAACACGACCGGCAAGTCACTTTCCGGTACCGGCACATCACCACAGTGGTCACAGTAGATGATGGGTATTGGACAACCCCAATAGCGCTGTCTTGATACACCCCAGTCACGCAGCCGGTAATTGACTTGTACCTCACCCTGTTGCTGGCTTTGTAACTGCTTGGCGATGGCGGCAAAGGCTTGTTCCGAGGTCAGGCCGTCAAAGCGGCCGGAGTTGATCAGCACACCGTAGTCGATATAAGCGCCCTGAGAGATATCCACGGGGCTGCCATCTGCAGGCCGGATAACCTGGCGAATTTCAAGGCCGTATTTGGTGGCAAAAGCCCAGTCACGCTCATCGTGCCCCGGCACAGCCATAACGGCTCCCGTGCCATAGCTCATGAGGACAAAATTGGCGACCCAGATCGGAATACGCTGCCCGGTCAGAGGATGGAGGGCGTCCAGTCCCAGGGCCATACCTTTCTTTTCGATCGTTTCGAGCGTCGCTTCAGCAATACCAGTCTGCCGGCATTCCTGTATAAACCTGGCTAGGTCAGGGTTGTCGGCAGCAGCCTGCTGGGCCAGCGGATGTTCGGCAGCCACAGCCATATAGGTTACACCCAGGATGGTATCCGGTCGGGTGGTGAAAATCGACATTGTAAGGTTACTGTCAGCGACCTTGAATAGGGCCTGTACCCCTTCCGAACGGCCGATCCAGTTGCGTTGCATGGTTTTGACCGCATCCGGCCAGTCGGGAAGATGATCGAGTTCAGACAGCAGTTCATCGGCAAAATCGGTAATTTTCAAAAACCATTGTGGAATTTCCCGCCGTTCCACCAATGCTCCCGAGCGCCAGCCATGGCCATCGATGACCTGTTCATTGGCCAGCACGGTCTGGTCAACGGGATCCCAGTTGACTTCAGCATTTTTTCGATACACCAAGCCCTGCTTGAAAAGCTGAAGGAAAAACCACTGTTCCCAGCGATAGTACTCCGGTCGGCAAGTCGCCAGTTCCCGGTTCCAGTCATAAGCATAGCCGAGCTGTTGCAGCTGGCCGCGCATGTCCTTGATATTCTGGTAGGTCCATTGTGCCGGTGGGACCTGGTGCTGGATGGCAGCATTTTCGGCTGGCAAGCCGAAGGCATCCCAGCCCATAGGTTGCAGGACATTTCGCCCCAGCATGCGTTGGTATCGGCTGACTACATCGCCTATGGTGTAGTTGCGGACATGGCCCATATGCAGCTTGCCAGAGGGGTAGGGAAACATCGACAGGCAATAGTACTTTTCCCTGTTCGGGTCTTCCGTGACCAGGAAACTGTCGTTCTCAGCCCAGTATTGACGGGCCCGCTGTTCGATTTTATCTGCTTGGTATGGCTCTGTCATAGTGGCCGTATTGTAGCCGTAACTTGGTCCAGTCTGAAGGGGGGGATAACAGGATTCAGCAGCGGATGATATATTTCGATATACTTACCTGGCAGTGATAGTTTTCCCCGACTGGAGTAGTCCACTGATGAGGTCTTGGCTAAGAATTGCCTGTGAACGGCAGGTTGTTGTGCGCTCGATGAAATACGCATTCATCGTGGGCCCTATCTTGATTGCCATCAATGAAGGGGACATGATCCTAGCTGGTAATGTCACAAATATAATGGTGGCAAAAATGTTGCTGACTGTTTGTGTACCCTACCTGGTGTCGACATTTTCCAGCGTTGGTGCGATTTGCAGTGTTCAAAAGGAGCAATGCTGAAAAAAGGTGAAAAAGGGGTCAGAGCCCTTTTTTAAACATGAACGGTGGTTTGTACGCGGCGAATATTACCAACGCCGCCATCGAGGACGACGGTATCGGTAGTCTTGTGGCGGCCGTGGGCGTCGAAACCCACTTTGACATGGCGTACATAGGCACCACTGGTCAGGCCGGTGGCGATAAATAGCACATCATCGCTGGTGACCAGTTCATCACGGGTCAGGATACGTTGGGTATCCACCCCTTCCTTGCGACACAGCTCGATTTCGAAATCTTTCTGTGGTGCCATACGAGCAAACATTTCTGCACCCATGGCGCGGGCCGCACAAGCAGTGACAATTCCTTCAGGAGTGCCGCCAATCCCGAACAGAGCATCGGAGCCCATATTCAAGACCGCCTGAATAGCGCCGTTGACATCACCGTCTGTGGCCAGACGAACCTTGGCACCGGCGGCATATACTTCGGCAATAAGTTGCTGATGCCGTGGTTTGTCGAGGATAAAGACCTTCAGTTCACCCCGTTCCTTGCCTAGGGCCCGGGCCAGTTGGTTCAGGCGCTCAGCAACCGGAGCCAGCGGATCGATCTTGCCTCGGGCTACTTTGGGGTAGACTTGTTTGTCCATATAAAAACAGGGTCCGGGCTGGAACATCGTGTCGGCTGGCGCAGCCGCCAGGGTACAGATGGAGCCGGGCATATCCTTGGCAAACAGATTGGTGCCTTCGATGGGATCCACCGCAATATCGACACCGATCCCCTCGCCGGTACCCACGGCTTCGCCGTCGTACAGTGCCGGTGCTTCATCCTTGGCGCCTTCACCGATGACAATGAGACCACGCATTTTTACCTGGTTGATGCGCGTGCGCATGGCATCGACGGCCAACCCATCCCCTTCATCCTTATTACCGGAGCCGATAAAGGGTGCGCAGGCTCTGGCCGCCGCCTCACAGACTTCGACCAGATCAATTTTCAGATCACTTACCCTACCCATATTGCTTTCTCTATTGTGTGTGTTGGTAGCCACTTTCGTCAGCCGTGGTTCGGGTGGTGCTCCGCTTATTCAGAACTCCCCCCGATTTGATTGATGCATACGCTGGGCCCACAGGTGCCTCGGGAGTCCGTCCACTTTTTGTAGGTGGAAAATTGCTTACCCCAGGGTGACCCCGGCCAGTGCATGAATCTCAGCGAACAGTTTACTGGAAATTTCAATACCGTGCAGCCGGGTGTGTTTCCGGTTCTGGTAGCGGCGATCAGCCGGCAGGCGGGTTCCTGGTTGCTCAAGTAAACAGGCGAATAACCTTTCGGTATGGTCTGCCCAGTGATCAGGGTCACCGAAACGGGCTGGGTCAATCGCGAGCAGCAATTCTCCACCGCGTGACGGGCCGCCGTCTCCGTTGTCAGCTGCGGCCGCTTCAAAACTGCTGCGTTCTCCCAGCAATGGGCCGACCAGCAGTTCAATCATGAGTGCCAGGGCGGCCCCTTTATGGCCTCCAAAGGCCAGTTGAGCACCTTCCAGAATCGCTTCTGGATCGGTTGTAGGGTGGCCATCACGATCCAGGCCAACCCCTTCTGCAACCGGTAGTCCGGCCTGCTGTGCAAGCATAATTTCGCCACGAGCCATGGCAGCAGAGGCTTGGTCAAAAATCATAGGCGGTGCTCCTTTACGGGGCCAGCCAAAGGCCATGGGGTTGGTTCCATAAAAGGGTTTGCTGCCGCCAGCCGGTGCCACACAGGGCATGTAGGCGGTAAAGGCGAAGGCGCAAAGCCCTTGCTCAACCAACGCAGAAACTTCTACCCACAGGGCTGAAAAATGATGGGTATGGATGATTGACAGTGCCGCGATGCCTTGTTCACGGGCACAGCTGACCAGAGGATCCCGCCCACGCTGCAGGGCCAGTGGAGCATATCCATTGTCGCCATGGATGCGCAGCACCGCCGGTGCCAGCTGCTCCAGTTGCGGGTCAGCATGACCATTGACCTTGGTACTTTTCAAAGAAGCGATGTATCCGGGCAAGCGAAACAAGCCATGGGAATGGCAGCCGTCACGTTCGGCCGCCGTTATGGTATCAGCCACTGCCCGGGCATTGGCTTGGTCACTACCGCAGGCCAGCAGGCTCCGGTAACTTAGCTGATGTACTTGCTCAAGGCTTAGGTGAGTGTCTGGTTCTTGTTCCATTTTCTGTA
>CAYQAP010000002.1:6508-8756 GCA_964415515.1 uncultured Gammaproteobacteria bacterium | reverse complement strand
GTGGAGTCTGAGTACTCAGGCAGATTTGGGTCGTGATAAACTGTATTCAACCGCTGCCCTGGAGCCACTCATGAGCATAGCCAAGCAACTGTTTCAAGCCCTTAAAGAACGTGGCGCAAAAGAGGTGTTCGGTATCCCCGGCGATTTTGCCCTGTCTTTTTTTAAAGTCCTGGAAGACACCGACATATTACCACTTTTCACCTTGAGCCATGAACCGGCTGTTGGTTTTGCTGCCGATGCTGCCGCACGCTACCATTCCACCTTGGGCGTTGCGGCCGTCACCTATGGTGCCGGGGCTCTGAATATGGTGAATCCAGTGGCTCAGGCCTATGTCGAAAAATCTCCTCTGGTGGTGATCTCCGGTGCACCCGGGGCCCAAGAGCGAACCCGAGGTCTGGGGCTGCACCATCAGGTCAAGAGTTTTGCTTCTCAGCACAATATATTCCGTGAAATCACCACCGCCCAGGCGATTCTTGATGATGCGGCGACCGCCCCGGCCAGGATCGCCCGGGTACTTGATCTTTGTCAACAGCAATCGCGGCCAGTCTACATCGAGTTGCCAAGAGATATGGTGAATCTACCCTGTGCCCAGGTTCCTGGGTACTGCGCCAGTCCGCTCGACAGTGCGGCGGCCCACGCCTGTGCCAGGCAGGTCCTGGCTCAGCTCAAAGTAGCTGCCGCGCCGGCTATTCTGGCCGGGGTTGAGGTACGCCGCTTCGGCCTGGAGCAAAAACTTGCCGAGCTCGCCAGCTGCTTGCGAATACCCGTTGCCACCAGCTTTATGGGCCGGGGGATTCTGACGGGTGAAGATGTGCCGCTGATCGGGACCTATCTGGGCTTGGCCGGGCATGAAGATGTGCGCAAAACAATTGAAAACTCCGATGCCCTACTGATGCTGGGGGTAATTCTTGCAGACACCAATTTTGGGGTTTCGAAACGGGAGATCGATTTACGCAATGCCATTCATGCCTTTGATTGTGAAGTACGTTTTGCCTATCAGGTGTACCCGGATATTTCATTGGAAGCACTGATCAATGCTTTGCTCGATATCGTGGTACCGATCGGTGCGGCTCGGGCACAGCCACTGGATGATTATCCACATCATCTGCTTGCCGATGAACAGGTGATCACCCCGACTGACATCGCCCGTTCTGTTAATGATCTTTTTGCTGCACATGGACGCATGCCGATTGCCTCCGATATGGGTGATTGCCTGTTCACGGCTATGGATATAAAAAATACCGAACTCGTGGCACCGGGCTATTATGCCTCCATGGGGCCCGGTGTGCCGGCCGGTATCGGTTTGCAGATTGCATCGGGACGTCGACCGCTGATTCTGGTCGGTGACGGGGCTTTTCAGATGACTGGCTGGGAGCTGGGCAACTGCCACCGTTACGGACTAAACCCTATTGTATTGTTGTTCAACAACCGCAGCTGGGAAATGCTGCGAACCTTTCAGCCCGGTCAGCAGTACCATGATTTGGATGACTGGAAATTTGCTGAAGCCGCCACAGCGCTCGGTGGCCGGGGTATCCGGGTACAGACCCGCCGACAGTTGCAGGATGCCCTCCGTATTGCCCACCAGGAAACCGAATGTTTTCAATTGATCGAAATCACACTCGAACGCGGAGAGATTTCACGAACACTGCAGCGGTTTATTCGAGCTATCAAGAGGCTTTCAGCCACAGATACTCGCAGTGCGTGATAACGCATCGCCAAGAGCAAGTCCTGAACACTTCCCGTCTGAGCAAAGCGATTTTGCGTACGCTCGGGGCAAATCATTGGCGGCTACCAGAATCAACAAGTGTTGCTAAGGTAACGACAACAACACCGTGCGCAAGCCGTCTAATACTTCGTTGGGTTGCTCGCTGAGCATGCTGTGACCACAGTTCCTGAGCAGCAGGGTCTGCGTCTTGGCGAGTCGTTCTACCATGGGCTGGCTGTTGCGCGGTGGGGTCATAAGATCATGCTGGCCCATAATCAAACAAAGCCTGGCACTGTACCCGGGAGGCATGTTCTAGACCCTCCTGATAGTGATGACAGGAGAGTAAATCATTGTAGATAACCCCGTCGGCGGCACGCTCCAGTAACTGCTGGCCACCCCCGAGACGCCACATACCCGGATTCGGGTTGCCACACAGGTGGGCCGGTTTGCCGTGCCCCCAGAGATTCAGCATGGTCACAGCATCGGCATGGTTGCGCCGGGCGGCATCGAGCAGCTTGTCACTGACCGGCATGGGCACACTAC
>CAYQAP010000002.1:0-6408 GCA_964415515.1 uncultured Gammaproteobacteria bacterium | reverse complement strand
CTTTCCCCCGCTCCAGTGTCTGCTTGGCGATACCCCCTTCTCTACTGCCAACGGTAGCTGCTGGTTAAATGCAGATAGCCTATAATGTCGGCGCAGTAAAGCTGATCGAACAAACGGCAGGACGCTGGTTGTAGGTGTGGCGATGATTTTCTTGCCCCGAAGCTTGTATGGGTGTTAATTCGTTCCGAAATCATCGCCTAAATGACTTAATATTTCCGTCAGTGGAGCGCTATCGATCAGTCAGTAAGACATCGAACCGGGATCATCCATGAGTTCTTATGAAAACTACAGCCGCACCTCACTTGACTATGACCAGACCCGGGCTGCTGTGGGTCTGGAAATCATCAGCGGTTGCCTGTCTGAGGCCGATCTGAAGCTGCCACATAGCCGGATTCTCGATGCCGGTTGTGGTAGCGGCAATTACACCCAAGCGCTGCTGTCCCGGGTCGGGAGTGTAGTTGGGGTAGACCTTAATCCAGGGATGCTGGCGCAGGCCAGAGCAAAGTTGGCCGCAGCAATAAGTACCGGTTGCGTTGAGTTACTAAAAGGTAATTTATCACAATTGCCCTTGTTATCATCCAGTGTGGATGGCGCCGTAATGAACCAGGTGCTGCACCATTTTCCGGATACGCGGCAGCAGGGCTGGCCACTGCGAAGACAAGTCTTTGCTGAGCTGGCCCGGGTGATTCGCCCCGGCGGGGTTTTGGTTCTCAACACCTGCACACCAGCACAACTGCGTAATAGCTGGTGGTATGCTGCACTGATTCCACAAGCCTTCACGTGCATGATTGAGCGGCATCTGCAGCCACAGGAAATTCAGCAACTGTTTGCAGAAACGGGTTTTGACTATCAGTCATGCTGGGTGCCGGTAGATGTGCTGATGCAGGGGTCACACTATTTTGACAGCCACGGACCCGAACGAGTTAGCTGGCGGAACGGTGATTCAGTTTGGGCACAATTGTCCGAGACACAATTGCAGCAAGCCCTGCTACGACTCCAGGATCTTCACCGCAGTGGTGGAATTCATGACCTCATAGACCAGAGTGAGAAACAGCGGCAGCACTTGGGGCAGCTGAGCTTTTTCTATGGTATTCGCAAGCGTTAGGCATGAGCGGGAGAACTCTTTCGCCGATGCCGGTGCGCGGCATTCTTTTCGACAAGGATGGTACCTTGATTGATTTTAACTCGGCCTGGATTCCGGCCGGTATTGCAACGGCCAGACAGCTGTGTACCCTGGCTGAATCGCCGCAACGCCTGGAAGACTTGTTGGCAGCAGCCGGTTATCAGGACAACAATTTGTCCGTTTCATCACAATGGGCTTGTGGTACGACCCGGGGACTGCTGACCCACTGGATCGAGATCCTGGGCCTGCAGGGCCAGGATAATTTACTGGAAGAGTGTTTGCAGTTCATGACTGAGGCCGCCCGGGAGCATTCGGAACCGGTAACAGATTTACCCCGATTGTTTGCCAAGCTGCGAGCACGAGGTTGTCAGCTTGGGATCGCGACCATGGATTTAGAGCGGTCTGCAGCCACCATACTGGAGCGTTTCGAGGCCCGGGATGCGATTGATTTTATTTGTGGCTGTGACAGTGGCCATGGCCACAAACCGGGACCGGGTATGGCTCTGGCATTCAGTGCCAGTTGTGGCTTACAGCTTGAAGAAATCCTCGTTATCGGCGACACCACACATGACCTGCAGATGGGACGTACTGCCGGCGTTGGTATGGTGGTGGCGGTGGCCAGCGGCTTTTCCAGTCGCGAGTCATTGCAACGAGAGGCTGATTATCTGCTGGAATCCGTCAGCCAGCTGCCAGACTTGCTGGATCACATTTCCTGAGCCCCCAGGCAGTACAGTAATCAGCTTGTTGGATCGCCAGACGGTTTGCGGTGAATGGACAATGTAATGCCCGTGGCCACCAGGATAACGGAAATAATGTGGTAGCTATAGAGTTGTTCCTGCAGCAGCCAGATGGAGAGTATGCCGGTAAAAATAGGCATCAAATTGACAAACAGAGCGGCCACCGGTGCGCCCAGTCTGGCCACACCACGCATCCAGAACAGGTAGGCCATAATGGATGGGAAAATACCGACATAGGCGAACAAGCCGAGAGTTTTGCCGGACCATTGAATGGTTTGCAGGTGCAGCAGGTTCCAGGCATAGAACGGAGCAATGCTCACCAGACCGATGACGATCAGTACCAGCAGCATACCCACCGGCTGCAAGGTAAACACCGTGTGCCGCAGCATCAGTGAATAGGCAGCCCAGCTGATGATGGCCAGTCCCATCAACACATCACCGAAATTGAGCTGCAGTGACAGCAACAGGCGCAGGTCGCCTTGAGCCAGGGTCAATAATGCCCCGAGCATGGCCAGTACCAGCCCGGTTACTTGCCGGGCATTCACGGTTTCTACCCGAAACAGCCAGCCGAGAAGCAATACCATGGCCGGCATGGTGGCTCCAACCACTCCGGTTTGAATGGCCGTGGTGTAGTTCAAAGCCCAGTATTGCAGGGTATTGTAGGCACCGACACTGGCGAATGCCATGAAGCTGATCTGTAGCCAGTAGCGCTGATAGATGGCTCGGTCTTGCCAGGCTTGCCGCCAGCCGAAGGGCAACAATATAACCAGGGCAATGACCCAGCGCCAGAAGGATAGGGTAAAGGCCGGAATTAAACCGTCGGCCATGCGGCCGACAATAGCATTAATGCTCCAGGAGAGCACAGCCATGATCAGCAGGGCAGCGGAAAAAATAGGGGTCAGAGCCCTTTTTTTATTACCCAACATGGAGGAGCTGCAAGCCCAGCAGCAGCAGTGCGTAACTGAACGCTGACAACAGTGTTGAAAGCATCACAATGGTTCCAGCCAGCCCGGCATCACCTTTGAGTTCGATTGCCATAATATAGTTGGCAGTGGCAGCCGGGGCGCCGGCCAATAAGATACCGACCTCTAAATCGAGGCCATCGACCCCCAGTAATAAGAGCAATAATCCCGTCAATAGCGGCATTAATAATAGCTTGCACAGTGAAACCAGGGTTGCCAGCTTGAGATCACCTTGCAGGCGTCGGATTGAAAAGCTGCCACCGATGGCAAGCAGAGCCAGCGGCAGCGCCATACCGGTGGCGATATCCAGTGCCCGTCTTAGTAGCAGAGGCAGGGGCAGGTGGTAGATGCTCCAAACAATGCCCAGTGCTGAGGCCAATATGAGCGGGTTCAGCAGAATTTTGGAAAGCCAGTGAATGCGCCGAGGCCGGGTGCTTTTGTCCTGCGAAAGGGTCAGAACCAGGATGGACCCGAAATTGTAGACCGGGACCAAAAAGCCCATCAGAATGCCAGCGCGGGTCAGGCCCGCTTCACCATAGGCATTAAATACCAGGGCCAGGCCCATATATGCCAGATTGCCACGGCAGGCTCCCTGGGCAGTGACACCCCGTACCGTAACAGGCAAGTGGATTGCGCCACTGAGCCAGTAAACGGCAGCAAACCCGAGTATGACAACCGTGATATTGCCGGCAACTAGCGCAGGATTAAAGTTGGCAGAAAAATCGGCAGTGCCGATTTTATAAAAAAGCAGTAATGGCAAGACGACATAATAAACCAGGTGATTGACACTGCTAATGAACACCGTATCGATCAACCTGCCCCGGCGCAAACCAAAGCCAAGGCCAATGACCAGGAAGACCGGCAGGACAATGTTCAGAATATCGGTGAACATGGCATCAGCGAAGTCGGTGCTATTGTTATGACCCTGACTTCAGGTGCAGGTTGTCGTGGACAGGTACTGTGACTTGCAAGTCGCCATGCAGTAACGCCTTGAGGGCGTAATAAGAAGGCATTTTACGCAGGCTCCCGCTGCGGTGGTCGACCAGACCGTAGCCCGGATTGATGAGTTGCCACCAATAGACACGCTCTACCCAGCCGGTTTGCCAGGCGATACGGTAGTACTGTTGCAGGTAACGGGCCTGGGTGGCCTCATCTACGGTAGATCGCGGGTTTCCTGAGTTCGGTGTATAGGGTTTGGTGCCCAGCAGTGGCCAGTTGGTTTCGGTGATCCATAATCGTGAATCGGCTCGATTGCCGATATTGGCTATGGACTTGATCAGGCGCAGCTTGTTGTACAGATCGAAAAGGTGATATTGCCTGCCGTAGGCGGAGCCGCGACGGTTGATATAAAGCTGTGCAGCAATGGCATCCAGTCGATAGAGATGGTGGTTATGCAGGGTGCGCAGGGTAACCAGTGGCTCAAAATCAATAACCGAGGAGCCGACCAATTTGATATCAGGAAAGCTCCGGCGTAGACGTTGGGCACTTTCCAGCAGGTGCAGATAGTCTCCACAATGGTGACAACCCCATTTGCTGCGGTTCACAGCATTGCCGATTTGAAACCAGGAGGTCTGAGCTGACAGGGCGGTAAAGATTGTGGTAAGTGACTGTTGCCAGCGTTGGGGATGGAGTACACAGTCACGGCTCTGCAGGATGTTGACCAACCAGTTGCAGTGTGGAAAACGCTGCATAAAACGGCAAAATTCTTGCAGTCGTCCGAGCTGCCAAACCGGCACCCGCAGCAGCAGTTGTTGTACCCCAAGCTCCTCAATCATCTCCTCAAGCGCAGAATTAAAACGTTTATCCGGGGTGATACTCAGGCCGATAAAAGCTTGGCTCGGGGGAGGTGTAGCAGGCCGTAACCGGCTGTAGCAGGTGATTAACCGGGGTAGTTGCAGGATCGTGGTTGCCAGTGTTTTGGTGTATTCGTAGCCGGTTTCTCGGGTGAACGCCGGTTTGTTTGATGCGGTAAGTTTACGAGGTTGATTGGACCAGGGATCCCACCATTTCGGGTGATCTACAATCTCGCCCACAGGTGTGAGCTCAGTGTCTGTCGGGTCCATTATGGATGACGTACAGGTTTGTGTTCGAAGCAGAAATCAAAAACCTTGTGCCCCAGTCGGGTTCCGCGTCGCTCGAAACGAGTCAAGGGGCGAAATGTGGCCCGGTCCATAAAATGGCCACTTGTAGACAAATTATCCCAGACAGTTGATCCATGCATGACGGCAAGAATCGATTCGGCATAGCCTGCCCAGTCGGTGGCGATGAACAGATGACCTCCGGCACAGGTGCTGGCAGCAAGTTGTTGTACAAAATTGGCGTTGATCAGACGGCGCTTGTGATGGCGTTTTTTCGGCCAGGGATCAGGAAAAAAAATACAGGTTTTATCCAGGCAATGAGGTGGAAGGACCTCATTGAGAAGACGGATTACATCCTCATCAAAGACCCGGATATTGTCCAGCTGTTGTTGCTGAACCTGCTGCAGCAATCGGCCGAGTCCCGGTCGGTAGACCTCGGCTCCGATGAAAAGCTGTTCCGGGCTTTGCTTTGCCATGGCCAGCAGAGCCTCACCATTGCCAAACCCGACTTCCAGAGTCAGTTGCTTGCCGGCCGCCAGCTGTTGGTCAAGTTGATTTCTGTCAATCAGATACTTTGGCAACAGGTCCTGCAGCGCCTGTTGCTGCGCAGCGGTAATCCGGCCCTCGCGTCTGACAAAGGAGCGAATGGGGCGGTGGTGCCCGGTGGCCGGTTGGGATTGCTGGGCTTGCGGGCTCAGAAGAAGGTGCCTTGCAGTGGAGAGGAAGCACTGGCATAGAGTTTTTTCGGCATTCTTCCAGCCAGGTAGGCTTTGCGGCCAGCGCTGATGGCTTCACGCATGGCAGCTGCCATCAACACCGGCTTCTGCGCGGCGGCAATGGCGGTATTCATCAATACCCCGTCGCAGCCCAGTTCCATGGCCAGGGATGCATCACTGGCAGTACCGACACCGGCATCAACCAGAATCGGTGTGGTCGCTTCTTCCAGAATCAGCCGAATATTGTAGGGATTGCGAATCCCCAGGCCAGAACCGATGGGTGCGGCCAGTGGCATGACTGCGATACAGCCCATATCGGCAAACTCCTTGGCCACAATGGGATCATCATTGCTGTAGACCATGACCTGAAAGTTGTCATCAACCAAGGTACGGGCGGCCAGCAGTGTTTCTGTGATATGCGGAAAGAGTGTTTTCTCGCTGCCCATAACCTCAAGTTTTACCAATCGATGACCATCCAGCAGCTCACGAGCCAGTTGGCAGGTGCGCACGGCATCCTTGGCGGTGTAGCAGCCCGCGGTATTGGGTAGAATGGTGTAACGTGTTGGGGGAATGACGTCCAGCAGATTGGGTTCACCAGGGTGTTGTCCGATATTACTGCGACGGATGGCTACGGTGACAATCTGTGCACCACTGGCTTCGATCGCTAACTGCGTTTCTTGCAGATCACGGTATTTGCCGGTGCCGACCAATAAGCGTGACGCAAAGTGCATGTCATCGATGATCAGATCATCGGTATTTGAAGTGCTGGATAGGGACATAGCTTAGCCTTTA
>CAYQAP010000001.1:51397-111826 GCA_964415515.1 uncultured Gammaproteobacteria bacterium | reverse complement strand
ACTCAACCGGTCAAGATAATTGTCGTCTGACCGGACAGGTTAATTGTCGCCGAACAACTAGTCTTTATTTAAAGTTTTTAGTACATACTGGCCGTGGGCGTGGGGTACGCACTGCGGTCACGACCCGGAGGATCAGCTGAACCAATGACAGGAGTCTTTTGACATTCCCGATAGGCTAAGGAGTAACAATCAGCGAACTGAAATAAACTGATATTGGAGAGTAGCTTATAATGGACTAGAATCTCGCCAGGGAGCTATTTCTGTACAATTAAGGAACGTCATTGCAAGCTTGAGAGGTTTGTTGTTAGGGTGAATATCCACAGCAGTAGATAGAGCGCTGCTATACTTCCCGCCCTTTGGTATTCCATATTCATAGGTTGGTTCGTGTGACCCACAAGGTGAGAAGATATGAAACGTACCCGCATAATGATTGGGTCGATGATTGTTTTGGACGAGCTGGCTTTTGGCTGTGCTTGTCAATGATGCGCCCTGCAACCCGATCAAGTAACACCTCATGAAAAACCAGGCATCTCAAAACACAGAGCCGCTACTCTATCCGGAGTTTTCGATACCGGCTCCAGGGGCCCGTTTTGAGGTGGCATCCGGTATCTTCTGGCTGCGTTTGCCATTGCCGTTTGCCCTGGACCACATCAACCTGTGGTTACTCCGCGATGGCCCTGATTGGTTGCAGGTCGATACCGGGATTGCTACCGATATTGGGAAACAACACTGGCACAGCATGCTGGCGAATCTGGGAGCAGGGCGGTTACGGCGGATTCTGGTTACCCATTTTCATCCCGATCACGTGGGTTTGGCCGGTTGGCTTAAACAACAGACTGGGGCAAGCCTGTATATGAATCGAACAGAATGGTTAATGGCGAACTGGCTACAGCAGGACCACACCGAGCGATTCTGTAATCGGATGGCTGATTTTTTCCTTAGCCATGGTCTCGATGAACAGCGTACCGAAGATTTGCGTGTGCGTGGTAATAGGTATCGACGGCTGGTCAGTGCCCCACCGATGTCTTTTCAGGCGCTGGATGAGGGTGATATTCTCGAAATCAATGGCCAAGCTTGGCAGGTGTTGATCGGTAAGGGGCATGCTCTCGAGCATGTCTGTCTGTATCACCCTATACGCAAGATTTTGCTGGCAGGTGATCAAATCTTGCCACGGATCTCGCCCAATATTTCCTTGTTGGCCAACCAACCCCATGCCGATCCCTTGGCAGATTACCTGGTTTCCCTACAGCAGTTCTGTGAGCTGGATCCCGAGACTTTGGTGTTGCCGGCACATGGCAGACCTTTTTATGGGCTGCATAGACGTGCTCGTGATTTGATCAATCATCATCAGCAGCGTCTCCAGCGATTGGAACAGGCCTGCCAGCAGCCACAAACGGCAGCTGATCTACTGCAGATCCTGTTTGACCGGCCACTGGATACACATCAAATTATTTTTGCGATGAGTGAGTGTCTGGCGCATCTGCGCCATCTGCACCGTCAACATCGCCTTGACTGTGAGCTGCGGGAGCAGAAAACATGGTTCTACACAATAACGTCAACATGAGCTCGTTCTCGAATTTTCCCGTGCCTATAAATTTGCTGGCATCACTGATAGAAAAACCCCGGAGGGTACTGTAAATGTATAGTTATGATGACCTTATTGAAGGCTTTGATGAGGAGCTTTGGACCGCCATGTGCCAAGAGGAACGGCGCCAGGAAGAGCATGTCGAATTAATTGCCTCGGAAAATTATGCCAGCCCAAGGGTGTTGGCGGCACAGGGGTCGGTGCTGACGAACAAATATGCGGAAGGTTATCCCGGTCGGCGCTATTACGGGGGTTGTGAGTATGTCGATATCGCAGAGCAACTGGCCATTGATCGAGCCAAACAGCTATTTGGTGCGGATTATGTGAATGTACAGCCGCATTCTGGTTCCCAGGCCAATGCGGCGGTTTATTTGGCTTTACTCAAGCCCGGTGATACTGTATTGGGGATGAGTCTTGAGCATGGCGGTCATTTGACCCATGGCGCTGCGGTCAATTTCTCCGGCAAGCTGTTTCATGCTGTGCAATACGGCACAGACACGAACGGTATTGTCGATTATGCGCATATTGAAGCCCTGGCACTGGAGTATCACCCAAAAATCATTGTGGCGGGGTTTTCTGCGTATTCACAGAAATTGGATTGGCAGCGCTTTCGTGATATCGCCGATGCGGTTGGAGCACTGTTATTTGTGGACATGGCCCACGTTGCCGGGCTGGTGGCGACCGGGTTGTACCCCAATCCTATAGCCATTGCGGATGTTGTGACCACCACTACCCATAAAACCTTGCGTGGCCCTCGGGGAGGCATGATATTGGCTAGAGAGGCCCCTGAAATCACCAAAAAACTCAATTCATTGGTCTTTCCTGGTACTCAGGGTGGCCCTCTGATGCATGTTATTGCAGCCAAAGCCGTAGCCTTGAAAGAGGCGATGCAACCCGAGTTCGCAGTCTATCAGCAACAAGTGGTTCGCAATGCCAGCGTCATGGCGAAAACCGTCATGGAGCGAGGCTACAAGGTGGTTTCCGGTGGTACCCAGAATCACCTGTTTTTGTTGGATCTGGTGGACAAAGGGATTACCGGCAAGGATGCGGAGCGCCGATTGGGTGAGGCCAATATCACTGTGAACAAGAACGCTGTACCCAATGACCCTAAATCACCATTCATCACCAGTGGCCTGCGTATTGGTTCACCAGCTTCGACAACTCGTGGCTTTGCTGAAGCAGAAATGTGTGATCTCGCACACTGGATCTGTGACCTTCTCGATCACATGGATGATGATGCCATGTTGGTTGCCATCAAGGCCAAAGTACTCGAGTTATGCAGTCGTTTTCCGGTGTATCGCTGAGTTAAGCCGAGGCCCCGATCTATTTTTGCCTCCCACTCTGAGCACTAGAAGGCGGTCCGAATCCAGGTATCAGGCTGACAACATTGGATTGGAGAAGCCGGTTTGCAGGCAGGCGGCGGTAATGGTATTGCGCAGCAAACAAGCGATGGTCATCGGCCCCACACCTCCAGGTACCGGTGTGATGGCACTGGCACGCTGTGCTGCGACTACAAATTCAACATCACCGATGAGCCGGGTCTTGCCATTGCCGGCATCGATACGGTTGATACCGACATCGATAACAGTGGCGCCTTTGCGAACCCAGCTGCCTTTGATCATTTCTGGTTGACCGACGGCGGCAACCAGTATATCTGCCTCAGCGCACAGACCTGGCAGATCTTTAGTGCGTGAATGGGCGATACTGACCGTGCAGTGTTCCCGTAGCAACAAGGCACTGATGGGTTTGCCGACAATGTTGGAACGGCCGACCACGACAGCATGTTTGCCTGCCAGGCCTTCGGGTATGGAGTCACGCAGCAGCATCAGGCAACCCAGGGGGGTGCAGGGTATGAGACCGGGAATGCCTGACCAAAGCTTGCCGGTATTCGTGGTATGAAAGCCATCCACGTCCTTGTCTGGATCGATCGCATTGATGACCGCATCGGCATCGATCTGCTGGGGTACGGGAAGCTGTACCAGAATGCCGTGGATAAGTGGATCTGCATTAAGTTGCTCGATCAGGGCCAGCAATTCAGCTTGTGAAGTGTCGCCAGACAAACGGTGCTCGACCGAATACATCCCGGTTTCAAGCGTCTGCTTGGCCTTGTTACGAACATAGACACGACTGGCCGGGTCTTCTCCAACCAGCACCACCGCCAGGCCTGGTTGTAGTTGGTGGTGTTGTTGAAGTTGTGTAACAGCGGCAGCAACCTGAAGGCGTATTTTGGCGGCAAAAGCTTTGCCGTCGATGTGTGTAGCATTCGACATATTCGAATCCAATGAAATGATGAAGTAATGAATGGGAGCTGTGTATAAACTGAAGGCATGATTATAATCCTTTGTTATGAGAAAGTCGGATTATTACTGCCCCTGGTCTGCTGATGGCCATTCTGTAGTCACTGGTTGAGTATGGAGTTACTGTTGAATCCTGATACCGCTGCGCTTCGTACAGTAGCCGATCGTTATGGTCTGGGCTTGCTGTTTCATGCCTGTTATCCCAATCCTCCTGAGCAGCTCGCCAAAGGTCTGCACAACATTACCCCGATTCAACTCGAAGTCTTGATGGTGCGACTGCAGAAATATTTTCAGTTTGTTAGCATCGACGAGTTCGCTGCTGCAGGATGTCATCATGGATTGGCTTGTGTTTCCTTCGATGATGGGTACAAATCAGCCTTTGAGTATGCGCTGCCAGTGTTGCAGGGTCTGGATATCTCCACCACGATCTTTATCAACAGTGCCATGCTCAAGGGTGGTGTATTTTGGCGTGATAAAGTTCGGGTGCTGCAAAATCTGGATCTGGTGGAAGATTTCGAAGCCTTTTCAAGGGTGGCTGAAGGTGATCCATCGCAAAGTTTTTATCGGCGCAGTAAACAACCGACGGTCAACAGTGCTGCTGTCGACGTGGCACTTGAGCAATTTTTTGCTGATTACAGCATTGGGCTTGAGGAGCCGGCAGCCGTGATTGATGATGTCAGTTGGATGCGGCCGGCACCGGGTCTGAGTTATGGAAATCATAGCCATTCCCACTATGTCCTGGCCTCGTTAAGTGCAGATGAACAACAGCAGGAAATCGCCCTTTGTCAGACACAATTGCAAAATATACCCGGAATCACATGCAGCGAGATTTTTTCCATTCCCTTTGGAGAGTTAAAGGATTTTACGGCCACCACTTTGGGTGTGGTTGCAGAGCTTGGTTACCGCGGGATTGCACTCAGTCGACACCGCCTGCAGGATGGCCCGCAGCAAATGGCCGGCTTGCAAGTGGTTGAGCGCTTTATGCCACGTCTTGATCTGGGGGAATCAGCCCAGTTCGTGTTGCCGGGCGGGGTGTCTGTATATTGAGAGTCAACGTATTGACCTTAGCGAGTGAACCAGGATCTCAACCGTCCCTGCTGTTGCCAGAGGGTACCGAAAATGATCAATACCAGTCCGATGACAGAGGAGAAAAGAATCGGCTCCCCCAGCAACCAATATATCAGCACCAGCGAAATAAAGGGTGACAGGAAAATCAGGTTGCCGATCCATGCCACGGAGTCGCTGGACGTAAGCGCCTTGAGCCAGAGAATAAAGGTAAAACCCATTTCAAAACAGCCGACATAAATGGCAGCTAACCAAACAGTGCCGAGTGGTGGAAAACTGGAAAAAAGGAGCATGGTGACGGTAATGAACGGCAAACCACCGAGAAAATTCAGGAATAGGCTGAGCACTGGATCCTGGTGATTCTTGACATTGATGAGCCAGAAAAAAGACCATAGCAAGGTACTGCCCAGTGCCAGTGCTACCCCGGCAGTACTGCTGAATTCGAGCAACCATGGCTTGCCATGGGTGGCGATGATCAATACCCCGCAATAACTGAGCAGTAGTGCGGCCAGATCTGTTTTATGCAGCCGCTGTTTTAGCATCGGTACGGACAGCAACGCCAGGGTGATGGCCCAGGTATAGTTGAGCGCCTGGGCTTCCTGGGCCGGTAACAGGTCATAGGCTTTGAACAGAACCATGTAGTACAGTCCTGGATTGAGTATCCCCAGCAGCAGGTTTTTGTTGCGATCATGTGTTGGAATGGCAAGGAGTGGTTGCCAGCGACCACTGGTGATGATGATAGCCAACAGCATCAGACAAGCCGTGCATGCGGCGAGAAAGAGTAGCTGCAGGGGTTGTAACTGGCGCAGTGCCAGCTTAAAGGCGGTGGCGACTGTAGACCAAAGAAAGACCGCCCCCAACCCAAAACACAAGGCTTGTTGATTTTTTTGCATCGATGGCAGGCTCAGGGTGAGTGACGCAGGGTAACAGGCTGGTATTTTATCCGTTTGCTTGTGTGTTACCATTCTACCCATGAAACTTTCGAAAGTGGTATTTCTGATTGCACTGCTACTGGGCGGAGCCTATGCTCTGCTGAACTGGTCCGGGTTCGATGAGCTCATGTCCTCTTATGCGGTCAGTCGTGTTCAGGAGCGGCAGGCCTCTGCCGAACAAGGTGATGCAAAGGCACAATACAATCTGGCATTGATTTATGACCGGGGCATCGGGGTCAAGAATGATGATAGCAAGGCCTTAAAGTGGTACCGTCTGGCTGCTGAGCAGGGTTATCCAGAGGCTCAATACAACCTCGGAATGATGTACTATTTTGGTAAAGGGGTCGATCAGGATAATATCAAGGCCTATCAGTGGATCATTCTTGCAGCGGCAGACGGTCTGGAAGCTGCCACCGAAGCAAAAAAGGAATTGGCAAAAAAAATCCCGGCACAGCAGCGTTTGGCAGCACAGACTGCCGCCAGTGCATGGAAGCCGACACCTAAACAATAATGGGGGGGTTATGAAGTTCAAAACCATAGCTGCGGTTATGGCCATGGGGCTGGGCACCATAATCGCCTGTGCAGTGTCGGCTGAGGGAAAACAGGCACAGCAGGCTTATCAGTCAGCTCCTTCAACGGTGCAGGTGCCATCAGGCGTTGCCGGGAAAGTGCCGACATTGACGGCAGAGGAATTTGCCTCGGGCAACAGAATCTATTTTCAGCGCTGTGCCGGTTGTCACGGTACCCTGCGCAAGGGGACAACGGGAAGACCGCTGACGACCGATGTTACGCGCGCGCGTGGGGCCAATTTCCTGAGGGCGACGATTACCGACGGTACTGCCGATGGCATGCCCTCCTGGAATGGGGTATTAACGCCGCAGGAAATCGATATCATGGTGCGCTATATCCAGCTGCCGCCATCCCAGCCTCCTGAACTGGGCATGAAACAGATGAACGCCTCCTGGCGGGTATTTGTCGATCTCTCCCGACGGCCTGTCAGAAAGATGAATGACTACAATATCAGTAACTTCTTTGTTGTAACCCTGCGGGATGCCGGCCAGGTTGCGCTGATTGATGGTGACTCCCGGAAAATCGTTACTGTCGTAAACACGGGCTATGCTGTGCATATTTCACGCCTGTCAGCTTCAGGTCGCTATATTTATGTGGTCGGTCGTGATGGCAAAGTGGTCATGATTGACCTGTGGATGAAGCGACCCGATCGGGTGGCTGAAGTCAAACCCTGTGCGGAAGCACGGAGTGTCGAAGCCTCGAAATACCCGGGCTGGGAAGATCGCTACACGATTATCGGCTGTTACTGGCCTCCACAGTATGTGATTCTTGATGGGATAGATCTGCGGCCATTGCGGGCTGAGAACACCCGCAGCATGACCATCGATAATACCTATCTTTCTGAAGTGCGTGTAGGAGCTATTGTCTCCAGTCGTCAACGACCGGAATTTATCCTCAACGTAGAGGAAGCCGGAAAAATTTTACTGGTTGATTATTCTGATCTAAACGCATTAAAAACAACCAGCATCTACAGTGCCCGATTTTTGCATGACGGGGGCTGGGATGCCAGCCACCGTTATTTCATGGCGGCAGCGAGTAAATCCAATATCATTTCTGTGGTGGATACCCGGGTCGACAAGCTGGTGAGGAATATTACTGTTGGCAAGCTCCCACATCCTGGACGCGGTGCCAATGTCAATGATCGAAAATATGGCCCGCTATGGGTTACCGGGCATTTGGGCGATGACTGGCTGGCTGCTATCGGTACCGATCCGGTCAGGCATCCAACCAGTGCCTGGAAAGTGGTGCGTCATCTGAAAATGCAAGGCACAGGTAATCTGTTTGTCAAAACTCATCCCGCTTCCAATCATCTGTGGGTGGATAGCCCGCTCAATCCAGATGGTGGTATCGCCGGAGCCGTGGCCGTGTTTGACCTCGATCGTTTAGACCGGGGCTACAAGTTGCTCGATGTCGCAAAGGACTCCGGGGTTGGTGGTGCGCCACGCGTGCTGCAGCCGGAATATAACCGGGCAGGTGATGAGGTCTGGTTGTCGGTCTGGAACCCATCCACCCGTCAGTCTGCGATCGTGATTTACGATGACAAAACGCTTGCCGTCAAAGCCGTGATCAAAGACCGTCGACTGCACACGGTTACCGGTAAATTTAACGTCTATAACACCCAACACGATATTTACTGATCACTAAAAAGCGAAGAAGACAGGGAAGGGTTGTGGGGTCATGGCTCCTCTGTTGTCGTCGTTTCTGCAAACCTTGATGAATATCAAGGAACTTTTCGATCAGCAATTTATAGTGTACTCGCAGCATATGGATTAGTCGGGGTTAATCATTTATAAGAGTTAGAGAGCCAGGAGGTTTATTTAGATCATGAAACAAAAATTGATTACTGTAACAACTGCTGTAGCGCTGGCCAGCCTTGCCAGTGGCAACGCTATCGCGGAGAAAAAGAAGGCTGAGGAAGCCTATCAGTCTGCACCATCTACCGTAACCGCAGCTTCCACAGCAAAACCGGCAGGACCTGCGATCACTGCGGAAGAGTTTGCTACCGGCAAAGAGATTTTCTTCGAGCGTTGTGCGGGTTGTCACGGGGTGTTGCGTAAGGGTGCCACCGGCAAGCCATTGACTACGGATATTACCTTAAAGCGTGGTACTGAAACGTTGGCTGCGACCATTACGTACGGTACTTCAGGCGGGATGCCCTCCTGGGAAGGTAGGTTGTCTGAGAAAGATATTGATATCATGGCACGCTATATCCAGCAGGAGCCACCGCAGCCTCCAGAACTGGGTATCAAGGAGATGAATGATTCCTGGAAGGTGTATATCAAGCCAGCGGATCGCCCGACCAAGAAGATGAATGATTACAATATCAGCAACTTCTTCTCGGTGACCCTGCGTGATGCCGGTAAGGTGGCACTGATCGATGGTGACACCAAGAAAATCATCAATATTGTCGATACCGGTTATGCGGTGCATATCTCACGGTTGTCCGAATCCGGGCGTTATGTCTACGTGGTGGGCCGGGATGGCAAGGTGGTCATGATCGACCTGTGGATGAAGAAACCGGATCGTGTGGCTGAAATCAAGCCTTGTATGGAAGCACGCTCGGTAGAACTGTCTAAATTCAAGGGCTTCGAAGACAAATATGCTATCGTCGGTTGCTATTGGCCACCACAATACGTGATCATGGAAGGTTCCGACCTGAAACCTCTGAGGGTGGAAGGGACCCGGGGAATGACCATTGATAACGTTTATCATCCAGAGATCCGGGTGGCAGCGATTATCGCCAGTCATCAGCGTCCGGAGTTCATGGTCAATCTCAAGGAAGCCGGCAAGGTGCTGCTGGTTGACTATTCCGATCTGGATGCCTTGAAGGTCACCAGTGTCAATACCGCCAAGTTCTTGCACGATGGTGGATGGGATTCGACCCAGCGGTATTTCATGGATGCGGCTAACAAGTCCAATATCATCTCGGTCGTTGATTCCAAAGAGGGGGCCCTGGTCAAGAATGTCACGGTTGGCAAGATCCCGCATCCTGGTCGTGGCGCCAATATCAATGATCCCAAATACGGGCCGGTGTGGATTACAGGACACTTGGGTGATGACTGGCTGGCCGGTATCGGTACCGATCCCAAGGGTCATCCAGACAGTGCTTGGAAGGTGGTGCGGCATTTGAATATGGAAGGCAGTGGCAACCTGTTTGTCAAAACCAACCCCAAATCCACCAACCTGTGGGCCGACAATCCTCTGAATCCAGATTCGGAGACCTATGGAACCGTGGCCGTGTTCGATATCAATAATCTTGATAAGGGCTACAAGTTGATCAATGTCGCCAAGGATGCCGGAGTGGGTGGCACACCGCGCGTGGTCGAGCCGGAGTACAACAAGGCCGGTGACGAAGTCTGGCTTTCGGTCTGGAATCCGCAGGGCAAGCAGTCTGCCATCGTGGTCTATGATGACAAAACCCTGAAAGTCAAAGCCGTCATCAAGGACAAGCGACTGGTGACCGCCACAGGCAAATTCAACGTCCACAACACCCAGCACGATATCTACTAATCGGTAGCGTCTTGTGCGGCGGGGAAGTGATGGTATTGCTTCCCCGCCTTTCTTTTATCGCACTTGATGTGGATAATGGGGCGAATGAAATTGTTGTGAACGTCAAGTACTTCAGCCGTGCGATAATCGATACTATTGAGCTCGGTAACTCCTGTAGGACTGGAGACCAGGCAGTAAAAAAATATCTCATCAATACTAGGAGACTTTTCCGTAGCAGGTTCTGTATTCTCGGACAGCTTCCTAGATGGAAATGTGTGAGGCTTGTATGAAAGAATCACCTCATGTTGATCTGGTTGGCGCGGGTCCCGGTGATCCGGAGCTGTTGACAGTGAAAGCCAACCGACTCTTGCAGGAAGCTGATGTGGTGGTATTCGATCGACTGGTGTCAGCAGAAATATTGGCCCTTGTCCCGGCGGGTACGGCAAAATTCTATGTCGGTAAAACCTCTGGTCATCACCACATGACCCAGGATGAAATCAATGCCTTGCTGGTGCAGTTGTCACGGGCAGGCAAAACCCGGATTGTTCGTCTTAAGGGAGGAGATCCGTTAATTTTCGGTCGGGGTAGTGAAGAAGCCCTCTACCTGCGTGAGCATGGCATCCCCTTCCGTATCGTCCCCGGTATTACCTCGGCTTCCGCCTGTACCACGTATGCCGGAATCCCCCTGACTCATCGCGGATTGGCCAAAAGTGTTCGGATGGTGACCGGTCATTGTCAAAAAAATCAGCCATTGGATCTTAACTGGAACAGTCTGGCAGATCCCGATACCACCCTGGTGGTCTATATGGGGCTGGGCCATCTGCATGAAATTGCCACCAGACTGGAGCAAGCGGGCCTGGCGGGTAGCACCCCGGCTGCGATTATCGAAAAAGGTACACACAGTGATCAGCGCCGTTGTTTGACCACACTGGAACAACTGCCAGAACAGGCCCGTGTACACGCTTTCACCACACCCTCATTGATTGTCATCGGCAGGGTCGTAGCACTTGCAAAAGAACTGGAATGGCGACAGACTTCACCTCATGAACAAGCATACACAGACATTCTCGGTCGGTCGGTCCAGGCGGAGGCATGAGCCACTCTTTTCCGTAGCAATCACAGTTGTGTTTTTCCTGACGCTCGCCCAGCCGGTGCTGGCACAAGCGGCAACAGCCGAGCCTGGCGCACAACGTAAAACGGAACTCATCCACCTCTTAAAGCAGGATTGTGGTTCCTGCCACGGGATGACCTTAAAGGGTGGCCTCGGTCCGTCGCTACTGCCCCGGGTTATGGCAACACGAGATGCCAAATTGCTTCGTACTATTATTCTGGACGGAGTGCCCGATACTCCGATGCCCCCATGGCGTGGATTGCTGAGTCATGCAGATATCACGTATTTGATTGAATTGTTGCAAAAGGGAGTGCCCCATGACTAGGTTTTGCAGCCGTTGTTCGTGGGTTAGGACGTGCCTGCTCCTGCCATTGTTATTCCTGCCACTTTTGTCGTTCGCACAGCCAGTTCGAGGCACAGGTGATTTGGGTGTAATTATCGAACGGGCTACCGGTGAAGTACTGATTGTTGAGACGAGCGGCCAGACCAGCCTCGGCAAAATCGGTGGGCTGGGAGATCTGTCCCATGCTTCAGTTGTATTTTCGCGGGATGAACGCTATGCCTTTGTGTTTGGGCGTGATGGCGGGCTGTCGAAAATCGATTTATTGACTAGAAAACTGGTTAAACGAGTCATCCAGTCGGGCAACAGTATCGGCGGGGCAATTTCCCAGGATGGTCGTCTGGTGGCTGTATCCAATTACACACCGGGAGGCGTGAAGCTATTTGACGCTGCCAGCCTGCAGCTGGTGGCGGATATTCCCACGACCTATGGCAACAAGGGCCAGCGCTCAAAAGTGATTGGTTTGGTCGATGCACCGGGAATGAAATTCGTGTTTAGTCTCTATGACGCGGGTGAAACCTGGGTGCTGGATGCGCACGATCGTACGGCGCTGAAGATTACCAAGTTTAAAAATATCGGCCGACTGCCTTATGATGGTCTGATCACCCCGGATGGTCGCTATTATATTGCTGGCTTGTTTGGCGAAGATGGTATGGCTTTGCTTGATCTTTGGCAACCCGAAAAAGGGGTGCGTCGAATTCTGCCTCATTATGGGCGGGGTGAGAAACTACTGCCGGTCTATAAAATGCCACACCTTGAAGGCTGGACACAGGCAGGCGATGCCTTGTTTGTGCCTGCCGTAGGCCATCACGAAATTTTGGTGATGCGCACAGGCAGTTGGCGGCAAATCGGCAGGATTGCAACCTACGGACAGCCGGTTTTTGTCATGGCCAGACCGGACGGGCGACAGATCTGGGTTAATTTTGCCTACCCCTTGAATGGTACGGTACAGATTATCGATGTGCCGAGTCAACAGATTATCAAGACCTTGAAACCGGGAAAAACGGTTCTACATATGGAATTTACCCCACGGGGAGAGCAGGTATGGGTTTCGGTTCGAGACGACAATCGGGTCAATATTTACGATACCGCGACCATGACCTTGCTCAAATCATTGCCGGCTGATGCACCGAGCGGGATTTTTTTTACTAGTCGTGCTCACAAGATCGGACTGTAGGAAGCATGAATGGTCTGGAAAGAGATTTATTAAACAGGTATCAGCACGATTTTCCGCTTTCCACAACGCCTTATGCGGAACTTGCTGCCGAGCTCGGTAGTGATGAATCCACAGTGCTTGCAATGATTGCGGATTTGCAGGAGCAAGGGGTGATCAGTCGTGTGGGCCCGGTATTCCAGACCAACCGGATTGGAGTCAGCTCTCTGGTAGCTGCGGCGGTACCGGAACAGCGATTACAGGAAGTAGCAGACTTGGTGACGGCCTACCCTGAGGTGAACCACAATTATGCCCGTGAACATTGTTACAACCTCTGGTTTGTGGTCACAACTTCCAGCCAGGATCGCCTGCAGCAGATCGTACAGGAGATTGAGCAGCAAACCGACCTGGCACTGATGATGCTGCCAATGCTGGAGGCCTACCATATTGATCTTGGGTTCCCACTGCAATGGGCGACTTAAGCGAACTCGAGCTTGCCCTGGTGGCTGCGCTGCAGCAGGGCTTGCCACTGGTATCACACCCCTATGCCCGTATCGGTGCGCAGATTGGTATGTCTGAGCGACAGGTCATCGAGTTTCTGAAAAAGTGGCAAGGTGATGGTACGGTCCGCCGTATGGGTGTGGTTGTACGCCACCATGAGCTCGGTTATCGGGCCAATGCGATGGTGGTTTGGGATGTCCCCGATGAAAAGGTGCAACAGGTTGGCCAGTGTTTGGGGAAACAGCGCGTGGTCACACTCTGCTACCGGAGACCACGACGCTTACCCAAATGGCCCTATAATCTGTTTTGTATGATTCATGGTCGGGATCGGGAGGTAGTGTTACAGCACCTGGAGCAGCTGGTTGGTACTTGTGGCCTGGAGCAATATGCTTATGAAGTGCTGTTCAGCAGTCAACGATTCAAGCAGCAGGGGGCTTGCAGTATTGCTGCGGATGGGAATAACCGTTTGTTGCCGGTTCGTGTGCATCGAGGGCTGAGGGATGGTAGACAAGATGTCGGATAGCCAGGCCCTGGGGGCGACCGATCTGGGGGCGACCGATCGAAGTATAATGAATCTGTTGCAAGAGGGGCTGCCGATTTGTGAACGGCCTTTCGCAGCTGCTGCCCGGACACTTGGTCTTGCCGAAGATAATTTGCTGAATCGTCTGGAGATCTTGCAAGAGCAGGGTTTTATCTCCCGTCTGGGGCCGATGTATCACGCGGAAAAGTTGGGTGGTGGCTTGACCTTGGCGGCGCTACGAGTCCCCGATAATGAGCTGGAGCGGGTCGCAGAACAAGTCAATGCATTTCCTGAAGTGGCACATAATTACCAGCGCGACCATCCCTTTAATATGTGGTTTGTCATCGCTACCGAGACTCCGGAAGAGATCGGGCAGGTATTGGCTTTGATTGCCAAAAAAACCGGCTATCCGGTACGCAATATGCCCAAGCAGGAAGAGTTTTTTGTCGGCCTGAAGCTGGAAATATGAAAGGCTCGTGACCTTGATAGACAGCACAGACCGGCAGATTATCGCTGCCACACAGAGCGGTTTGCCATTGACCGCCAGGCCCTACCACGAGGTGGCAACACAACTGGGATTAATGCCTGAAGAGGTTATTCAGCGCTGCCAACGGATGCTGAAAGCGGGAATTATTCGCCGGGTTGCATTGGTACCCAATCATTATAAGCTGGGCTATACCGCCAACGGTATGTCGGTATGGAATGTTCCAGATACGGCGGTACGGGCGGCGGGAAAGAAAATTGGTGTGTTGGATTTTGTCAGTCACTGCTACCGTCGCCCACGGCATCTGCCGGATTGGCCCTATAATTTCTTTGTTATGGTGCATGGTCGTAGCCGGTCCGAGGTCACAAGTAAAGTGGATGTTCTTGCGGCGATATTGGGGCCGAATGATCACGGCCATACTGTTTTGTTCAGCACCAGAATTCTGAAGAAAACGGGGTTGCGGCTTTACCCCGAAAGGAGAATATAGTGTTTCGAATTTCCAGATATATGCGTGAGCTCCATGCTCCGACACCACTGGTACCGGTCCGACAGCCGGCTGGGCCGGTGGTGGTGTGGAACTTGATCCGACGCTGTAATTTGACTTGCAAGCATTGTTACTCGATTTCTGCGGACAAGGATTTTAGTGGTGAGTTGTCTACTGCTGAAGTACAGACAGTCATGGATGATTTGCATGAATTCGGCGTACCGGTACTGATTCTTTCCGGTGGAGAGCCGTTGCTCAGGCCGGATATTTTTGCCCTTTCCCACTATGCGAAAAACAAAGGCTTTTATGTTGGCCTATCGACCAATGGGACCTTGATCAATGAGGACAATATCGAAGAAATCTCGGCGGTTGGCTATAACTATGTTGGTATCAGCCTGGATGGGATCGGTTCGACTCATGATCGTTTTCGTCGTAAAGAGGGGGCCTTTGCGGCCTCTATGCGGGCCATAGCACTGTGTAATGAGATCGGCGTCAAGGTGGGGATTCGTTTCACCATGACCCAGGACAATGAGCAGGAACTGCCGGCCATGCTGGCGCTTATGGAGGAACACAATATCGATCGGTTCTATCTGTCCCATTTAAATTATGCCGGGCGTGGCAATACCCATCGCCGGGATGATACCGTGTTTGTCTCGACCCGCCGGGCGATGGAATTGTTATTTCGCACCTGCTGGCAGCAAGCCCGAGAGGGTAAGGAAGGCGAATTTGTCAGTGGCAATAACGATGCGGATGGGGTTTTCCTGTTGCTGTGGATTCAACAGCATATGCCTGACCAATTCACCCATATGCAAGACAAGCTCAGACAATGGGGAGGTAATTCTACCGGAGTCAATATTGCCAATATCGACAATCTGGGCAATGTGCACCCGGACACCATGTGGTGGAACTATAATTTGGGTAATGTTCGTGAGCGCCCATTTTCCCAGATCTGGCCCGATACTTCTGACCCATTAATGGCCGGTCTCAAGGTCCGACCACGCCCGTTGAAGGGGCGCTGTGGCGAATGTCGGTATCTGGATATCTGCAATGGCAATACCCGGGTTCGGGCCTATCAGATCAGTGGTGATTATTGGGCCGAAGATCCGGGCTGTTATTTAACCGATGCAGAAATTGGTTTAACCACCGATCAGGAACGACTCCTCATTACACCGCATTCACATGACAGGCGGGCCCATGCCGATGAAAAATAAAGTGCGACTTCGATATCCCCTGATTTGTTTGCTGGCCTTTCCCGGCCTGGTTTTGGCCGCTTCGACGGCAATTCAGACGGCCACAGGAAACCTGTATCAGAAATACTGCGCCAGCTGCCACGGGGCCAATCGCCTCGGTGGTATGGGTACCGCATTACTGCCCGAGAATCTCAGTCGCCTGTCACGGGAAAAGGCCGTCTCGGAAATCACCCATGGTGAAGCCATTACCCAGATGCCCGCCTTTGGTCGGCAACTTTCGGCGCAGCAGATCAAGCACCTGGTCGACTATATCTACACGCCTCTGGACACTGAACCAGAATGGGGAGAAGCCCTGATTGAGGCCAGTCGCGTGGTCTACTACAAACCAGGCAGCTTGGGGGATAAACCGGTCTATCAGGCCGACCCTTTGAATCTGTTCTTGGTGGTGGAAATTGGTGATCACCATGTGACCGTACTCGATGGTGACAAACTGCAGCCGATCACCCGCTTTAAAAGTCGTTTTGCCCTGCATGGTGGACCAAAATATTCTCCTGACGGGCGGTTTGTCTACTTTGCCTCACGCGGTGGTTGGATCAGTAAATACGATATGTATAACCTGAAAATCGTGGCTGAGGTTCGGGCCGGAATCAACACCCGTAATTTAGCTATTTCCGGTGATGGTCGATACATCATGGTCGGCAACTACCTGCCTCATACCCTGGTTATTCTCGATGCGAAAGATTTATCGATACTAAAAATCATTTCGGTTACCGACAAAAAACACCGCAAGACCTCTCGGGTCAGTGCCGTTTATCAAGCGGCACCACGCAACAGTTTTATCGTTGCCTTGAAAGACTTGAAAGAAATATGGGAAATCGCCTACGCCGATGATGCCGTCGCCCCACAAACCAAATGGATTCATGATTACCGCAAAGATTCCGGTGATGAAGTGCCGATTAAGCATGAGCGATTTCCCATCCGGCGCATCAAGGTCGATGTTTTCATGGATGATTTCATGTTTGATCCGGCATATCGTTTTTTGATCGGAGCCAGTCGCGGTGATGACAACCAGGCACGGGTAGTCTATCTCGATGGTGGAGTGGTAGCGGCGAAAATCGATCTTCCGGGGATGCCGCATCTGGGTTCGGGGATCACCTGGAATTACCAAGGCAGGTGGGTGCTGGCGACCCCCAATCTCAAGCAGGGTATCGTCAGTGTCATCGATATGAAAACCTGGAAGGTGATCAAACGGATCAAAACCCTGGGCCCAGGGTTTTTTCTGCGCAGCCATGAAAACACCCCCTATGCCTGGACCGATGTATTTTTCGGACCCAACAAGGATGTCATGCAGGTGATTGACAAGCGCACCCTGAAGATCGTGAAAACCCTGCGTCCCGCTCCCGGAAAAACCTCGGCCCATGTAGAGTTCGATCGCTACGGCCGCTATGCGCTGGTCAGTGTATGGGATATGGATGGTGCTCTGGTGATTTACGATGCCAAGACCTTGCAGGAAATAAAGCGAATTCCGATGAAAAAACCCTCAGGAAAATACAACGTATACAATAAAATACATCGCTCTGAAGGCACCAGTCACTGAGTCGCAGGGGTTTCGATCCGGCAAATGGCCCATCACGCAACTTTTTCAATAGCCCGGGGTTATACTTGGTTCCGTCGAATGGCAGCATAAGAGATGCCTCGGGAGCTGTGAGTGATTCTGGAATGCCTTCAGACCGAGCATCATCCCGAGGCGCGGGTTTTGGAAATTGGTTGTGGCTCTGGAGAGTACACGAAATACTTTTCCGATTACCCCGGATTTTCTGTTTCCAGTGATGAGGCTGTTGTCGAATGAAAACCCTCGGGCAGATGGTTGCTAACGATTTGTAAGATTTGTGGATGCAGGTGAGGGTTGCCGGCAACGATGTGACCGCTGTCCAAATGGTCGGCAGCACCGGTTACACCACTGACCAAACCACCGGCTTCCTCGATCAGCAGGCAGCCAGCAGCGATGTCCCAGATCGACAGGCCGAATTCCCAGAAGCCATCAAAACGCCCACAGGCCAGGTGAGCCAGGTCCAGTGCCGCCGATCCTGCCCGTCTGACGCCACTGGTCTGGACCAGCATTTCCCGAAAGCTGCTGAGCCAGGGTTCCAGGTACAGCATATCCCGGAACGGAAAACCGGTACCCAGCAGGGCATATTCCAGGTTGAGGCAATGACTGATCCGGATGCGACGATCATTGAGGCGCGCGCCTCCGCCTCGTGAGGCAGTAAACAGTTCGTTACGCAGTGGATCAAAGATGACCCCGTGAAGAACTCTTCCAGCTTCGCGAACAGCGATGGAGACCGCAAACTGGGGGTAGCCATGCAGAAAATTGGTCGTCCCATCGAGAGGATCGATAATCCACTCATACCTGGTGCCTTGTTGCAGTCCACTTTCTTCGGCGATGATTGCGTGATCCGGATAGGCTTGCTGGACCACCGCCAGGATTTCTGCTTCTGCCATGCGGTCAACTTCGCTGACATAGTCGTTACGGCCTTTTTTCTCGATATCAATCCGGTCGAGTCGATCGAGATGCCGTACAATGACCTTGCCGGCCCGGCGGGCTGCCTTCACGGCGGTATTTACAAAAGGATGCATGGGTGAATCTCCGATTGTTCAATCTTGAATAAGCTGTATTATCCTGTATATCAGGGCACTGGCACAGCAGGATTTGTTTTATTTGTCCACAGCACCCGCTAACCAAAAGTGGAGTTCAATAGTCCTTTGTCCCATCCTGTTTCAGAGCCATTGATTGCCGATTCGAACAGGATCACATGGCGTAGTGGCCGGGTGCGTATCGTATTGATCCGACCCAGTCATCCCGGCAATATCGGTGCTGTAGCAAGGGCAATGTTGACCATGGGATTGCAGCAGCTGTATCTGGTACAACCGGATATTTTTCCCAGTGAAGTGGCTGTGGCGCGTGCCGCGGGGGCTGACCGCATCCTTGAGCAGGCTGTTGTATGCCCGGATCTTGACAGCGCACTGCGGGGGGCCCATCTGGTATTGGCAACCTCGGCCCGGCAGCGAAGTATCCGCTGGCCTCTACAATCGCCGGCCCGAGCCATGCAGACTGCCTGGCAAGCAACCGAACAAGGGCAGGTCGCCATCCTGTTCGGTCGGGAAAATAATGGGTTGTCCAATGCCGAACTGGACCGTGCCAGCATCCATGTAATGATCCCGGTCAATGCGGCTTTTCATTCGCTGAACCTTGCCAGCGCGGTACAGATTATGACCTATGAACTGCGTCAGGCTATGACGGACAAATTGCTGTTGACAACAGCACCACCTGTTGACAAACGCAATCAGGTCGCATTGTCCGAAGATGTGGAGCGTTTTTTTACTCATCTTGAGCGCGTATTGGAGTCGATTGATTTTATCAAGTCTCCTCATTCATCCAGCCTGCGACGCAAGATCAGGCGTCTTTTTGTTCGTGCGGTTATGTCGGTTGAAGAGGTCAATATTTTTCGTGGGATCTTGTCAGCGATCGAATGTCAGCTGCGACGCAAAGGGAAGTGAGTGCTTTGAAGAGACGATTATTCATTTTTCAGTGTTGAATCGTGGTGGTCTCAGCCCCATCTTGGCATTACGGAATAGTACAATATCCCGCTGAACCGTATTGGAGGAATCCAGGAGTGTGTGTATGGCGATTACCTTAACCCCCGCTGCAGCCGACCGGGTTCGCAGCTATCTTGAGAAATCGGAACAGGCACTCGGCCTGCGTTTTGGGGTCAAGACCAGTGGTTGCTCCGGCTTTGCGTATACCGTCGAACTGGCCAGGTCGATCGATGAACAGGATCAGGTATTTGAGTCGCAGGGTGTGAAAGTTGTCGTACACGCCCGTAGCCTGCCCTATGTCGATGGCACCGAAATTGATTTCAGCCAGGAAGAGCTGTCGGCTACTTTTGCTTTCAATAACCCCCGGGTAAGCGCCACCTGTGGTTGTGGTGAGAGTTTTAGTATTGTCTGATCTGTGTGCTTAAGGTGACCACGAAACCCTCAGCAGCCATTGTTCCCAGCGGCTGCAGGGTGGCGATGGCTACACTCGGTTGTCGGGTCAATAGTTTTGAGTCTGCATTTATTCTGCAGCAGTTTTGTCATCAGGGCTGGCGAAAGGTGGCTTTTGATCAGCAGGCAGACTTGTATGTGATCAATACCTGTACGGTAACTGCCGAGGCGGATCGGCAAGCCCGGCAAATGGTAAGGCGGGCGATACGTCGCAATCCCCAGGCAACCGTCGTGGTCACCGGCTGCTATGCGCAAATGGATCCCGATGCCTGCGCCTCGATACCTGGTGTCGACCATGTGGTCGGTAATGTGCACAAACTGAATTTGCCGGCGCTGTTGTCTGATCCAGTGTCTACCAGTAGGCAACCGGGTCAGCTGCCTGATCCAGATATACGATTTGCTTACGATAGGTTGGCAGCAGTCGACCGTAGCCGGGCACTGGTTCAGATTCAGCAGGGTTGTGACCAGTCTTGCACTTTTTGCATTATTCATACCGCGCGTGGTCCTAGCCATTCACAGCAACCACATCATATCCTGGACCAGGTTCGAAATCTGCTTGATCGCGGGTTTCAGGAAATCGTATTCTGCGGTATTGACCTGGGAGATTACCAGGGTGGACTGGTTGCGTTGTTGCGGCGGGTTCTGGAGCTTGAGGGTGAGTTCAGAGTGCGGCTCGGTTCTATTGATCCTGTTCATCTCGGCGAGGATCTCTGCCAATTGATGGCCGGACAGCCCCGTTTGTGTCCCCAGCTGCATGTTTCCCTGCAAAGCGGGAATAACGTAATTTTAAAACGCATGAAGCGTCGCTACGGTCGATCCCTTGTGGATTGTCGTTTACGGCAATTTCGCACCATGGTGCCGGATTTGTTGCTCAGCGCCGATATTATGACCGGATTTCCGACCGAAACGGAAGCGCACTTCCAGGACACTTTGCAAATGATTGTGGAACACGGCATCGTTTACCCGCATACCTTTTGTTTTTCACCACGGCCGGGTACCCCGGCGGCCAACATCCCGAAACAGGTCGATAAAGTGATTGCAAAACAGCGTGCAGCCCTAATTCGCGAGGCAGGGGCTAATAATCTGGCGGCTCACTTGCCCCTTTATCTGGGCCGTGTCTGTCAGATGCTGGTGGAACAAGTTGGCCGTGATGGTACTGCCCGTGGACGTCTGGCAAATTACTTGCCGGTACGTTTGTCCTCTGCCGCAGCGATCAGATCCTTGCAGGCGGTTAAGATTAGCGGATTTACGGGCCAGTATCTGATTGCCGAAAGCTTGGCTTAGCCGTTACAATTAACGGTTTATCAGGATCGAGTACCGGGCCTTGCCAGTCAAGGGCCGCTCCAACCTGATTGTCGCTATTCACAAGGTTCTATTTCAGGAGAAGGACATGGCAGTTGAACGCACGCTTTCGATTATTAAACCGGATGCCGTAGCCAAAAATGTGGTGGGTGAAATCGACAGCCGCTTCGAGCAAGCTGGCCTGCGGATTGTGGCAATGAAAATGCTGCGGCTTGGCAAGGAACAGGCTGAGGGATTTTACGCTGTCCACAGGGAACGCCCGTTTTTTAATGATCTGGTCGCCTATATGCAGTCGGGTCCTGTGGTGGTGCAGGTACTCGAGGGTGAAAATGCGATTGCCAAAAATCGTGAAATCATGGGTGCGACTGACCCGGCGATGGCTGCTAGCGGAACCATACGTGCCGACTTTGCCACCTCCATCGAGGCGAATTCTGTACATGGTTCTGACGGCCAGGATACGGCCAGAACCGAAATTGCCTATTTCTTTTCCGAGCATGAGTTTTGCCCCAGACCGTGACCATAAGTATTCCCGAACAGGAGGTGTCTGGTGCCCTGAGTGCGGCACCAGTCCTGAGTAATATGCTGAATTTCGATCGCCCGGGGCTTGAGCAGTGGTTTGAGTCCATGGGTGAGAAGCCTTTCAGAGCACGGCAATTGATGAAATGGTTATATCATCGCAAGATCGCCGATTTTGCTGCTATGACTGATTTGTCCAAGGGGCTTCGTCAGCATTTGTTGCTACAGGCCCGGATTACTGCTCCACAACTGGTGCGGCAGCAACTTGCTGACGATGGTGTCAGGAAATATCTGTTCCGACTAGCCGATGGCAATGCGGTGGAGACCGTCTTTATTCCCGAAGCAGACCGGGGTACGCTTTGCATATCTTCGCAAGCAGGTTGCACGCTTAATTGCACTTTTTGTGCAACCGCACGACAGGGATTTAACCGTAATCTAGAGGCCTCTGAGATCATCGGTCAGTTATGGGCGGTGGACCGATTACTGGATCAGGAATTTCTGCCAGCAAATGCCGGGCGGGTAGTTCGTGAAGGCAATGAGCGAATCACTAATGTGGTGATGATGGGGATGGGAGAACCTTTGTGCAATTATGACAACGTTGTTGTTGCCATGCGTCTGATGCTCGATGATCTGGGTTTTGGCTTGTCACGTCGACGTGTTACCTTGAGCACAGCCGGTGTCACCCCGAAGATTGATCAATTGGCGACTTCTTGTCCGGTCAGCCTGGCCGTATCCCTGCATGCCGCAGACGACGAATTGCGTACCCGTCTGGTCCCTTTAAATCGCAAGTATCCACTGGCGCAGTTGGTCGCTGCCTGTCGTCGCTACGTGGCCGGAGAGGCCCGACGCAAGGTGACCTTTGAATACATTATGCTCGATGGTGTCAATGACAGTTTGCTGCAGGCGGATAAACTGGCCCGATTACTGGCTGGTGTTCCGGCCAAGGTCAACTTGATTCCGTTCAATCCATTTGAGAATTCTGGGTTCCGAAGCAGCAGTACTGCGACCATAGACCGGTTTCGTGACCAGTTGCTGGGGCATGGGATCATGACCATTACCCGCAAGACCCGTGGCCAGAATATTGCCGCTGCCTGTGGTCAGTTGGCTGGGGAGATTCAAGATCGTACCAGGCGTTTACCTCGGATTGAAAAAATGGCGATATCTTTCCAATGAAAACACGCTACAGCAGTCAATTAACAACCCTGCTGGTATTGATCGGTTTTATCCTGAGCGCCTGTACGACCCCCCAGACCAATCCACGCAAGCCGTGGAGCAATTTCAAACGAGGGGCAATCCATGTCGATCTCGGGGTGACCTATATGGGCCAGGGCAAGCTGAAAATCGCCAAGCAAGAGCTTGACAAGGCCTTGCAATTGATCCCGGACAATGACCGGGCCAATCACGCAATGGCGTTGCTGATGTTGCGCATCAATGATGCAAAAAAAGCAGAAGCTTATTTCAATAAAGCAGTCACCAGCAACCCAGAAAATACCTCAGCTGCGGATGATTATGGTAGTTATCTTTGTCAGAGTAGAGAGTTTGAAAAGGCCGATCAGCAATATCAGAGAGCTTTATTGATTCGTCTCAATCCACGACCTGATCTGACTAACTCTCTGATTGGACTGTGTTATCAGAAACAACCGCAGAAGCATGCATTGGCAAGGAAGTATCTCGAACATGCCCTTGAAATCAATCCCCGGCTCGAAATGGCACTGCAGGGTATGGCTAGACAAAATGTTGAGGAACAAAAGGATCTCGCCGCCAGAGCCTATATTGAGCGTTATTTGGCTGTAGCCAAACCCGCTCCGGCATTATTGCTGCTGGCAGTCGGAGTTGAGAAACGACTTGGGGACAGTAAAGCCGCTGCTGAATATGCTCGTCAACTACGGACCTTGTTCCCCAAATCTCGAGCTCTGCGGGAGCTGGACCAACGTCGGTCGAGAGGCACACGCCCGAAGCATCAGGCTGTCTCGGAATAACAACTGATTAGTGAAGAACCGTACTCAATGAGAACCTCACAGACAGTAGAATTATCGTTGGCAGTGAAAAACAGCCAGCCCAGGACGCGACTTGGAGAACAGCTTCGCGAGGCCCGGGAACAGGTGGGTTGGAGTATTGAGGAAGTGGCTGAGCAGCTGTGTTTGAATCCAGCACGGATTGAGGATCTGGAGCAAGATCAGTATGGCAATATGGCTGGTTCCACCTATGCTCGTGGTTATTTGCAAAACTATGCCCGATTGCTAAAGCTTGATAATGATGAGGTGATGCGTCGGTACGAACAGCTGCAGGATGTCCCAGAGGGCAGACAGGCTGCCCCATTAATTGAACCCATGATCGAAGGAAATCTGCCTCATCACCGGGACAGTGCGGCACGCTACATTGGATTGCTGCTGGTTCTGGCATTGCTGATGGTTGGAGGCTGGTGGTGGCAGAGCCATCGAGTTACCAGCGAGAGTGTCGACAACACGACTGCTTTGGATCAGCCTTCAGCGGCTGCCGTGATTATTGCTGCTGAACCAGGTACCAGGACCGAGCAGAATTCAACAGCCCCTGTTGATGTCACTGATCCCGTGACTCTTGACTCGGCCGATGATCTGGCTGGCGAAGCTGTGTCGGCCGCAGAACAGGCTGTGACGGCTCCGGGAAAAACATCCATCGCCTCTGCAGCTACGAACCCGGCTGTTGCAGCAGCGGCCGATGTAAATACAGCGGCTTCTGGTCGGCGTACCGGTGCTTCGACCTCGCAAACGGGCCAGGAAACCAGGCAAAAACCTGCCCCTGCCTCGGCCAATAAAGCCCAAAAACTGAGTGCCACAGCTGCGGTTGGTAATAATAATAAAGCTACTGCGCGAGCAAATTCTAAAAAAACCATCAAAAAATCTGCCAAGGCGCAATCAACAGCCCCGCCTGCCAGCGCTTTGGCCACTCCCGGGCGCAAGCAGGCCCACAGCAGCCGGCAGCCGAAAAAAGCAGCAGTCGTGGCAACCAGGGGTTCGAAGTCGAAGAAATCCACTAACATGAACACGGCTACAGGCTCAGAACAGCTGGCCATAAAAACCACTAAAAAAATACCGAGGCTGCAGCTAAGCGATGATTATCGTACCTTGATGTTGTATTTTGACCTCGGTTCCTGGGTGGATGTCCGTGATGCTACCGGCAAACGACTGATGAATCGTATGGTGGTTCAGGGTCGCACGTTGTCTGTCCAGGGTACACCACCGTTCAAAATCTTTCTCGGCAATCGCCAGGGCGTCCGCATCATGTACCGGGGCAAGCCGGTTCAGATACAGGATAATGGTACCGGTATGTTCGCCCGCTTTGTTGTCGGCAAGCCGCTTTCTACCGCTGCGAGATAGTGATGGCGGTAAAACTGGGGGCAGTTCGTGGTATGCGTGATCTCCTGCCTGGGCAGACCGCAGTCTGGGGGCCGGTGGAGAGGGTTATGCAGCAAGTGGCTGCACAATATGGCTATACTGAACTGCGAACCCCGATTGTAGAAAAAACAGCCCTGTTTGAACGATCTATTGGTGAACAGACCGACATTGTCGAAAAGGAAATGTACAGTTTCCACAGCTTGGGTGGTGAAGCACTGACCCTGCGTCCGGAGGGTACGGCTGGTGTGGTGCGTGCGGGCGTACAGCACGGTATGTTCCGTGCGGGTGGCCATAGAGTTTGGTATTGCGGGCCGATGTTTCGCCATGAACGACCACAAAAGGGCCGTTACCGTCAATTTCAACAATTTGGGATCGAGGCTTTTGGTTGGACTGGCCCAGATATGGATGCTGAGATACTGATGCTTGCTGCCAGAATCTGGTCTGGTTTGGGGATAACCGGCCTGCAATTGCAGATCAATACGCTGGGTTCAGAAAAGACAAGAGTACAGTTTCGGGCCGCATTGGTGGAGTATCTGCAAAACCAAAAAAATCTTTTGGATGAGGACAGCCAGCGTCGCCTGCAGTGTAATCCACTGCGTGTGCTTGACAGCAAGAACCCTGCAATGCAGTCGATCATTGCTGGTGCCCCACAAATTCTTGACTATCTTGATGATCGCTCGGCTGCACATTTTTCTCAGCTCAGAGCCAGACTTGATGCCGTGGGTCTGGTGTATACCATCAATCCCCGGCTGGTTCGTGGCCTGGATTATTACACCTCGACAGTTTTTGAATGGACGACAGATCGACTCGGCGCCCAGAACGCAGTCTGTGCCGGTGGTCGTTATGATCAATTGGTGGCTGAATTGGGTGGTGGTGACGTACCCGCAACAGGTTTTGCGATTGGTCTGGACCGAATCATGGAGCTTATTCCTGACCAACAGCTGAAAATATTGTCTGATACGGTCGACGCCTATTTGGTATGGTTAGGAGATGCAGCCTGCTTGCACGCTCCCCTGGTAACGGAAACCTTGCGTAATGCGGGCGTGTCGGTGATTGCCCATTGTGGTGGCGGCGGGCTGAAGGCACAGATGAAAAAAGCAGATCGCAGTGGCGCCCGTTATGCCTTGATCCTTGGTGATGAGGAACTTGAGCGCAAGTCAGTGATGGTCAAACCGCTGCGCCAGGAAGGCCAGCAGCAGTGCCTCACCTGGTCTGAGGCCGCAACGTTTATACGGTCACACACACCTTTGCCACTAGTATCATGAAACAACCCTATTACAGGCTCCAGCGAGCCTGAGGACATAGCATGACAGATCCACTATTATTCGAAGATGATGAAACTGCCAAACTGAAAGAATGGTGGAAGAAGAACGGTTATTCCATAATTGGCGGTGTGGTGCTCGGATTAATTGTCGTGATCGGGGTAAATTATTGGCGCAATTATCAGAAAACGCAGGCTGAAGCCGCTTCCGTGTTATTCGAACAGGTGGCATCCGCGATGCAGTTGCACAAACCGGATCAGGCTATCGCAGCTGGAGCGCGTCTGATGAGTGACTTCAAGGGCTCCGCCTATGCCGGAGAGGCCGCACTGCTGCTGGCCAAGGTCAGCATCGGCAAAAAGGATTTTGACAGTGCTGAAAATCAGTTGCGTTGGGTGATCGACAATGCGGTGGACCCTGCGATAGCGATGCTGGGCCGGTTACGCCTGGCACAGTTGTTACTATCTGAGGGCAATCTTGATGCAGCAGGCTTGTTGTTGGAGCAGGTTACAGGAGATGCTTTTGCATCACGTCAGGCCGAATTGCTGGGGGATCTGGCTATGGCCAGGGGTGATCGCAAGGCGGCATCCAGTGCTTATGACAAGGCATTGGCCGGATTGGATTCGACCTCATCGTACCGTGATATTCTTGTGATGAAGCGTGATTATGCCAGGAGCCAATAAAATGATACGAACTCTCTTTTTGGTTGGTCTGACCACACTACTGGCGGCGTGTGGCGGAGGAAAAAATAGTGTCCAGCTGACCCAACAGCCAGTAGCGATGCCAGAGGTGACCTCAGCGATCAAGGCTGAAGTGGTGTGGCGGAATCAGGTCACCGTGGATAAAAGCCGCCAGGATGTGTATCTGTATCCCAGGCTGCAAAAGGGCATTGTTTATGCTGTCGGCAGTGCTGGAGAGGCCAAAGCTATTTCCGCAGCCAGCGGCAAACAATTATTTTCCATTCGCACCAAACGGCAGATTACGGCTGCACCTGGCCTGGCCCCTCGTCAGCTGTTGCTGGCTACCGATGGCACGGTAATCGCAGTTGATCTAACCAACGCGGCCGTTCTGTGGCGACATCAACTGGGGAATGAAATTCTGGCTGCGCCGGTGCAGTCACAAAATACGGTACTGGTGCGTACAATCGATGGCAGCCTGACTGGCTTGTCTGCGGTGGATGGCACCGAGCTATGGAACTTTCGACGTTCAATTCCGGCCTTGACCCTGCGTGGGCAATCTCGACCAGTGGTCTTTCGTGGTACGGCATTGATTGGCTATGCCGATGGGACATTGGTGGCAGTCGATATCACTTCCGGCAAGCAGTTGTGGAAAACGGCGGTTGGTGCTATAAGCGGTCGAGATGAAATAGAACGCCTGACCGACATAGACGCCAGCCCGCTGTTACTGGGTTCCGTTCTCTATATTGCGGCCTATCACAACAAGGTGATGGCATTGGCACTTGGCAGCCGACGGTTGTTGTGGAATCGTAAGATTTCTACGTTTGAAGATTATTCTGTCGATCAAAATACACAGTATCTGAGTGATGAAACCGGAAAGATATGGGCACTGGATCGCCTCACCGGTGCGGTACGTTGGGTTCAGGAAGGGTTGCGCTGGCGTCGCCTGGCGGGTCCGACCGTGTATTCCAAGTATCTGCTGGTGGCTGAACGGGACAGTAATTTGATTCACGTACTCAACAAGGCGGATGGGCGATACTTGACCCGATTGGATTTGCCGGGACCGGCTGCCAGTAAACCGCTTGCAGTGGCTGGTGATTTTGTGGTGCAGACGCTGGACGGAAAGTTACTGATGATGCGTATTGTCGGCCCAAAGTAACCCGTATTCCTCGAGCAATTTCATGCAGCCGGTAATTGCCCTGGTAGGGCGACCCAATGTTGGGAAATCGACCTTTTTTAACCGCTTGACGGACTCACGCAATGCGCTGGTGTATGATTTTCCTGGGGTGACCCGAGACAATCTATACGGTCAGGGCAGCATCGGAGGGCGGCAATTTCTGGTGGTTGATACGGCGGGTATGGAATCGGGAGATGATGATCCGGTCCTGGGCTTGGCGCGTGAGCATCTATTGCAGGTGCTAAGAGATTGTACGCTGGTGTTGTTCCTGGTTGATGCCAGGACGGGTCTGTTGACCGCCGACAGCCTGATCGCAGATCAGCTGCGGTGTCTGGAAAAACCGGTGTATCTGGTCGTGAACAAGGCGGAAGGCCTGACCGAAGCTGCTGCAGCTGCAGATTTTCATGGTTTGGGTTTGGGTTTGCCGAGACGAATTTCGGCATTGCAGGGTGATGGGGTTGCGGCACTGCTCAAAACGGTGCTTCCCGTACCGTCATCGACAATGCAAAAAAAGGTTACTAGTCATCCGGTAATCGCTTTGGTAGGGCGACCCAATGTCGGGAAATCGACATTGACCAATATGTTGCTGGGCGAAAGGCGGGTTGTGGTTTTCGATCAGCCAGGTACGACTCGGGATAGTGTACGTATTCCCTTTGAATGGCAGGAGCAGTCCTGTGAGTTGATTGATACCGCCGGTGTTCGTCGCCGGGGTCGCATCAATGACCAGTTAGAGCAGCTTTCGGTGGTCAAAACCATGCAGGCCGTTGATGCAGCCGATGTGGTGTTATTGTTGCTCGATGCCCGAACCGGCGTGGTGGACCAGGATGCCGCTCTGGCTGGCCTGGTAGAGCGCTGGGGGCGGGCTATCGTCCTGGTGGTCAACAAATGGGATGGTTTGACGACCAGACAGCGTACCGATCTGCATAGAGCCATTGACCGGCGTTTGCCATTTCTGAATTATCTGAAACCGCGGATGATATCTGCGCTGCATGGCTCCGGAGTGGATCAGGTGATGCCGGCGGTTATGACCGCTTACCAGTCGGCAGTTCGTGACCTGGGGACCGGTGCTTTAAACCGACACCTGGCCAAGGCCGTCGAAGCACGGACACCCCCATTGATTGGGAAGCGCAGGGTTCGATTGAAGTATGCCCATCAGGGTGGAAAGAACCCACCGCTGGTTATCGTACATGGGAATCAGCTGGATCACTTGCCAGGGCATTATCGGCGTTATTTGTCGAATTATCTAACTAGTGCCTTCGCCCTGGACGGTACCCGGGTTCGGCTTGAGGTCCGCAACAGTGACAATCCCTATGCACACAAGCAAACTGCTCGAAGTACCCGTGCAGTCACCCGAGGCCCGCGCTAAGGGGATGGCGGCGAGTCAATTTTTTTTACCTTCACACAGGAGATGGCATGTCCGGGCCATTACGACGTGATCTGAACCGCCTTAGCAGCCAGACCTTTGACCTGCTGGTTATTGGTGGGGGCATCTTTGGTATTTGTACGGCATGGGATGCGGTATTGCGGGGACTTGATGTGGCATTGATCGAGGCTTGTGATTTCGGTCATGGAGCCTCAGCCAACTGCTTCAAGATGGTGCATGGTGGCATCCGTTATTTGCAGCATGGGGATGTTTATCGGCTGCGACACTCAGCCAAAGAACGCAGAATCTTGCTCCAGATTGCACCGCACCTGGTCAAACCCCTGCCTGTTGTGGTGCCAACCTATGGTCATGGTAAGGAAGGCAAGGAATTTCTCGGTATCGGTATCAAACTGTATGACGTACTGACCATGGATCGCAACCTCGGCCTTGATGATCCAGCACGTCAGGTCCCCTCTAGCAGCTTTTTAAGTCGTGACGAAGTGCTTGCCGATTTTCCTGGGCTCGAACGCCAGGGCTTGACCGGTGCAGCAAAATTCTATGATGGCCAGATGTTCAATACAGCACGTCTGGCCCTGTCTTTTCTGCGTTCGGCGGCAACGACTGGATTGTGTGTTGCGAACTATGTTCGGGCGCAGAAGATCCTGGCAAACGGCAATCAGGTTAGTGGTGTAGAAGCTGTCGATACGTTGACGGGCGATGCTGTTGCTATCCAGGCTCGAACGGTACTCAATGCCTCAGGCGGTTGGTCCGAAGCCTTGCTCGGTCGCTCCGGTGGTCTGCAACCGGTTAATCCGAGTACCTTTTCTCGGGATGCCTGTTTTATTGTGCCACGGATCTTCGATTCACCCTGTGCGTTGGCCGCTGAGGGCCGCACCAAAGATCCCGATGCTATTCTTAGCCGCAGTGCTCGCCACCTGTTTATTGTGCCGTGGCGGCACTATTCACTGATCGGTGTCTGGCATGTGGTCGATCGCGGTTCGGCCGATGATGTGCGGGTATCCGAAACAGATCTGGATGGCTTTTTAGATGAAATCAACGATGCCTATCCGGCATTGCAACTCACTCGCAGCGAGGTCAATTTATGGAATGCCGGACAGGTGTTGTTCGGTGAAAACGCCCCCGAACAGGTTAATTTGAGCTATGGCAAACGCTCCAGAATGATTGACCATTGGAAAACTCACCAGTTGCAGGGTCTGGTGACCTTGATTGGCGTACGCTATACCACGGCCCGGGTCGATGCCATTAATGCGGTGAATTTGATCGTGAAAAAATTACGGCGCAACGTCGCTCCCGGTGGTGCCACCGCCAGCCGACGTATCTTTGGTGGTGCCGTAGACGATGTCTTGGCCTTGACACGACAGGCAGTCGCCGACTTCCCTGCTGTAAAGGCGGATATCATGGCTGGTGTGGTACAAAATTACGGCAGCGAGTATCGTCAGGTCATGTCGACCACAGCTGCACCAGAAGGATTGCAGACCATAATCGGCACCAATACACTGGTGACAGAAGTCAACTATGTGGCACAGCAGGAGATGGTCTCGCGGCTCGATGATGTGGTCATGCGGCGTACGGATATGGGTTCGGGAGAATATCCCGGTCGCCCAGCGCTCGAGCAAACCGCAGCACTGCTGGCACCGGAGCTTGGCTGGAGTTCTGTGCAGCAACAACAGGAAGTTGCCCGCACCATACGGCTCTACGAAAAACTTACGCTTCGCAAATTGAACTGAATAATCTAGAGATTGGTTATGAATGTATTGATTACTGGTGGTACTGGCTTTATCGGCTCCAGATTAGCCCTTTTTTGTCACCAGTGTGGTGATACGGTACATGTTCTGGGGCAGGCAAACACGCCCGCCGAGGAAAGCAATGTCGCGCTGTTGACTGCAGCGGGAGTGGCCGTTGATCTGGTCGCGGTAGAGCAGATTGGACAGCACGGGCAGTGGTTTGCCGGGGTTGATCTGGTGGTGCATCTGGCTGCCACGCAACATGAGGCCAATGTTCCTGATGCACATTTTCGCACCGTCAACATTGAGGGAACCCGGGCGGTGCTGGAAGCCGCAGTGGCGGCGGGTGTGCAACAGTTTGTGCACGGCAGTACCATAGGTGTCTATGGAATTCTTGATGGTGTAATTGATGAACAATCCCCATTGACCCCGGACAATATCTATGGAGTGAGCAAGCGGGATGGTGAGCAGCTGGTACTTTCTTACGCCGATCGTTTGCCGTTGGTGGTGGTACGAATTTCCGAGACCTATGGTCCTGGGGACCGACGGTTGCTGAAATTATTCAAGGCCATCAACAAGGGTGTGTTTTTTGTTATCGGCAAAGGCGACAATCTGCATCATCTGATTTATGTCGAGGATTTGATTCGTGGCATACTCAAGGCGGCCAAGACACCGGCGGCACGTGGCGAGGTGTTCGTTATGCCCGGCCCGGACCCGGTTAGTACCCGGCAAATGGCAGACGCCATTGCCACCGCCTTGGGCAAGAGCGTACCACGCCTGCACGCTCCACTGTGGCCGTTTATGGTCGCGGCAACAGTGCTGGAGAAAACGCTGCGGCCCTTGGGTATTCAGCCACCTCTACACCGGCGCCGAATGGATTTTTTCCGTAAGAGTTTTGCCTTTTCTCCGACCAAGACACAGCAGCTCTTGGCCTTTGCGCCCACGGTACATTTTCAGGAAGGTGCACAATTGACGGCCCGCTGGTATCTGCAGCAGGGCTTGCTTGACTGATCAAGTCGTCGCCACCATTTTGCTGTCTCAGCAAGGGGAGTATTACGCATTCTCACAATCCATCATTATTCGTTAGGTACGATATCCCCGGCTGCGCGTGGCATGGCCACTACGCTCGGAACGATGCTGCAGAAGCCTTTCGGCCGGAATTGGGAAAGCCTCGTGTAGTCCCTCGATCGTGTGGAGCGTTATGGGGGGTAATTCTGAAATGTTCTTAGAGCAGATTTTCAGATTTAGGATTGCTTTCTCGGGCTGCCAGCAGGGCATCATCGACATCCTCAGGGGCCACTTCCAGAACCCGGTTTCCAGAAATAGAGATCGCGATGGCACCCAGTGGTGCGGTCAGCAGAATGCTCAATACAGCGGCTGCCAGGATGACATCCCCGGCTGCAGTTGGCATGCCGGCCAGGGCCATGGCCGCGAGTGGTGCAGCACCGATCGCCGCCTGGACGGTGGCTTTTGGCAAGTAGGAAATCACTACAAACCAGCGTTCACCGCGGTTCAGGTTGCTGCCAAGTAGACACAACCAAGTGCCCAGACTGCGTCCGACCAGGCCCAGCATGATCAGCAGGGCGCCAGCGAGTCCCGTGGTCATGGCCACATTGACATTAACCTGGGCTCCAACCAGGGCAAACAGCAGGATTTCGGCGAATACCCAGATTTTACTGAATTTGGAAGACAAGGCATGCGCGTCATGCTCGCGTTTTTCCAGAATAATAAAGCCGATGGCCATCACTGCCAGCAGGGAAGCAAAGGGCAGGATATTTTCAAGCAAGTGCTCAAGCCGAAACAGCAGGATCGAGATACCGAGCACGATCAAGGATCGCTTGGTATTTCTGGGGTTAAAGCGATCAAACAGTTTATAGAGCACAAACCCTGCTGCCAGACCGACCAAAACACCGAGCACAATTGAGATCGGAATACCGGCTAGCTGCCACAGGATATTGATTTGCTGGCCAGTATAAAGACTGATCAGAACACTGTAAATTACGATCACAAAGACATCATCGATGGAGGATGCCGCCATTACCAGGGTGGGGATACCCTTGCGAGCACCCATGCGTTTTTCAATGAACTGGATCATCAATGGTACGACCACAGCGGGTGAAACCGCACCCAGAATTGAGCCCAGAATGGCAGATTCCATATAGCTTAAGGGCAACAGCTGTGGGCCCAGCAGCGTGATCGTAATACCCTCGAAAATTGCCGGAATAGCCGAAAGCAGCAGCACCATTTTTCCCACTTGATTGAGCACCCGCCGACTGAGCTCCAGACCAGCCCGCAACAGAATCACAATCAGGGCAATTAAGCGCAGGTCAGAGGAAATTGCCATCAGGTCCGAATTCAGCAGATTCAGGACATAAGGCCCGAAAACAATACCGGTGGCGAGCATGCCGATCAGTCCCGGCAGTTTGGCACGGCGAAACAACCAGTCGACCAGCAGACAGATGATTACCAATTCCGCGATACCTACAGCCATATGCCGCTACCTCGAATATTCGCCATTGCGAATTAATAGTACATCGACGGCACCGCTGCCCCCGTGATGTGCCGGTGGCGAAGTATAAGCCAGGACCGCACTGCAGCGTTGTAACCAGGCACGTGTGGCGGTTCGCAATACCGCCTTACCATCGGCCGAACCTTTGCCCTTGCCGTGAATGATCCGGACCTGTCGCAGCCTGCGTGCCAGACTGTTGCTAATGAATTCATGCAATAAGAGCTCTGCTTTGGTCTGGGTATACCCATGCAAATCCAGTTCTGCCTGGGCCGGTAGCTGGCCTCGGCGCAGTTTTAGCAGCAACTGGCGTTGCAGCCCCGGGCGTCGAAACGACGCAAGGTCATCAATGCTGTGATCGGTTATTTCGAAGAGTTTTTTCGCAGCCTGCCGGGATGGCCTGGGCCGGGTGATAACGTTTCCAGTCGGTCGGCTCTGTGCTTTGCGAAGGGTCGCCCGCAGTGGTCGAACATCCGCAACAGCGGACCGGAACAGCCTGTTGTCGTTATCTTCAGGCAACAGGAATTAGCCGTGTTGCAGGGCCAGTGCGGTCAGATAGTGTTCTGCATCCAGAGCTGCCATGCAGCCACTTCCGGCTGAAGTTACTGCCTGCCGATAAATCGAATCCATGACATCCCCGGCAGCGAACACTCCGGGTACGCTGGTTGCTGTGCTATCACCTTGTTGTCCACCACGGACCGTCAGATACCCACCGCGCATGGCTAATTGGCCATCGAATATCCCGGTATTGGGAGCATGGCCGATCGCTATGAATACCCCGTCTACGGTCAAATCCCGAGTATTTCCAGAGGTGACATGTTTTGCACGCAGGCCGGTCACGCCGCTGTTATCCCCCAGAACTTCATCGAGTACATGATCCCAAAGCACAGTAATATTGCCGTTCGCAACCGTTTTTTTCATTAGTTCATCGATCAGAATGGCTTCTGCCCGCAAAGCGTCCCGGCGGTGAACCAGGGTAACGTGTGATGCGATATTGGATAAATAAAGGGCTTCTTCCACGGCCGTATTGCCGCCACCGATTACCGCAACCGGTTTTTGGCGGTAGAAAAAACCGTCACAGGTCGCACAGGCCGAAACACCACGGCCCTTGAATGCTTCTTCAGACGCCAGGCCCAGGTATTTGGCGGTTGCGCCAGTGGCGATCACCAGGGCGTCACAGCTGTAGCTTTGACCGCTGTCGCCACAGAGGATAAACGGCTTGTTATCCAGGGACACTTCGGTGATGGTGTCAAAAATAATTTCGGTTTCAAAACGCTTGGCATGTTCAAGCATACGAGTCATCAATTCCGGTCCCTGTACCCCGCTGGGATCTCCCGGCCAGTTGTCAACATCGGTGGTCGTAGTCAGCTGTCCACCCTGCTCGAGTCCTGTAATCAATACCGGTCGGAGATTGGCTCGAGCCGCATAAATGGCTGCCGTATAGCCGGCGGGCCCAGAGCCTAGTATCAGCAAACGGGCGTGTTTAGGCATGGTGTAGGCCTTAATAACGAAGTAGAAATGGGTTTGGAATCTGTCGGCAGTCGACAGTATTTGCTCTGAACCAGATGCAAGCTTTGGGGTACAATTCGATACTGAATTGTACTGGATCTCCCTGCCGGGAGTAAAGTCTCCGACAATGGTAGCTCTGCCTCTCACGCTTGCAACGTAACAGGGAAGGTTTGCAACGGTTTCGGAGTGGCAGGAGGTTGCCCGAGAATAGGAATTGTCTTGAGGGAAAGCGGACCAAAACCCGTTGTTACGTAGCAGGTTCTCTATTTTCGGACTGCCTTCTGGGTTGATAACAGAAGCATCGGGGTATCGTTACAAACACCCCGCTTGGTGGGGATTGCTGCAGAGTATGGACAGGGATATCGGGTTTGAGTAGTAGAACTTCGAAGCACAGTCAGCGCACGGGCACACTGAATCTTGGTCATCTGGGGCGGGAGACAGTGCTCCTGATTGCCATCGGTGTGGCCATTTATCTGCTGCTGGCTTTGTTGACCTACTCGAGTCTGGATCGAAGTTTTTCGAACACCGGCAGCGGTGCTACCAGCACAAATTTTAGTGGCCCGATCGGAGCCTGGTTCGCTGATATTGCATTTATGTTTGTTGGCTCCTTTGCCTATTTGTTACCGGTTATGGTGGTCGCTTTGGGGCTGCAGATATACCGCCGCAAACCAAAAAAATGGTCCCATAGTGAGCGTCTACGGGTACTGGCCGGTTTTATTTTCATCTTTATCGCAGGTTGTGGCCTTGAACATCTGCACTATGCTGCATCGGCCTCCTCTACTTTTGTGGCTGGAGGCCTGCTTGGGGGAGCCGTCGCCGGTATCGCGGCTGATCTGTTCGGGTTTGTCGGGACCAGTTTGCTGTTGGTGATAATTTTCCTGGTTGGAGTGACCTGGTTTACCCGTTTGTCCTGGTTTCTTGTGATGGATAAAATCGGTGCGTTGGTATGCAACAACTGTGTTCGGATCCTGACCTGGTGGCAGCAGAGAAATGATCGAAAACGAGGCACTGAAATTCGCCAGCTACGTGAGCAATCTGTCAAACAACAGCGTCACAAACAGGAAACCAAAACTCCACCGCGGATTGAACCAAGAATTGAGCAGCCCGAAAGTTCACAGCCGTTGGTCCACAATCAGGTCAGTTTGTTTGAGCAGGCACCGGTTGCGGACACCTTGCCCTCTCTGGTGTTGCTCGAGAAGCCGGATCCAAAAACTACCGGATACTCACGCCGGACTTTGGAAAAACTTTCTGCTCTGCTGGAAAAAAAACTCAGTGATTTTAATATTAAGGTGGATGTTGTGGCTGTGCATCCCGGGCCGGTTATTACCCGTTTCGAAGTGGAACCGGCGCCCGGAATTAAGGCCAGTCAGATCACCACTTTGTCCAAGGATCTGGCCCGTGCGTTGTCGATGGTCAGTATCCGGGTGGTTGAGAATATTCCCGGCAAAACAACCATCGGTATCGAGCTTCCGAATGAAAACCGTGAGGTCGTACGCCTGATAGAAGGCCTGACCTCGGTGGAATACGAACGCTCACAAAGCCCCCTGACCCTGGTGCTTGGAAAAGACATCAGTGGAGAGACCATTGTTGCTGATCTGGCAAAAATGCCTCATATACTGATTGCAGGCACCACGGGCTCGGGTAAATCTGTTTGCATTAATGCCCTGATTTTAAGTTTGTTGTACAAATCCACGCCCAGTACAGTACGGTTGATCATGATTGATCCAAAAATGCTGGAACTGTCCGTCTATGAGGATATCCCCCATTTGCTGGCACCGGTCGTCACGGACATGCAGCAGGCCGCCAATGCCTTGCGCTGGTGCATTATTGAGATGGAACAGCGATATCGTCAGATGTCATCCCAGGGGGTACGCAACATCAGTGGTTTCAACCGCAAAGTCAAGGCTGCCTGCAAAGCAGGACAACCGATTCCCGATCCCCTGGCAAGCGGTGAGGGAGAACCGGAGTATCTTCAGGAACTGCCCTTTATTGTCGTGGTGATTGATGAGCTGGCTGACCTGATGATGGTTGTTGGCAAGAAGGTTGAGGAACTCATTACCCGGATTGCCCAGCGTGCACGGGCGGCGGGAATTCATTTGGTACTGGCCACCCAGCGGCCTTCCGTGGATGTCATCACTGGGTTGCTCAAAGCCAATATTCCGACCAGAATCTCCTTTCAGGTATCTTCACGAGTCGATTCACGCACCATTCTCGATCAGATGGGTGCTGAGCAGTTGCTTGGTCTGGGTGATATGTTATACATCCCTCCTAACAGCAGTGTGCCAGAGCGGATTCATGGGTCTTTTGTGTCGGATCAGGAGGTCAATGATGTCGCATCATTCCTGAAGAAAACCTCGGCCCCGCAGTATGTGGAGGCTGTTCTGGAGGGGATGCCTGAGGAAATCAACTCCGAATTCCTGGCTGCAGGTAGCTCTGCCGAAGACGACCCTCTGTATGACAGTGCGGTGCAGTTTGTGACCCAGACCCGGCGTGCTTCGATTTCTGCCGTACAGCGGCAATTGCGGGTTGGTTATAATCGGGCTGCGAGAATGATCGAAACTATGGAAAATTGTGGAGTGGTCGGGCCATTGGAAAGTAATGGTCGACGCAATGTGCTGGCACCACCGCCTGTCGAATAAATCGGTACGGACCTTGATGTTTATGTTCACCTTGTGACCTGATGAAATGATTCTATGAAAACAATAGCCAACTCCAGAATATGCATTCTGGTTCTCCTGTGGGGTTTTCTGTCGACTGGTGCCGCAGTTGCCGATGGCAAAGCCAGCCTGGAACGCTTCTTTGGACAGGTTCACACCCTCTCGGTACGATTTCAACAGGTCATTCTTGATGAGGGGATGAATACTCTGGATCAGTCCTCAGGGATGCTGCGACTGGTTCGTCCGGGTCGGTTTCGTTGGGATTACGACGCACCACAGGAACAGCATATTATCAGCGATGGCAAGGAGGTCTGGTTGTACGATGTGGAGCTGGCACAAGTCACCATACGCAAAGTCGACAAAGCCCTGGGCAAGACTCCAGCATTGATTCTTGCAGGCCAGGGAGATTTGGAAAAATCATTTAATATCATAGATATGGGAACACAAGGTCGTTTGCAATGGGTGCGACTCGAACCCAGGTCACAGGAGGAATTTAATTCCATACGTTTGGGCTTTGAGGACTTTACCCTGCGCTTGTTGGAAATGGTTGATGGCCTCGGGCAGATTACCCGTATCACTCTCAGTGACCCGGTAATCAACCGCAGTCTGAATCCTCAGTTATTCAGTTTTGTGGCCCCGGCAGGCGCCGATGTTATCGATGAATCAATACCGCAGTAAACCGTGAACAAGGCGGTAAATACAACACCTTTGGCAGAGTTGATTCGGCCGCGGACTGTGCAGCAAATTTGTGGTCAGGATCAACTGCTTGGCCCGGATGGGGCCCTGTCCGCCAGTCTTGAACGAGGGCAGTTGTATTCGCTAATTCTGTGGGGGCCGCCAGGTACCGGGAAAACCACGCTGGCGCGGGTGATTGCACTGACGATTGAGGCCCGTTTTTTTGGATTATCTGCGGTCAGTGCCGGCGTTAAAGATGTGCGTGAAGTTGTCTCCGGAGCCACCGTTGCTCGCCAGCAAGGGCAAAAAACAATTCTGTTTCTGGATGAGGTACACCGCTTCAATAAGGCGCAACAGGACAGCCTGTTGCCCTATATTGAAGATGGCACCATCCTTTTCATCGGTGCCACCACCGAAAACCCAGCTTTCGAGATCAATCGGGCACTGCTGTCTCGATTGCGCATTCATGTTCTTAATCCCCTGGATGATACTGCCTTGCAACAGATTTTACAGCGCGGCGTGAGTTGTCTTGAACAGCACGGATATCCACTGCAACTCACCGACGACGCTGCAGTGTTGCTGCGGGATCTTGCTGATGGAGATGGTCGACGCTTGCTGGGATTGCTGGAAACTGCAGTAGCGCTGATCAAACAGAAAAATAATGGTATTTTGTTGTGTAAAGAAACCGTGATCAAGGCGGCTGGTGAGAAAGTAGCCCAGTTCGACAAGGGGGGTGATCATTTTTACGATCTTATCTCGGCCTTGCACAAATCTATTCGAGGTTCCGACCCCGATGCTGCAATGTACTGGTTTTGCCGAATGCTGGTGGGTGGTTGTGATCCTTTGTATATTGCCAGGCGCCTGTTGCGGATCGCCAGTGAAGATGTCGGCAATGCTGACCCCCGGGCTTTGTGGATCACCAGCGATGCCTGGGAAGCCTATCGTCGACTGGGCAGTCCGGAAGGTGAATTGGCACTCGCTCAGGCCGTGTTATTCCTGTCTTCGGCAGCCAAGAGTAATGCAGCCTATACCGCCTTCAAGACCGCAATGGCGGATGCGAAACAGTACGGATCATTGCCGGTACCAGGGGCGCTTCGCAATGCCCCCACCCGGCTGGCTCGTTCACTGGGGCATGGTGCTGCTTACCGCTACGCACACAATGAGCCTGGTGGTTATGCCGCTGGAATGGACTATTTTCCACCCCAATTATCCGGGCGACGCTACTACCTGCCGGTTGATCGCGGTTTGGAACAGCAGATTGCGCGCCGCCTGGAGGCGTTGCGTCATTTGGATGAGCAGCAGCGACAGCATGCTGGAGGACAGCCGGATTAATTGCTGGGCCGGTTTGTGACAGGGGGTCAATTACTATGGGGGCTTAATAGTCTGATTGCATGCCTGCACCACAAAACAGAGGCAGCGATCTGCTAGACTTAAAGTAGCTCGGTACTGCATGTGCCGGTACAACGACTCCGGCTCGGTTTGCCCGGAACAAAATCCAAATCAATAGAGAACCAAGAATTATGCTGGATGTGCAACTACTTCGCCAGGATTGTGGTGCTGTCGCAGAACGGTTAAGAGCGCGGGGTTTCGTGCTGGATGTTGTGGCCTATCGGAAGCTGGAAAGTCAACGCAAAGCTGCTCAGGTACAGGTGCAAGCATTGCAATCGGAACGCAACAGCCGATCGAAAAATATTGGTCAAGCCAAGGCCCGGGGCCAGGATATCAAACCGCTTCTGGAGCAGGTGGCCAATCTCGGAGAGCGTTTGGAAGCGGCCCAGCAGGATTTGAATGGGGTGCAGCAATTGTTGGGTGATTTTTTGTTGAACTTGCCGAATCTACCCCACCCTTCCGTGCCACAGGGTGGTGGAGAAGATGACAATGTAGTCATTCGACACTGGGGTAGCCCGCCTCAATTCGATTTTATTGCCCGTGATCATGTCGATCTTGGTGAGGGACTTGGTGGCATTGACTTTGCTGCTGCGAGCAAACTCACCGGCGCGCGTTTTGTGGTCATGCGGGGTGAAATCGCGCATTTGCATCGTGCTCTGAGCCAGTTTATGCTCGACCTGCATGTTCAAGAACATGGCTATCAAGAAGTCTATGTGCCGTATATGGTCCATGAAGATTCCCTGTATGGGACAGGACAATTGCCAAAGTTCAGTGAAGATCTCTTTGCTGTTGAGGATGAGCGGCCATTTTATTTGATCCCGACGGCCGAGGTGCCTTTGACCAATCTGGTGCGCAACCGAATTGTCGAAGACCATGTATTACCATTGAAATGGGTTTCCCATACGCCTTGCTTCCGGCAAGAAGCTGGCTCACATGGTAAGGATACCCGTGGCATGATTCGCCAGCATCAATTTGATAAAGTTGAAATGGTACAGGTTGTTAGGCCCCAGGACTCGGAACAGGCGTTGGAGCAACTGACCGGACATGCCGAGGCAGTGCTCCAGCAGCTGCAGTTGCCGTATCGGGTGGTGAGTCTTTGTACTGGAGATCTGGGCTTTAGTGCAACCAAAACCTATGATCTTGAAGTCTGGTTACCGGGGCAGGATAAGTACCGCGAAATTTCATCCTGCAGCTCTACAGACGCCTTCCAGGCCCGGCGTATGCAGGCACGCTGGCGCAACCCGAGCACGGGCCGCCCGGAACTCGTACACACACTGAACGGTTCCGGATTGGCGGTCGGCAGAACCCTGGTTGCGGTGCTGGAAAATTATCAGCAGGCCGATGGTTCTATCGTAATTCCGGAGGCGGTTCGACCCTGGATGGCAGGGATGGCGGCAATCAAACCCCGTGAATAAACACCGTTGTATTGATCTGGACAGGTGAGCAGCTGTCATGAAATTGCGGGTTGGCGTCACTTGTTCTGAACATTTGTGCACGTTTGTTTTGCTGTTCCTGGCGGTACTGCTTGGGTTAGGTATTTTGCCAAAGCTACCGGTTTCCTGGGGACAGGAAACATTCGCTTTAAGTCAGGCGACGATTGATGATATGGCCCGGCGTTTTGGCAGTCGGGCCCGAAGCCGCCTGCAGGACTGGGTCAGCTTTGTTAATGACAGCCGGGGGCTGTCTGACCAGGATGCACTGGCGGAGGTGAATACCTTTTTTAATCGAAGAATTCGTTATGTCGAAGACATTCGGCATTGGAATAAAAATGATTATTGGGCCACCCCCCAGGAAACACTGGCCTCCCGTGGTGGTGACTGTGAAGATTTTGCCATTGCCAAGTACTACACCCTGCGCGAATGGGGCTTGGACGACAACAAACTGCGTATCGTTTACGTACGCTCCAGCCGCTTGCGACGGCCGCATATGGTACTGGCTTATTACTCGCAGCCAGGTGCCGATCCCTTGATTCTCGACAGCATTACCAGCCGCATCTCCCCGGCTTCAAAACGTCGGGATCTGACCCCGGTCTACAGCTTCAACGGTAGCCGTTTGTGGACCCGCTATCAACGTGGTCAGGGCCAGTTGGGGGGGGCTCGCAGGTTGCGTAACTGGCGTTATGTGACTGAAAAAATGCGCCGTGCAATCATTCATTAGCAGCCCAGTGGATGGAAAATCACATCATTTCGTGCCAAAGCGGGTTATAGTAAACAAACCAACTGTAAAGAGGTAAACCATGCCGTTATCGAGAAAGATCGGAATTGTCATCTCCTGTCTGATCGCCGTGATGTATGCTGGCAGCATGCTGATCAGCATTACCAGTGTCCGTACGTACGTGCAGGATCAGCTGATCTCACATGCCCAGGACACGGCCACATCGCTGGGGCTTTCACTGGGTCCGGTACTGGCTGCGAATGATCAGCCGCTGGCGGCATCCATGATCAATGCCATCTTTGATCCTGGCTATTATCAGCAGATCGAGCTCCTGTCAGCCGATAATAAATCGTTGGTACGACGTGAGCGTGCGGTCAGTATCGAGGGGGTGCCGGACTGGTTTGTGCAGATGATTCCATTGCGCGCACCCAAAGCCAGTGCCGAAGTCATGTCCGGATGGCAATCCGGTGGCAGCATTTCTGTACAGAGTCATCCCGGTTACGCCTATCTGTACTTATGGAAACGAACGCTGGAAACCCTGTGGTGGTTTAGCGGTGGGCTGGCCTTGTTGTTGCTGGCAGTCGCCGTCAGTTTACGGTACCTCTTATCGCCCTTGAAGCAGGTGGAAAGTCAGGCCATGGCGATCGCTAATCGTGATTTTGTTACCGTCGATGATATACCGCAGACCCGGGAATTGAAGCGTGTGGTGCTGGCTATGAACAAAATGTCCGGCAAGTTGCAGCAAATGGTTTTATCGCAGACCAAACTGGCAGAACAGATGCGCCGTGAAGCGTATCAGGACAGTGTTACCGGCCTGCCGAATCGTCGTCAGTTTGCCACTGAATTCGGGCAATGGCTCAGTGATACCGATCACTTCAGCTTTGGAGCCATTTTGTTGCTCGAAATCACCGACTTCAAAATCTTTAATGATCGGTGTGGCTACCAGGCAGGCGATCAGCGGCTGTACCGGGTGGCTGAATCCCTGAGTCAGCACTGTACCATGCTGGCCGGTGATAAAATCATCGCCCGGCTCGGTGGTGCGAGTTTTATCATGGTGATTGATGGGATGCAGCAGCAGGAAGCTGAAGCTGCTTGTGATAATCTACTACAGGAACTGATGGCCATAGATTCCGCTGCGGATGACTCTCAGCCGAGACTCGAAGTCAATATTGGTGTGGCCTTGTGCCAGGGCAGTGGCCAGCCAGGCGAAGTGCTGGGGCTATGTGATCTGGCTTTGCGCACGGCCCAGCAACAAGGCAGTAATACCTGGGCATTGAAAGAATCCATGGCACTGCAACCGAGTTTGCCACGAGGTGCACAAGCCTGGTCTGTTTGGCTGGATCAGATTATCGAAGAGCAGGCGATCGAATTCTGCTTGCAACCGGTAAGGGATTTACGACAGGACGGTTTACTGCACCGGGAAGTCCTGTTGCGAGCACGTGACCTGGACGGCAGCCACGTATCAGCTGCGGTCTTTTTGCCCATGGCCTGGCGTTATGATCGTATGCTGCAACTGGATCGTATTGTTGTCAGTCGGATCCTTGAGCGGTTGACCCGCGATCACAGCGCAAGGTTGGCGGTGAATATTTCAGACACCAGTATGCGCTCTATGGAGTTTGTTCACTGGCTGGCTGAAAAGCTGTCGGTATTTGAGCAACAGGCGACAATGCTGGATCTGGAAATTACCGATACCGCAGCCGATCAGTCATTGCCGCAATGCCAGGCTTTGCGAGAAGTGCTGAGTGCGAGTGGCAGTCGTTTGGGGATCGACCATTTTGGACGGGGCCAGGGTTATTTCGGCTATTTGTCCACACTCAAGCCGGATTATGTCAAGGTTGATGGCAGCTATATCACGGCCGCAGCCGAGAATGCCGATGTTCGCTTCTTTTTGCAGACGGTGGCTGTGATTATCCATGGCCTCGATGGTCTGATTGTGGCCGAACATGTTGAGCACAAGGATCATTTGCAGTGGGTCAGCAACAACGGGTTTGATGCGGCACAGGGTTACGAAATTGGTAGACCAATATAGGATAGCTTTGCCGGATCAGTCTCACGTCCCGGTTTGGCTGGCAAGCTGATTACACTTCTTTTCCCGCCAGGTACAACCAGGTTTCGACCACCGTATCGGGATTGAGCGAGACACTTTCGATCCCTTCCTCCATCAGCCAGCGGGCCAGATCCGGATGATCGCTGGGGCCCTGGCCACAGATGCCGATGTATTTACCGGCCTTGCGACAGGATGTGATGGCCATGTGCAACAGTTTTTTGACCGCCGGGTTGCGTTCATCAAACAGTTGTGCGATCAGCCCGGAGTCGCGATCCAGGCCCAGGGTGAGTTGGGTCAGATCGTTGGAGCCGATCGAGAAGCCATCGAAATATTCCAGAAATTCGTCCGCCAGCAGTGCATTGGAAGGAATTTCGCACATCATGATGACCTTGAGGTCATTTTTACCCCGTTCCAGGCCATTACGGGCCAGGATGTCGATGACCTGTCGGGCCTCATCCAGGGTACGGACAAACGGAATCATCAGCCAGATGTTGGTGATGCCCATTTCATCACGCACATAGCGCATGGCCCGGCATTCGAGTTCAAAACAATCCTGGAAGGATGGGTCGATATAGCGTGAGGCACCGCGAAAACCGATCATTGGATTTTCTTCATGCGGCTCAAAACCGCGGCCACCGATCATATTGGCGTATTCATTGGATTTGAAATCCGACATCCGCACAATCACGCTGGACGGGGCGAAAGCGGCGCCCAGGGTGGCGATACCTTCCTGAAGCTTGTGGACAAAAAATTCTACCGGGTCATCATAGCCTGCCATGCGCTGTCGAATGGTGGTCTGAAGCTGGGCTTCCTGCTGGTCCAGATTCAACAGGGCCTTGGGATGGATGCCGATGGTGTTGTTGATAATGAATTCGAGACGGGCCAGGCCGACGCCTTGATTGGGCAATGATTGAAAATCAAAGGCACGTTCGGGGTTGCCGATATTCATCATAATTTTAAACGGCAGTTCTGGCATGGTATCGAGACTGATGCGGTTGATAGAAAAATCGAGTTCTCCGGCATAGATAAAACCGGTATCCCCTTCGGCACAGGATACGGTCACGGTATCACCATCGGTCAGGACCGAGGTGGCATTTCCGCAGCCGACCACCGCCGGCACCCCGAGTTCACGGGCGATAATGGCTGCGTGACAGGTGCGACCGCCACGGTTGGTGACAATGGCCGAAGCCCGTTTCATCACCGGCTCCCAGTCGGGGTCGGTGATGTCAGTGACCAGCACATCACCGGCTTGCACACGGTCCAGATGCTCCAGCCCCAGTACGACCCGCACGGTGCCGGCTCCGATCCGTTGCCCAATTGAGCGTCCCTCACAGAGGATATTGCCTTGCTCATTCAGGACGTAACGTTCCAGCAAATTTTTATCATCACGGCTTTTTACCGTTTCCGGACGAGCCTGCAGGATCATCAATTCATCGGTTTGACCGTCTTTTCCCCATTCAATATCCATCGGTCGGCCATAATGCTGCTCGATCGTAACCGCCATCTTTGCCAGTTCTGTCACTTCACGATCGGAGATGGAAAAGCGCTTGCGATCAGTGTCAGCGACCTCGATGGTTGCTACTTTTTTTGCTGGATCCTCGCTGTAGATCATCTTGATGGCTTTGGTGCCCAGGCTGTGGCGCAAGATGGCCGATTTGTTCGCTGCCAAGGCCGGTTTGTAGACATAGAATTCATCCGGATTCACCGAGCCCTGGACGACACATTCGCCAAGGCCCCAGGCAGAAGTAATGAAAACCGCGTCGGTAAAACCCGATTCCGTGTCAATAGAGAACATGACACCAGAGGCGCCGATATCGCTGCGAACCATGCGTTGAATACCGGCCGACAAGGCCACTTCATTGTGATCAAAGTTCTGGTGCTCCCGATAGGCAATCGCGCGGTCATTGAACAAGGAAGCGAAGACTTCATGAATGGCGCGTAAAACGGCATCGAGTCCGCGAACATTTAAGAAAGTCTCTTGCTGCCCGGCAAAAGACGCGTCCGGAAGATCCTCGGCGGTCGCTGAGGAGCGAACCGCCACGGCCAGATCGTCGCCACTTGTTGCAGTGAGTCTTGCATACGCTTCACAGACGGCTTGCTGCAGGGGGGGTTGCAGCGGCGTATTCATAATCGTGGAACGAATCTTTGCTCCCGCAGTCGTCAGGGCATTGACATCTTCGATATCGAGGTCGGTCAGAATTTTTTCAATAGTGGTACGAATCCCACCAACCAGCAGAAATTCTCGATAGGCATCCGCAGTGGTGGCAAAGCCACCCGGGACATGAATCCCTGCGCCACTCAGGTGGCTGATCATTTCACCCAATGAGGCATTCTTGCCGCCAACACGGGGGACATCTCGCATACCAAGTTGTTCATACCAGAGAATATATTCAGTCACGTTTTCTTTCCTGATGTCGATGAAAGGTTGCTGGAATATTGGTGTTTCATGCTGGTGGCTATGGCCTGTGCCCTTCCAGATCACGTATGATTCGGTCCCCGGACAATACACTCTGCCAACGCCGGTTGTCAGTGAGTGCAATTTTCACTTAATTGGACCAGAAAAGCCATGACTGATCGTGATGTTTTCATTATTTCAGACCGCACTGCCCTGACTGCAGAAACCTTGGGTCACAGCCTGTTGACCCAGTTTCCGGGGATTAACTTCAACATGCACATCAAACCGTTTACGGATACCCCGGAAAAAGTTCAGGCTGTGGTTGTGGAGATTAACATGACCAAAGAGCATTGCGGTCACAGCCCATTGGTTTTTTGTACCTTTGCTGATTTGGCGTTATCGAAGATGATTGGTGAAAGTGATTGCGCATTTTTTGATTTCTTTCGAGCCTTTATCGGTCCGATGGAACACACGCTGGAGGCGCGCTCTTCACACAGTTCGGGTAGCTCACACGGAGTTGGAGACCGAACCCATTATGCGACGCGTATCGAGGCGGTGAACTATGCCATGCGTGCTGATGATGGAATGTACACGAGTGGTTATAGCCGGGCCGATATTATTCTGATCGGAGTTTCACGAGCCGGAAAAACACCGACCAGCCTCTATCTGGCCATGCATTTCGGGATCTATGCAGCCAATTATCCACTGGTAGAGGAGGATCTTGAGCGCCACGAATTGGCCAAGGTGTTGGTGCCCAGCCGTCACAAGTTGTTTGGCTTAACCATTAACCCGGAGCGATTGCAGCGGATTCGCCAGGAACGCCGAGCCGGAGGTCGTTACGCAGACATCCGCCAGTGCCGCCAGGAAGTCGCCCAGGTTGAGGCATTATTTCGCCGTTTTGGGATTCCGTTCATCGACACCACCGCCATGTCGATCGAGGAAATCAGTACGACCATTCTCTACCAGTCAGATCTGCGGCGAGGGTAAGTCGGAATGCTTTGCTCTGTAGATGAGAGCATGGAGCCTGTTGCAGGCTTGCGTTGATGGTCCATGGGTTAATGAGAGGAAGTTTGTTTATGTTCCGTTACTGATGGTGTAGCACCATAGCCTGGTGTTCCCCGAACCCCTACTTCGCTGGATCAAGAGTTACGCTGACTTGTAGCGGTTTGCCATCACGGTTGATGGAGACTGTGACTTGTTGGCCGGGTTTGAGGTGTTCAAGAGCGGTGAATAGATCGTCTGGTGTCTTCACCGAATACTCATTGATAGCCGTAATGATATCGCCAAGAATAATATTGCCATTGCTGGATTCTGACGTCGGACGCAAACCGGCTCGATCGCTGCCGCTGCCTCTGGCAATATCCACAATTAATACACCCGGCAGATTGAGTCGCTTGCTGACACTGGCGCCAGCAACATTGACGCCAAGTCCGGGCCGGACAATTTTGCCGTATTTGATCAGCTGGGGGACCACGTAATTGATGATATCTATCGGAACGGCAAAGCCGATACCGGCACTTTGCCCGGTCTGACTGTAGATGGCCGTATTCATGCCGATAATGCGGCCTTCGCTATCGAGTAAAGGGCCGCCCGAATTGCCCGGGTTGATCGCTGCATCGGTTTGGATCAATTCTCGCAAAGGTCGATTTCTCGCTCCCGGCAGGCTACGATTTAAGGCACTGATCACGCCGGTTGTGAGCGTAAAATCCAGACCGAATGGATTTCCGATTGCATAAACATTCTGGCCAACTTTTAGATTGTTACTTTCTCCGATTGACAGGGGTGAGAGTTGATTGCCCGGAGCAGAGATTTTCAAAACGGCGATATCCTTGTCCTCCGATGCCCCAGTCAGTACCGCACGATAGGTTTTGTTATCGGCCAATGTAACCAAGGCTACACTGGAGCCGCGAATGACATGATAATTGGTGACGAGATGACCGGCCTGGTCCCAAATCCAGCCCGAACCGGCACCCGTTTCGACCAACTGTTCCGGGCTAAAGAAAGATCGTCGCCTGCTTGCCAGGGTACGAATATAGGCAACAGAGCGACGGTTTTGTTCGAACAAGGTGATGGTTGCCTGTTCGGAATTGCTGAAATCACTCCTTGGTATGACCTGCCTTGGTGTGTCGATGGTTTTGTCATTGAAAAATTCGCCGCGCAGCAGCCAACCGGAAATAAAAATGATGACAATCCAGAGCAGAGTTTTTGGTTTCATTATCTGTGCTCTTGCGTCGTTGGCGCGTTGAACACTGGCAAGTGGCCGAGCGCAATAATCTGATGCCATTGGTTGCCGTCACCTTCGGTACAAACGGCGGCCACTGCGGTGATAGTTGCTGCCGCCTCCAGCATCAACTTTTCCATTCCGGCCAGTGTAGAACCGGTACTGATGACATCATCGACCAGTACAACGTTCTTTCCGGACAAGTAGCAGCGATCTTTTTCATCCACATACAGACGTTGTGGTTTTCCGGAAGTAATCGAGGTTGTTTCCGCGACCAGTGCCACACCCATATATGATTTGTACGTTTTGCGCAGTATTACGCATGGTTTATGCAAGGTCCTAGACATCACGTGCAAGAGAGGAATACTTTTGGCTTCAGCGGTGACCAGTGTGTCGAAGCGCAGCTCAGCCAGTTTTTGTGCCAGTGCAATACCACAGGCTTCGGTAAGCTCGGTATCTCCAAGCATATTCAGGATTGCGATTTTCAGGCCCGGCCTGACTTCAAACAGCGGCAAGTGGCGCTGAATACCGGCCAGGGTGATGGGGTGGCTTACTTGTGGTTCAGACATATTACCTGAGTTGAGTATTGAGCATAGATTTAGGGTGCAATAGTACCTGATTACCGATTCCTTGTGGCCGGGTTTGCCTGATCTGATCAGGTGGACTCGCATGATCTGCTGGCAGAGTCTTGTTTCTGGATGGACTTTACCCGACTGGATAGGCATCTACATGATCGGCATCAGCGGCTTCGCTGCTACAGAACTTGAGGTAGAATACCGCCTCGATCTGCAGCAGCTTGCACTGGCGGTTACTGTGGTTCCTGATAGCCTATTTTTCTCAGGAGTTCTAGTTGTGGACAAGACAGATTTATTGCTGCACGCCAAGGCCGCCTTGCTGACTCCTTCCGGGCTCGATGAGCGTGGCCTCGAGCAGGTATTGGGCAGAATGATCAGTCGTCAGGTTGATTATGCAGAGTTGTATTTTCAATACCAGTACCTTGAATCCTGGAGTCTGGAAGAAGGCCAGGTCAAAACCGGCAGTTATAATGTTGATCAAGGGGTTGGATTGCGTGCCATCAGTGATGAAAAGACCGGTTTCGCCTATACCGATGCCTTTGAGCTGAGTGCACTTCTGCAGGCTGCAGATGCGGCTCGGGCCATTAGTCAGCAGCCGACTGCAAAGGGGCAGTCCATTCACTGGAAGGACAAAGCGCCAGCGCTGCTGTATGCGCCTACAAACCCTATTGACAGTCTTACAGCAGCCCAAAAGGTTACCTTGCTGGAACAGGTCGAGGCAGAGGCCAGAGCCCAGGACCCGCGTGTTGTCGAAGTCATGGTGAGCTTGGCTGCGGTGCAGGAGATTATTCTTGTGGCGGGAAGTGATGGCCGGTTGGCTGCCGACATTCGGCCTCTGATCCGGTTACATGTTAGTGTCATTGTCGAACAGGATGGACGCCGGGAGCAAGCCGGCAGTGGTGGTGGCAGCCGTTGCGACATGAGCTATTTTCAGCACCAGGAGCGGGCGCTCGGTTATGGTCGTGAGGCGGTGCGCCAGGCGTTAGTGAATCTGGAGGCGGTGAGTGCACCTGCTGGCAATATGACGGTTGTTCTGGGGCCTGGGTGGCCCGGGATTTTACTGCATGAGGCAGTGGGTCACGGACTTGAAGGGGATTTTAACCGCAAGGGTACCTCTGCTTTCTCGGGTCGGATGGGCGAACGGGTTGGTGCTGCAGGGGTAACCGTAGTCGACGATGCCACTTTGCCCTCACGGCGCGGGTCTTTGAATATTGATGATGAAGGGATTCCCGGGCAGAGAACGGTGTTGATTGAGAATGGGATGCTGGTCGGTTACATGCAGGACCGCATGAATGCCGGATTAATGGGGGTTGCTTCCACGGGCAATGGCCGGCGAGAATCCTACGCCCATTTGCCAATGCCAAGAATGACGAATACCTTCATGTTGCCCGGTGCATTCGATCATGATGAAATCATCCAATCCGTGGATCATGGTTTGTATGCAGCCAATTTTGGAGGTGGCCAGGTTGATATCACATCCGGCAAGTTTGTCTTTTCTGCCAGTGAAGCCTATTTGCTTGAACATGGCCGGATCACAGCCCCGGTCAAAGGGGCAACATTGATCGGCAATGGACCGGATGTACTGCAACGGGTCAGTATGATTGGCAATAATCTGGAGCTCGATACCGGGGTAGGCACCTGTGGCAAGGAAGGTCAAAGCGTACCCGTCGGTGTGGGTCAACCCACATTGAAAATCGATGGCCTGACCGTGGGTGGGGTACAGGTTTGAACCCTTTATACAGCACTACCTAGGGATGAAGTGACGTTATGGAATTATCAGTCGATCAGGGTATAGCCCAGCCGCGAGAGATCAACGTTTCTGCTGATCAATGGCAACAGCGAATGCAGGAGCTGGCCGCTCAGGTTCTGGATAAGGCGGTATTGTCAGGAGCCAGTGCCGCTGAAGTAGCTCTCAGCCATGGTCTCGGGCTGGTGACTACGGTGCGCATGCGGGAAGTTGAAACGGTCGAACATATTCGTGATAAATCGCTGATATTGACGGTGTATTTTGGTGATCATAGTGGGAGTGCCAGCACGGTAGATTTTTCTACCGAGGCGGTAGCAGGTGCGCTGCAAGCTGCTTGCAATATCGCCCGGTTTACTGCAGCTGATCCATGTAATGGCCTGGCAGATGCAGACTTGATGGCCCATTCGCAGCCAGATCTGGAGTTATTTCATCCCCGGAACATTTCTGTGGAAGAGGCGTTGCAACAAAGCATGGACTGTGAGGCAGCCGCACTCGATCATGATTCGCAGATTGTCAATTCCGAAGGTGCGAGTTTACAGACCCATCTGGGGGTTGGTGTATACGCGAATAGCCACGGCTTTGTCGGACCGTCCCGAGCTACCCGCTACAGTTTATCCTGCGCTGTTGTCGGCACCCGTAGTGCCGATGCTGGTGCTGGAATGCAGCGTGATTACTGGTACACATCGGCACGCTGCTATGATGAACTGCAGTCTGCTACAGCAGTGGGTCGTATGGCTGCACAGCGAACGGTACGACGTTTGGGTGCTCGTAAACTGAGCACCCGTCAGGCTGCTGTGCTGTTTGAAGCCCCGGTTGCATCGAGCCTGATCAGTCATTTTTTGTCGGCTATCCGCGGTGGGGCCCTGTACCGTAACGCTTCTTTTTTAAAGGATTATTTGGACAAACAGGTTTTTTCGAATTGGGTCCATCTTTACGAGCGTCCTCAACTAAAGCGGGCCATGGGCAGTGCTGCCTTTGATAATGAAGGGGTCGCTACCCGTGATCGTGATCTGGTCTCATCGGGTATTCTGAGAAGTTATTGTTTGAGCAGTTACTCGGCACGCAAATTAACAATGCCAAATACCGGGCATGCCGGTGGTCCGCGAAATGTCATATTGCAACCCGGGAATGAGGATTTTCAGGGGCTGATGCGTGGCATGGATCATGGTCTGCTGGTGACCGAGTTAATTGGTTTTGGGATTAACGGTATCACCGGCGACTATTCTCGCGGTGCAGCGGGTTTCTGGGTTGAGCACGGTGAGATCCAGTATCCTGTAGAAGAGATTACCATAGCCGGTAATCTGCGTGAAATCTTTCAACAACTGGTGGCCGCAGGGACCGATCTGGATTTGCGTGGCAATATCCGTTGCGGTTCAATATTGGTGGAAAACATGACCATTGCGGGCGCATAATGAAAACAGCAGCAGTTGGCCAGATAATTCCACGAAACATGTTACCGCCCGATGTTGAAAAACAGGTTTTCTGAACAACAACAGGCTTATCTGGCTGCGCTGGGTGTTACCGTTTGGGAATTGCGTAGCAGCAAAGCGGCAAGACAGCAGCGGCCAACACCGGCGCAGATCATTGCAGGACAACAGACCCTGGAGGTTCGGCCATCGGATTGGGAGACGCTACAGCATGAAGCGACAAGCTGTCAGCGGTGTGGTTTATCCAATCACCGTACCCAGGTTGTGTTCGGTAGCGGGGATCCACAGGCACGCTGGATGCTGGTTGGTGAGGCTCCCGGAGCTCAGGAAGATAAAGAGGGACTGCCTTTCGTCGGCAGGGCGGGGCAATTGCTGACTGCAATGCTCATGGCCATGGGTTTATCACGCCAGGAAGTATATATTGCCAATGTACTGAAATGTCGGCCACCGGGAAATCGAGATCCATTGGATGAGGAAAGTCGGCAGTGTTTGCCCTATTTGTACCGGCAATTAGAACTGCTGCAGCCCGCAATTATCCTGGCAATGGGCCGGTTTGCGGCCCAGGCGTTGCTGAAGACCAGCGAACCAATTGGACAGTTGCGTGGTCGAGAGCATCGGTTTGAAGCCACCGGCACACCACTGGTAGTGACCTATCATCCGGCTTATCTGCTACGCAGCCCATTGGAGAAACGCAAGGTTTGGCAGGATCTGCAATTTGCGTTGAGGATAAAAGAAAAGTTGCCATGCTGACACGGCATGCCCCGGTTCGGGTTGCGGTGATGACACCCGATGATCTGTCTGAGGTTTTGTGTATTGAACGTCGTAGTCATGTATTTCCGTGGCGGGCACAAATTTTTCTCGATTGCCTGCATATTGGCCATGTTTGTCATGTACTAAAAGACCAGCAGCAATTGCTGGCTTACGGCATCATGAGTATAGGCGCGAAGGAGTGTCATATTCTCAATCTTTGTGTGCATCAAGAAGCTCAGGGCCAGGGACTGGGTACAGCAATGCTGATTGATTTGTTGTGCACAGCCCGGGCTCGGGCCGTACATACCGCTTACCTGGAGGTCAGGCGTTCTAATGTCATCGCTCAAGCGTTATACACCAAGACCGGGTTTAACGAAATCGGAATTCGACGCGCTTACTATGCGGTGGCCAAAGGCAGGGAAGATGCCATCGTTATGGCCAAGGAACTGGGAATTTCCAAGCGTAGGAAACCACCGCTTGAATCACTTCTCGATGACGGGAAAACTACGGCATGAGGTAAAGACCTGCGGTAGTCGTTGGTCACCGCTCAATGGTGATGCTTTGCAAAGCTCAGTACATGCTGGTTAGGCTCTTTGCTGTGGGTATCCGCTGTTCCCGGGGTGCGACTAATTGGCAGCGTAAATACGAATCGGTTGTCCGCGGCGCAAGATGCTGTTCTTGCGCAGGCTGTTCCATGATAGCAGTTGGGAGACATAGACCCGGTAGCGTTTGGCAATGCCCCATAATGTATCACCGTTACGAACCTGATGTACGAACGAACGTTTGCTCGACCGACGAGATCGGGATTTTTTCAGGGTCGACCTGCGACGTTGTTGAGCGAGTTGGGTGATGGCGCCTTCAGAAAGTGGAATCACTAGATTTTGTCCGATATTGATGAGATCACTACGGATATGGTTCGACTGTTTGACTGCGGCCAAACTGACTTTGTGACGGAGCGCAATCCCACCAAGGGTGTCACCCTTGCGGACCCGGTAATGGGCCCAGCGTATACGTTGCTGGGCAGGCAGTTTCTGTAAAGCACGCTTGAAGTCAGCCTCCTTGCTGGCGGGGATGAGAAGCGAGTGTCCAGCCCCGGGAGGTGTGGCCCAGCGCAGGAAGTCGCCGTTGACAGCCAGCAATTCGTCTGCCGGCATATCCAGCAATCCGGCCGCTGTACGCAAATCGAGTTGATACGGGAGTGGTACACGGGCGTAGTTGGATTTAACAGGCAATACAGGAAGGGTTAAACCGAAATTTTCAGGGGCATTGATGATGTTTCTAAAGGCAATCAATTTGGGGATGTACTGTCGCGTTTCCAGACGCAGTCGCAGATTGGTAAAATGGGTGCTGCGATTGCGTCGGCGATTGTAGCGTATCGCTCGCTCGATAGTAGCTTCCCCGGCATTGTAGGCAGCCAGAGCCAGTATCCAGTCACCGTTAAGACGCTGGTGGAGGTAGTCCAGGTAGTCAAGTGCCGCATTGGTTGATGCGTAGAGATCTCGTCGTTGATCGACCCACCAGTTTTGTTTGAGATCGAAACGCCTGCCAGTAGCTGGCATGAATTGCCAGAGTCCGGCTGCCCGGGTACGTGATGTAGCTGCGGGACGATAGGCGCTTTCTATGGCAGGTAGCAAGGCGATTTCCATGGGCATGCCACGCTCCGCGACCTGTTCAACAATATAGGGGAGATAACGTCGGGCGCGTTGCAAAAGCCGTTCGACATAGTCCGGTCGCTTGCTGAACCATTGTTCCTGCAGTGAGATAAACCGGGTACTCATATCCGGTAGTCCGAATCCGGCACGGATGCGCTGCCAAAGATCCGTGCGGTGAACGAGTTGTTGGCTGGTGGAAAGATTCGGTGTTTGTGCTGGCTTATGGGGTGTTTGCTGGTCGAGTTGATTTGCTGTCAGTGGTATCCGTTGCTTTGTCTTGTAATTCGCATCGGGAGAGCTTCGTTCCACGGCTGTGGACGGGTGGTATGCGGTTGCAGAGCGGGTAACAGCCGTAACCGCTGGTGTCGCTGGAGCCGCTGTTGCTGCTGTGTTCGGAACCGGTAGGTTGATAGCCAGGGTTTTTTGGCCATTGGCACAACCAAACAGCAGCAGAATCACCGCGGCCAAGCCGAATTTACAGAAAATATTGACGTCTCCCCTCATGGTGGTGAATAGTAGAGGCACTGACTCACTCGGGTCAACCTGAATTACTCTGTACCTACTGCAGGCCGACAACAAGACCTGGACCGCCAAATGATCTGTAAAAGCTGGTTTCAATCTGAAGTTGGGCAGCTGGTCTTGCAGCAGGAACAGTTGGCCTTGTCTGCGGCTTTGCCGGATTGCTGCTTATCGAGTGCCCTGCAACTTGGCATGTCGGCCTCGGCTTCGTTGTTGGTAAAAATACCGAGTCTTACCCGGTGGGTGTTGGCAACAGATGATGAATTGAATGCGGCGGGCGCTGATCTGATTGCTGAACCGACCAATTTGCCCTTGGACAATCAATCTATAGAGCTGGTTGTCTTGCATCATGCGCTGGAAACATCCCTGAATCCGCACGCCGTATTGCGGGAGGCCTCCAGGGTTGTGGCGGCGAGTGGTTTTCTGGCCATTTTTGCGTTCAATCCCTGGAGTTTTTTTGGGCTTTGGCGTATCGGACAAGGGCTTGTTTCGAAACAAGATAGACTTTGGCAATACCCTTTTATTCCTGCGAGACACATCCAGGATTGGATGACAGTACTGGGTTTTGAGTTGCTGTCTGGTAGGTGGATGCTGTATCGTCCGCCTTTTGTTACTGCGTGGTCCTGGCAGAAATTACGTTTTCTGGAGGTGGTCGGAGACCGCTGGTGGCCGGCTCTTGGAGGTGTTTCACTGCTGATCGCCAGAAAGCAACAGCCGGGGATGTGGTTGTTGGATAATCCCGCCCCACGCCGACGTCGATATCGACCGGCATTTGCTGGGCCAGTCATGAAACGGTAGATCACTTACGCGATGAACAAGGTCACTATTTATACCGATGGAGGTTGTCGTGGGAATCCCGGCCCAGGTGGTTGGGCGGCCACTTTGCAAAAGAATGCACACAAAAAGGAACTGTTCGGTTATGTTGTCGATACGACAAACAATCGTATGGAATTAACGGCTGCTGTGAAGGCACTGGAGTCGTTGCAACGCCCTTGTGCCGTCGTATTGCATACCGATTCTTTATATCTGCGCAAGGGTATTACCCAATGGATTTCGAATTGGAAACGCAATGGCTGGAAAACGGCACAACGCAAGCCTGTAAAAAATACGGATTTATGGCAACAGCTTGAGTGCGTAGCCAGCCCGCATCAGATTGACTGGTTCTGGGTCAAGGGCCATGCAGGAGACTCGGGTAATGAGCGTGTGGATCAGCTTGTGAATCTGGCTATTGATCAGGGACTGGCAGGTGAGATTACCCCGAATGAAACGGTTGTCCTGCCATGAGGCAGCTGGTTCTTGACACCGAAACCACGGGTCTGAGTCCACAAGAGGGCCATAGGATAATCGAGATTGGCTGCGTCGAGATCGTGGAGCGCAAGATTACCGGCAACGAATACCATCGTTTGATTAACCCGCAACGCAAGATTCCACAAGGGGCAGTCAATGTTCATGGAATAACCAACAAGATGTTGCGAGACAAACCGGTGTTCACGGATATCGCCAGTGAATTTCTTGAATACATCAAAGGGGCTGAGCTGGTTATCCATAATGCATCGTTCGATCTGGGCTTCCTGGACAATGAATTGCAATTGCTGGATGGAGACTGGCCCGAGATCGCCGACTGCTGTGAGGTGTTGGATACCTTGGCACTGGCACGTAGCCTGCATCCGGGGCAACGGGCCAGCCTGGATGCGATTTGCAAGTTGTATCACGTAGATATCTCCCAGAGAACATTGCATGGAGCCTTGCTTGATGCAAAATTGCTGGCCGATGTCTATCTGTTAATGACCGGTGGACAAACTGATTTTTTGGGTCAGCTGGATACCTCAATTGCCACCGATGCGGCAAGCCTGCAGGCCCAATCTAGGCAACAAAGAACCAAGGGGTCGGTGCTTAGGCTTATCAAAGCCAATGACGACGAGCTGCAGGCCCATCAGCAATGGCTGCAGCGGTTGGCAGAAAAAAGTCCCGACGGATGTCTCTGGCTGGAGTTGGAAAAGCAACCACAGAATCGCCACATATCCGAATTGTTGTGAGTGGTCTGGCAGCCCCGAGATTGCTTAGCTAACACCACAAAAACAACTCTGTTTTTCCTTGCGCCAGGACCATTGCAAACCGGGTCTATGGTAAAATTACACGATTTTATTTTCAACTACTGAGCCATGGAATCGATTGAGTCCCAAATCATAGCCTTGGAAACAATTCCTGCCAATTTGGAGCAGGAAATGCGCAGTTCTTATCTCGATTATGCTATGAGTGTAATCGTCGGCCGTGCTCTGCCTGATGTATGCGATGGTCTCAAACCGGTACATCGCCGGGTTTTGTATGCCATGCATGAGCTCAATAACGACTGGAATAAAGCCTATAAAAAATCCGCGCGGGTAGTGGGTGATGTCATCGGTAAGTACCATCCACATGGTGATACTGCGGTCTACGATACCATTGTCCGGATGGCGCAATCGTTTTCGATGCGGTATCCGTTAATCGATGGTCAGGGCAACTTCGGTTCGGTAGACGGTGATTCACCGGCAGCCATGCGCTATACAGAAATCCGTCTGGCGAAGATTGCGCATGATCTGTTGTCGGATATGGATCGCGATACAGTAGATTTCGTTCCCAATTACGACGAATCGGAAACTCAGCCGACGGTACTACCTGCCCGGATTCCGAACCTGCTGGTAAACGGCTCCTCGGGTATTGCGGTGGGTATGGCCACCAATATTCCACCACACAATCTGACCGAAGTTATTAACGGTTGCCTGGCCTATATTGATGACCCGGCAATCACAGCTACCGCCTTGATGGAACACATCCCCGGCCCTGATTTTCCGACAGCTGCGATCATTAATGGTAGTGGCGGGATTCGCGCCGCCTATCTGAAAGGGCGAGGGAAAATCTACATTCGGGGTCGCTCCACGGTTGAGCACAATAAGAAAACCGGCACTGATGCCATCGTGGTCACCGAATTACCCTATCAGGTTAACAAGGCCAGGCTATTGGAAAAAATTGCCGAGCTGATCAAGAACAAACGCCTGTCGGGCATTTCTGCACTGCGAGATGAATCGGACAAAGACGGCATGCGCATGGTCATAGAACTGCGCCGCGGAGAAGTTCCGGAAGTGATTCTGAATAATCTGTATCAACACACCCAGTTGCAGAATGTTTTTGGGATCAATATGGTGGCACTGGTCAATAATCAGCCCAAAACGTTCACCCTCAAGGAACTAATCGAAGAATTTATCCGGCACCGTCGGGAGGTGGTTACACGGCGATCCATATTTGACCTTAACAAGGCTCGTGATCGTGCCCATCGTCTTGAAGGTCTGGCCGTAGCCTTGAGTAATATTGATGCGGTGATTGCCGCAATCAAAGCGGCGGCCAATACCGCGGAAGCGAAGCAGAAATTGATTGCAACCCCCTGGCAGCCAGGGGTCGTGAGGCCAATGCTTGAAAAGATTGATGACTCCTTGTCCCGGCCCGGCAGTCGCGAGTCAGGGCTTGGCCTGGGCCCCGAGGGTTATCGTTTGTCCGCTGCGCAGGCGCAGGCAATTCTGGACCTGCAACTGCATCGTCTAACAGGTCTGGAACAGGATAAAATTTATCGGGAATTCAGTGAGATTTTGGAAAAAGTTGCTGAACTATTAATGATATTGCGCAACCCGGATCGACTAATGAAAGTCATCCGGGAGGAGCTGAAGGCGGTTCGTGAGCAGAGTGGTGATGCCCGGCGCACTGAAATAGTGCAACACCAGGATGATCTGACGGATGAAGACCTGATTGTAGAAGAAGATCGCGTAGTGACCTTGTCACATCGCGGTTATGCCAAGTCACAACCCCTGGCTGACTACCAGGCCCAGCATCGTGGCGGACGGGGTCGATCTGCAACCCGTAATCGGGAAGAAGACTTTGTCGCTTCACTGTTTGTGGTCAGCACCCATGACACGATTTTATGTTTTTCCAGTCGGGGCAAGGTCTATTGGCTTAAGGTCTATCGCTTGCCGCAGGCCGGCCCACATGCCAGGGGTCGACCCTTGGTCAATCTGCTACCGCTCGAGAAAGATGAAAGTGTTACGGCTGTGCTGCCGATTCGGGATTATCTTCCCGGACACTATGTGATGATGGCAACCGCCAGTGGAGTGGTCAAGAAAACCCCACTAACCGCTTTTTCCAATCCACGTAGCAACGGGATCATAGCGATCGGTTTGCGGGATAACGATTATCTGGTGAATGTCGGTCTGACGTGTGGTAACAGCCATGTACTGTTGTTTTCCAATGCTGGCAAAGCGATTCGATTTCGGGGTACCGATATCCGCTCCATCGGCCGAACAGGACAGGGTGTTCGCGGAATTACCCTGAAGCCAGGGCAGAAAGTGATTTCCATGGTCGTGGTCAATCCGGAAGAACAGCAGGCAAACTCAATTCTGTTGGCAACCGAGAATGGCTATGGCAAACGTACCTCCATCGCCGAGTTTCCATGTCGGAACCGAGGTGGGCAAGGTGTGATCTCCATCCAGGTAACTGCACGCAATGGTCGGGTGGTCGGAGCCAGGCAGGTCACTGCAGGTCATGACATGATGCTGATCACCAATGCTGGCGTGCTGATTCGCAGCCGGGTTGATGAAGTCAGTTGTATGGGGCGTAATACACAGGGTGTGCGATTGATCAATATTGGCACAGATGAGGTGCTGGTGAGTTTGGGTGTCGTCGAAGAGGATTCCGGGACCTCGGTGGTTGCCGCATTGGAGCAGCCGACTGTTGCCAGTGTCGAGGAGGTGGTTGACGGGGTCGATCCAGATGACGGTATCGCATAGGTTTGCCCTAATTAGAGGTTTACACTCATAGATTCGTATCGGTGCGATCCGTATCCAATAGTAGCCTGGTTTTGACATGAGCAATGCTACCGTCATTTGTCGTAGGGTTGCTGCAGCCTGGCTTCTCCAGAACTCCACAACCTCTTAGTAAATAAAATTGCAACCAAACAGCAACCAAACAGCAACCAAACAGTACGGTTGTGAAAACCCAGTG
>CAYQAP010000001.1:24227-51297 GCA_964415515.1 uncultured Gammaproteobacteria bacterium | reverse complement strand
GCAACCAAACAGCAACCAAACAGCAACCAAACAGTACGGTTGTGAAAACCCAGTGAGCCACACAATGAGCCACATATGCAGTCGGTATCTGTGGGGGAGAGATAAAGAATGAACAGAGTCATTAATTTCAGTGCCGGGCCAGGGGCTTTGCCGGAACCGGTGCTGCAAAGGGTTCAACAGGATTTGTTGAATTGGCAAAGATCAGGAATGTCAGTACTGGAGATGAGCCATCGCGGAAAGGAATTTGTTGCGATTGCCGCACAGGCAGAGGCAGATTTGCGGGACATCCTGTCCATACCGGATGCTTATCGGGTACTGTTCCTGCAGGGTGGAGCGAGCAGTCAATTTGCCATGATCCCGCTGAATCTAGGGACAGAAAATGCGGCAGTGGACTACGTCAACACGGGCAGTTGGTCTAAGAAAGCCATTGTTGAAGCCAGGAAATACTGTACGGTCAATATCGTCGCCAGCAGTGAGGATGAGCAGTTTACTTGTATCCCAGCTGCTGTTGACTGGCAGCTGAATTCAGAAGCAGCCTATCTGCACTACACCCCCAATGAAACTATAGGAGGTGTGGAATTTCACTGGGTGCCACAAGTCGGCAAAGTGCCGCTGATCGCCGATATGTCGTCCTGCATCCTGTCGCGGCCGATTGATGTTTCCCGTTATGGCCTGATTTATGCTGGCGCTCAGAAAAATATCGGCCCGGCCGGTTTAACACTGGTAATTGTTCGCCAGGATCTGATTGGCCAGGCCAGGACCGGGACGCCTTCGATGTTTGACTATGCAGTGCATGCCAAAGCCGGCTCGATGGCCAATACTCCACCGACTTTTGCCTGGTATGTTGCCGGCCTGGTTTTTCAATGGATTCATGAGCAGGGTGGGGTAGAGCAATTGGCTTTGCGTAATCAGCAGCAAGCGGATGCTTTATATTGTGCTATCGATACGTCGAATGGATTTTATCGGAACCCGGTGCGGTTGGATTGCCGGTCGAGAATGAATATTACCTTTACTTTGCCACGATCCGAAATGGACGGGCAATTTCTGCAACAGGCGGCTGCACTCGGATTGGTACAGCTTAAAGGTCATCGTTCAGTTGGGGGTATGCGGGCATCACTTTATAACGCCATGACGGATCAGGGAGTAGCACGATTGATTGATTTCATGAAACAATTCAGGGCTGTACATTGAATACTTTTTATCAGGTACAGACGTTTAATACGATTTCCTCCTCTGGGTTGGATCGATTTCCTGCCGAGCGTTATCGGGTCTCACAGCATAGTGAAAATCCTGATGTTTTGTTGCTGCGGTCGTTTGACTTGCATGAGTTCTCATTACCGACGAATTTGAAGGCGGTAGGACGAGCCGGAGCCGGAGTGAATAACATTCCGATACAGAAATTGAGCGCATTGGGGGTGCCGATCTTCAATGCTCCAGGGGCCAACGCCAATGCTGTTAAGGAACTGGTGATTACCGGGATGATGCTGGCGATGCGTAATATCTGTGAATCCTGGGCCTATGTGGACGGTCTCAGTGGGTCGGATGCAGAAATTCGCAAGGCTGTTGAGGCCGGAAAAAAACAGTTTGCAGGTTGTGAGCTGCCCGGACGGACTTTGGGTGTGGTGGGTTTGGGTGCAATCGGCCGTCTGGTGGCTAATATCGCGATTGAATTGGGTTTGACAGTGGTCGGTTATGATCCGCTGTTGACCGTGGATGGAGCTTTGGCGTTGTCATCCCGTGTGCAAAGGGTCAAGTCGTTGAATGCATTGCTGCAGGCTGCCGAAATGGTGACTTTTCATGTTCCACTCGTTGAATCAACCCGAAATATGATTAATGCACAGGTTCTGGCGTACGTTCGACCGGGTTGTGTGCTGATGAATTTTGCCCGAAGTGGTATTCTCGACGATAATGCAGTACTGGAGTCCCTGAATCAGGGGCGACTCAGTCGATATGTGACGGATTTCCCTGATGCCAGGCTGATTGGTCACGACCGGGTGATCGCTTTGCCCCATCTTGGTGCGTCTACACGTGAGGCAGAAGAAAATTGCGCAGTTATGGTGGTTGACCATATCCGAGATTTTCTTGAGAATGGTAATATTCGTAATTCAGTCAATTTTCCTGAAGTTGTGATCCCACGCGGCTCTCCGTATCGTTTGGTGATTGCGAACAATAATGTACCAAATATGGTTGGGCAGATTTCGACAGTGATGGCCGATGCGGGATTGAATATCAGCAACATGATGAATCAGTCGAAGCAGGATCTGGCGTACACCGCCGTGGACCTGGATAGCAGGGTACCCGCAAAAGTGGTTGCTAAGCTCAGTGCTATAGAGGGGGTTTTGAATGTCAGGGTGGTGTGATGTTCAGAATTTGAGGTTCGATACGGACCAGCTGGCTTGCCGGTATACAGCCAAGAACTAATCGCAGATTGCGAGATTAAACAGAATGACAGACAGCACGGATTTACAGAAAATCCGCGAACAAATTGATTCGATTGATCAGCAAATCGAGACGTTGATCAATCGCCGGGTCAGCTGTGCGTTGGAGATTGCCAAGGTTAAGTCGAGATACAACGAGCCATCTTTTTATCGACCTGAGCGAGAAGCCCAGGTGCTGCGACGTATTTTGGAGCGCAACAAAGGTCCGCTCCCGGATATAGATATGGCCAGATTATTTAGGGAAATCATGTCGGTTACCTTGGCCCGTGAGCAGCCTATGGTGATTGCTGTTCTGGGACCAGAGGGGACCTTTACCCAAAGTGCCGCGCTGAAACAGTTTGGCTATGCAGCTCGGATACGATTGGCTCCTACCATCAGTGATGTATTTCGGATGGTGGAAACAGAGGAGTCTGAATTTGGCGTAGTGCCGGTAGAAAATTCGACTGAGGGTGTGGTTACCGACACCCTTGACAGTTTAATGGAGACTTCTTTAACGATCTGTGGTGAAGTGGAATTGCGGATTCACCATCAATTGATGTCGTTGGCTCCAGACCGGCAAGCTGTCAAGGAAGTGCTGGCACACAGTCAAACGATGGCGCAGTGCCGACACTGGATCGACAATCATTTGCCGCAGGCTACCGTAACTGCGGTTTCCAGCAATGCCGAAGCGGCAAGAAGGGCTGCTGTAGATGCCTCACTGGCAGCGATTGCCAGCGAGTTGTCGGCAGGTACCTATGGACTACAGATTTTGGATGCCAATATCGAGGATGACCCTGCCAATACGACCCGTTTTGTGGTCATTGGACGGTTGGCTGCCGGGATCAGTGGCAAAGACAAAACCAGTTTGCTGTTGTCAGGGCGGAATCGGCCTGGGGATTTGCTGCATTTGCTTGAGCCCTTGGCCCGGCACGGGGTTAGCATGAGTCGCATTGAATCCCGGCCGTCACCGCGGGCTTTGTGGGAGTATGTATTTTTTATTGATGTAGAGGGTCATCAGGATGATGAACCCTTGTCTGCCGCGCTGCTTGAATTGATTCAGGAGTCTGTGGCAATGAAAATTCTTGGTTCCTATCCCAGGGCGGTTTGGTAATGACATTTGATCCGGTAAAACTGGCCCAGCCGGGTGTGGCATCGCTAACCCCTTATCAACCCGGAAAACCATTGCGCGAACTGGAACGTGAATACGGAATTGATAATGCTGTTAAACTTGCTTCCAATGAAAATCCGCTGGGACCATCTCCGGCAGCAATACAAGCGGTTAAAGAATCGGTTACTGAGCTGCATCGCTATCCGGAAGGCAATGCCCCGGATTTGAAAGCTGCATTGGCCCTCCATCTGGGGGTTGGTGAAGAACAGTTGATGCTCGGTAATGGCTCCAACGAAATCCTTGAATTACTGGTTCGAGTATTTGCCGGGCCGGGTCGTTCGGTGGTGTTTTCGCGTTTCGCTTTTGCGGTCTACCCACTGGTCAGTCTCGCCGCTGGGGCAACCTTGATCGAGGTACCCGATCAGCAGTGGGGGCATGATCTGAAAGCCATGCATAAGGCCATCACCCCGGATACTCGGCTGGTATTTATTGCGAATCCGAATAATCCTACTGGCACCTGGTCCAAGGCGGAAGATCTGAGGCAGTTTTTGAATTCGGTGCCTGAACATGTGATTGTGGTTTTCGATCAAGCCTATATTGAATACGTGCAGGAAGCAGATTATCCGGATTGTATCGACTGGCTCGATGAGTTTCCACATCTGGTGTTGACCCGGACCTTTTCGAAAATCTACGGCTTGGCTGGGCTACGCCTCGGCTACAGCCTGTCGAGCCCGCAATTGGCGGATCTGTTGAATCGGGCCAGGCAGCCCTTTAACACCAACCATCTGGCACAGGTTGCTGCTTTGGCCGCATTGAGTGATGTTGATTTTGTTGCCCGCAGTGTTGCGCTGAATCAGCATGAGGGGCAACGGGTCTGTACCGCGTTGTCGGATCGTGGTATTTCTTATATTCCATCGGTGGGAAATTTTGTCAGTTTTCAGGTTGATCAAGCGGCGATGATCTGTGAGAAGTTGCTGCAGCAAGGGGTTATTGTTCGCCCCATGGCAGGGTATAAAATGACCGATTATTTGCGACTCACTTATGGCCTCCCGGCGGAAAATAGCCGGTTTCTTCAGGCACTGGATCAGGCATTGTCCTGATATCAACTACCAGACTTTATGGGCGAGGACCAGCATTTGGAGCAGCTGAATATTGGACGCCTGGTGATAGTCGGAGTCGGCCTGATTGGTGGTTCTCTGGCCAGAGCCTTGCGCACAGCGGGGGTCGTGAAGCGGATTATCGGGGTTGGCCGCCAAGCAGATAACTTAATCACCGCACAGCGACTTGGGGTTATCGATGAATGGACGCATGATGCTGCAGCGGCTGTAGAATCAGCCGATGTGGTGGTATTGGCAACTCCGGTCGGAGCCATGGCCAGTGTATTGCGGGCCATGTTGCCGACATTGTCGAAGCAGACCATCATCACAGATGTCGGCAGTGTTAAGGGGGAAGTGGTGGCTAATGTTTGTTCCATTCTGGGGAACGGTGGGGCAATGTTTGTTCCTGGACACCCGATTGCCGGTACTGAGAATACGGGCGTAGAAGCTTCTTTTGCCGAATTGTATCGGCAGCGCTATGTTATCCTGACTCCGCAGCCGGATACCGCAGTGACAGCGGTAGAAACGATTGAAGGCATGTGGGCTGTGACTGGTGCACGGGTGTTGCGTATGGACATCGCAGAGCATGACCGGGTGCTGGCTGCTACCAGCCATCTTCCGCATATGCTGGCTTATGCTCTGGTAGATTACATGGCCGGGCTGGATGAGGCAGACAGCTGCTTCGAATTGGCAGCCGGTGGGTTTTTTGATTTTACCCGTATTGCCTCCAGCCACCCAGTAATGTGGCGCGATATCTGTCTGCAGAACCGGCAGGCGATATTGTTGCGTCTTGACCAATATATGGGACAACTGCAGCAGCTGCGAAGGTATATCGAAAGCCGGGATTCGGGCGCAATTGAAGCAATTTTCGCCCATGCCAAAAAGGTGCGGGATGCGCACCTTTCAATCTATCAGGGTGACAGTGCTGGTGAAGAATAGGTGCACCGCGAAATGACGCTTTGTTACCAGGTTTGCCCCGGCAATTCGATCATCGGTCAGGCCCACGTTCCGGGTGACAAATCCATTTCACACAGAGCCGTGATACTTGGCGCCCTGGCTGCAGGGCCGGTCACGGTGACCGATTTATTGGAAGGGGATGATGTATTGGCTACCATTGCCGCTTTTCGGGCGATGGGCGTGCCGATTGAAGGGCCGGTGAATGGCACTGTCAGGATTCAAGGGGTCGGTCTGCACGGCTTGCTGTCTCCAAAAAAACCGCTGGATCTGGGTAATTCGGGAACTGCCATGCGCCTGCTCAGCGGTGTTCTGGCAGGACAACCCTTCCACAGTGAGTTGTGTGGAGACGCATCGCTAAGTCGGCGACCAATGCGCAGAGTGACTGAACCCTTGGCTGCGATGGGTGCACAAATAAAAACCAACTCAGGGACACCTCCATTAACCATTTTGCCGGTTGCCGGTTTGCACGGCATCGATTATGCCATGCCGGTTGCCAGCGCCCAGGTCAAGTCGGCCTTGTTGCTGGCCGGTCTTTATGCCAAGGGCCAGACACGTGTTTCGGAATTGGCACCAACCCGTGACCACACCGAGCGTATGCTGCGTGGTTTTGGGGTAAAGGTCACTGTCGAAGCCAACAAGGTCACTGTACAGCCTCCAGCAAAGCTTGATCCAGGGGTCGTGACTGTGCCCGCTGATCTGTCTTCAGCCGCTTTTTTTCTGGTTGCCGCAAGTGTAGCGGGTGGTAGCGACCTGTTGCTTAAGTCAGTGGGGGTTAATCCAACACGTTCCGGGGTGTTGGCCATTTTGCAGACCATGGGTGCCAGCATAACACCGTTGAATGAACGACAGGTTTGTGGCGAAGCAGTGGCTGATCTGGCCGTGATAGCGGCACCGCTGCATGCGACCGAACTGAATGCAGATCGGGTTGCGTTGGCGATTGATGAGTTGCCGGTGCTCTGTATAGCCGCAGCAATGGCAACTGGCACAACCCGGATTCGTGGCGCTGGTGAATTGCGGCACAAGGAATGTGACCGGATTCAAGCCATGGTTACAGGACTGCGTGCACTGGGTATTGAAGCCGAAGAGCATCGGGATGGGATGACCATTGTCGGGGGGCGTTTGCACGGTGGGCAGGTTGATAGTTTTGATGACCATCGGATTGCCATGGCATTTGCGGTTGCCGGACATTTGGCTGATGCTCCGGTAGCGGTTTGTGGCTGTGAAAACGTGGCTACCTCGTTTCCCGGCTTTGTTGATATGGCCAACAAGATTGGTTTCGCCATCGAGCCACAGATACGATGAATGCAGTTATTCTTTCTTGCTGTAGTGTTGGCAATCATTTCCACGCTCTCAAGTTCAGGATGGCTTTGCCCACCGAGACCGTAGTGAAACGCTCTTCTCATGGTTGTTGACCGGAGCAGGAAGCACAACTCACGGGTACCGGTGCTGACTGTCGATGGGCCTTCTGGCGTCGGCAAAGGGACTGTGGCTATGCGCATTGCCCGGATGCGAAACTGGCATTATCTGGACAGTGGCGCACTGTATCGAGCTCTGGCGCTAGCGGTTAGGAAACACGATATACCGCTTGTTGATCGGGATGCTAGTACCAGGATTGCGACACATTTGAATTTTGTTTGTGAACTTGATACTGTGGGGCGGGATTGTATCATTCTGCTCGATGGCGAAGATGTCACCGTGCGTTTACGTAGTGAAGCGGTGGCGGCGGAGGCCTCGCTGATTGCGGCCTCAGGGGAAGTTCGTGCAGCTTTGTTGCAACGACAGCGAGAGCAATGTCAGTGGCCAGGACTGGTCGCCGATGGTAGAGATATGGGCCGCAGGGTCTTCCCGCAGGCATTATTGAAGATTTTTCTTACTGCTGACACCGAAATTCGAGCCAAAAGAAGGTACAAGCAGTTGAAAGCTAAGGGCTTCAATGGTAGTCTGCCCGAGCTTATTTCCGCGCTGCAACAACGTGACGCGAGGGATACCGACAGGGCGGCTTCTCCGCTACTGCCGGCAGGTGATGCCGTGGTTATCGATACCTCAGATATGAGTGTCGAAGCCGTGGTTTCAGACATTAACCGAAGGCTGGATAACCGGCTTTCAAACTGAGTTTACTGCATTCCGGGTCCGGTTTTTCTTTTTCTTTCAATAGTCTGGTTAATCCGAGATCTGTAAGCTGTATCAGGGCTTGAAGGACTGCAGTAAACAGTGCTATCAGCAGGTTTAATTACTCATGAGTGAAAGTTTCGCAGAATTGTTTGAACAGAGCATGGCCAGTACAGTCATGCGTCCCAGTGCCCTTACCGTCGCTGAAGTGGTCAGTATCGAAGGTGATTATGTGACCTTGAGTGCTGGTTTGAAATCTGAAGCGGAAGTACCTGTATCAGAATTCACGAACACAGAGGGTACGCTAGACATCAATGTTGGTGACAAGGTAGAAGTCACCGTCGAAAGTGTCGATGATGGGTTCGGGCAGACCCGCTTGTCTCGAGAGAAAGCACGTCGGGAGCGAGCCTGGGAGGATATGGAAACGGCTGCGCGTGAAGACAAGATCGTTCACGGTGTTCTCACTGGCAAAGTCAAAGGTGGCTTTACGGTTTCCATTGAGGGCGTTCGTGCTTTTTTGCCTGGCTCTTTGGTCGATGTACGGCCGGTTAAGGATTCCAGTTTTCTCGAAGGCAAGGACCTGGAATTCAAGATCATCAAACTCGATAGGGCACGTAATAATGTGGTTGTCTCACGGCGCGCCGTGGTTGAGAAAGAATTGTCAGTGGAACGAGAATCACTGTTGGAATCCTTGCAAGAGGGTCAGGTGATTCGCGGTATTGTCAAAAATCTGACCGATTATGGCGCCTTCGTTAATCTTGGAGGTATTGATGGGTTGCTGCATATCACCGATATGTCGTGGCGAAGGATCAAACACCCATCAGAAGTCATGAATGTCGGTGATGAAATTGATGTTCGGGTGCTTAAGTTCGACCGTGAGCGGAATCGGGTATCACTGGGATACAAACAGCTCGGAGAAGATCCCTGGCAGAATGTGGATCGTCGTTATCCCGAATCAACCCGGCTCTTTGGCAAGGTGACGAATATTACCGATTATGGTGTTTTTGTCGAACTCGAAGAAGGGGTGGAAGGTCTCGTTCATGTGTCAGAGATCGATTGGACCAATAAGAATATTCATCCGAGTAAAGTTTGCAAGCCAGGGGACGAAGTGGAAGTCATGGTTCTGGATGTCGATGTTGAGCGCCGCCGGATTTCGCTGGGAATGAAGCAGTGTTCAACCAATCCATGGGATGAATTTGGACTGAATCACAAGAAAGGGGACTTTGTTACCGGCAAGATCAAGTCAATTACCGATTTTGGTATTTTTGTTGGCTTGGACGGAGGCATCGATGGCTTGATTTATCTTACTGATCTATCATGGGATGATAACGGTGAAGGCCAGGTCAAAGAGTTCAGCAAAGGGCAGGAAGTGACCGCGATGGTGCTTGCAGTTGATCCAGCGCGTGAGCGCATATCGTTGGGCATCAAGCAAACGGTGACCGATCCTTTCTCCAGCTATGTGGCAACCAACGGCAAAGGTTCCATAGTCAAAGGTACAGTGACCGAGGTGGACGCCAAAGGTGCTGTGGTCACTCTGGCTGAGTCGGTGTCTGGTTACCTGCGGGCTTCTGGCTTGTCCCGTGATCGAGTGGAAGACGCCCGTACCGTGCTCAAGCCAGGTGATGAAATCGAGGCGAAGATTGTCAGTATAGATCGAAAAACCCGGAATATTTCGTTATCGGTCAAAGCATTTGAAGATGAACAGGAAGACCAGGCAATACGTGAATATACACGCAAAACCGGTAGTAAAGGCACCACATTTGCTGATAAACTCACAGAGAAGCTTGGTCGACGCTAGGATGACCAAGGTCTGGTTGGGCAACCCAATCGATTACGCCCGGAATGTACGTTGCTGGTAAATGGGTGACGCATTGGGTTGCTTGTGACGAATGTAAACCGAACAATTTCTGAATCGAATCAGCCCCATAGCAGACCGGGAAACAGTACTACAATATTTTAACCAGGGAGGCGCGACCGGTATATGACAAAATCAGAATTGATTGAAGCACTCGCACAGGCACAACTCACGTTGGCCTACCGCGATGTCGAACTTGCCGTGAAAGGTTTGCTTGAGGCAATGACTTCGGGGCTCGTAGAAGGTGACAGAATCGAAGTCAGGGGTTTTGGCAGTATGACCTTGCATCACCGGTCAGCTCGTGTTGGCCGCAATCCCAAGACTGGGGAAAGTGTTACCGTTCCTGACAAATTTGTGCCGCATTTTAAACCGGGTCGGGAACTTCGTTTGCGTGTGGATGCAGCGTTGCGGGAGCAGAACTGAACGAGAGTCCTGCGTCCGTAAGCTGTCACTTGCTGGGGTCAGACCAAAAAATAGAACGACGATGAAGAAGCTTCTACGCCGAATTTTCTATCTGTTGCTGATTGTCGTGGCTGCGGCACTGGGTGTGACATTTGCTTTTAAAAATGTTCAGACCGTTAATCTGCAGTATTATTTTGGGCTGAACTGGGAGGGCTCACTCGCCATGTTGTTGCTGGTTGTCTGGGGGATCGGTGTGCTCACCGGGGTGCTGGTTATGCTATGGCCACAGTTACGGCTCCAGCATCAATTGTTCCGGAGTCGTCAGCAGTTGACCCGGGCACACACGGAACTCGAACCTTTGCGCACTGCCGTTGCCAAGAGTGATCCCCAGTCCTAGCAGGCGGTTGAAAAGTACTTGCAGTACAATGTGGCGTGAATACCCCACTCAATGCTCATGTACACAGCTGTACACTGTGCTTTTTCGCGGAATATCGCCTTGTCTCGTGCACCCCTGAGGCTTTTTCAACAGCCGCTTAGTCGAGGAAGGGCTGTAACAACACCATAGACGTTCAACGAGGCACTTGGATAGCTTGATTGATCCGACTTGGTACCTGCTGTTGTTACCCGTTGCTGCTGCTTCAGGTTGGCTGGCTGCGCGACGCCAGGAACAGATCAAGACGGGCCATCAAAAACTTCCAGAGGCTTATTTTGCGGGTCTCAATTTCCTGGTTAACGAGCAGCCTGACAAGGCGATCGAGGTCTTCGTTAAAGTCCTTGAGGTTGCCCCTGAAACCATAGAAGTTCATCTGGCTTTGGGCAATCTGTTTCGTCGGCGCGGGGAACTGGAGCGAGCAACCACAATTCATCAGAATCTGTTGGTGAAGACCCACCTCAATCGTGAGCAGCACATGCTCGCTTTGTATGAGCTAGGACGAGATTACTATAAAGCCGGGTGGTATGATCGTGCCGAAGGTCTTTTTCAGGAATTGTCAGAATACAATGAGCACGCCGCCATCGCTTGTCATTACCTGCAATTGATTTATGAACGGGAGAAAGAGTGGCAAAAGGCAGATCAGGCGGCGCGCCGGTTGATGAAGCTTTCCAGTGAAGATCTGCAACATGTCATTGCTCACTATTGGTGTGAGATGGCTGAACAGTCACTCGCAGACCATGATCATGCCAGTATGCGTCAGCGGATCAACTGCGCCTTGGCTACCAATCAAAAAAGTACCCGGGCAATGATGCTTTCTGCAAAAATGCATTTTCACTGTGGAGAATATCGCAAGGCACTGCGTGCCTGGCGACGCTGTGGTGAGTTGGCTCCTGAGATACAGTTTGAGTTGATCCCGGGTATTGTTGAATGCTATCGGGCACTCCATGATCTTGATGCTCTGGTGGATTATCTGCAAAACCTTGCTTTGCATAGTCATTCAGGACGTGTGTTGTCTCAAGTACTCGAAAATCTTGAGGAGACTTGTGGCCAGAGGGTAGCAGAGGAGTTTTTGTTGCAGCATTTGCAACGCTACAGTACTGCGGAAGGTCTTCTGAGATTATTGCAGTTCCGCCAGACCCGTGATTATGGACCGGAGACACCCTGCAATGATTTTCTGAGTAAATATCTGTTGTCCGTGCTGCGCACTGATCGGGTTTACGTCTGTCAGCACTGTGGGTTTTCTGCAAAGAGTTTGAACTGGCAGTGCCCGAGTTGCCGACGCTGGGACAGCATGCGACCCTTGCCAGACCCTGAGATACCTGAAGTCTCGGGAATCCTCGGGCAGATTCCCGGGCCAGGGGGGTAAGAGAAGTCGGTTCAGCCAATCAGCGACAGGTATTCCTGTTCGGTAAGAATCTGCACGCCTTTGCCCTTGGCCAGATTGATTTTGCGTACTCCAACATTTTCGCCGGTGATCAGATAGTCAGTTTTTGAGCTGACAGTGTTGCCGATACGGGCCCCCAGCTGTTTGGCACTGGATTGCATTTCCGTACGGGTGCCGTGTTGCATCGTCCCGGTGAAGACCAGCAGTTTTCCGGCTAGTGGACTGAAGGTGCTGGCTTGATTTTGGTTGCTCGCTTGCAGATGAAAGCCGAGTTGATAGAGTGTATTGAACAAGGGAGTGATCTTTTTCAGACCAGCCAAGGTTGAAGTCGCAGTTTTTTCCGCGAACCCCTCCACCGCCATAAGGTGTTCTTTGTTTAATTGGAAAAGCTCTTGCAACGAATAGTGGTTGAGTAATTTTTCGCAGTTCCCAGTGCCCAGTCGGTAGATACCGAAAGCAGCCAGAAACCGCCAATCCTCAATGGGTTCTCTGCGACTACGTAATAACTGGGTCTCCAGGTTTGTTGATTGTTTGGGGCCAAAACCCATGCGGATAAAATCTGCTGACTTGAGGGCAAAGATGGCATCGATTTCCCTGATACCATGGTTAAAGAGCTGTTCCACCGTGGCTTTGCCGAAACCATCATTATTGCCCAAAACTCTAAAAAAATGCTCGATAGTATGGGTGATCTGGGCTGGGCATTGCAGGTGATTGGTGCAGATTAGATAGTCGCTGTCCCAGAGTACTTCATCACCACAACTGGGGCACTGGGTCGGAATATCTACCTTGGCCGTGGTGATCACAGTTTCAATCTTGGGAATGACTTCTCCGCTACGGGTGATTTCCAGGAACGCACCGACACCAATACCTTGTTCGGCAACCATGCCGTAATGATGGGCCGTCACACGTTGGATTACTGCACCACTCAAGCGGGTAGGTGGCACTTCGACCACCGGGGTGATGCGACCGGACCGGGAAGTCTGCGGGATCACAGCCAGGACTTCGACTCGAGCTGTTGCAAGGTTGCTCTTGTAGGCAATTTGCCAGCGGTGATGATGTTGGGTTGCGCCCATATGGTTTTTTAGTGTTGTTTCTGTGATTTCGATAACCACCCCATCGACATCGTAGTCCAATGATGTTTTGATGTTTGCGATGATGTTGGTAAAGTCAGCCTGTAGTTCTGCCCAATGACCCATCCAGCTGGGTAGTTTGCTGAAAGGATAAAAGACGACAGCTTGATCTTTCAGGGCTTTACTGACTGCGGCATCCAGGGTTTTTTCGCGTATCACGCTGGCTTGAAAATTCCGTGGGTTGTCAAAACGAGCGGACAGCTCTTGGGAAAAATAGCTACGGCTGACGACAATTTCCCCAGCACCAGATTTTTTGGGGGGGCCACCGGCAATGTGCAGGCCTCGCTCCAGAACACGGGAAATATCGGTGCCACGGCGACCGTCTCCGCGGGTATAGAGCTTATTTCCGGTCACATAGGCTGCGAAGCCATCGAGTTTGGGGGTAACCTTGAATTCGAGAGTATGAAAATCCAGCAGCAAGGTTTTCGCAGCTTTCTCAATGCGTCGAACCCAGCGTAGCAGGGCTTCCATGCTGTAGGCCTTGTCGGTCGATAGCATACGCTCCGGCAGGATTTCGGTTTTGCTGCCAAACCCAGTTTCAACTTCGACCCGTTGCAAATAGGGGTGGTTAGGGTCACGTTTGTGTAATTCATCAAGAAAGATGAAATCGTATGCGGCATCACTGATTAATGGTTCGCCACCACGGTACAAGGCATTGAAGACTTGCAGGAATTCCAGCAAGTCTTCGGTATGCAAGGCTTTGGCAGCTCTGCGTTCTTGTGCCAAATCAAAGAGTTGCTGTTCGTTCAGGCGTTGTAGTTGCAGGCCAGACTGTTCCAGGATGGCGCGCTGCTTATCTGACAACCGGTATGGTGTTATGAAAGGTCTGGTCATCGGTTCAAGCAGTTTGCATACAGCTGAATCAAGTATGGTGCCCCCGAGACGATTCGAACGTCCGGCCTATCGCTTCGTACTACTATAGCTTTCGCTACCAGCTGGTTGCTGTTTGTAGTCTGGACTTTCTCTTCGCCCTGAACCACCAGGTTTGTAGGCGCTGCCCGTCAAGTCTCTACACCTTCCCGATCATCCGGGCTTGGCTCGGGATTGGCACAGTAATCACCAAGCGTTCCCCGAATTTGAGCAGATTCACTGCCGATGTTTTCCATCGAAGTGCCCAATTCACTTAGGAGGCGATCGCTCTATCCAACTGAGCTACGGGGGCATTGCGTTATTATACCAAGGTCAGGGTGTGTGAGTGTCGCTATTTAATTGCGGGCTGGCATAATGGCTCTTACAGCTCCCGCTAATGCGACAATAGCGGGCAGAGTGGGTCGCACTTGAGGCGGCTTTGCAGGGAGCGCAACCGGAGCGTGGAGTTTTTAGCGAAATTCACGACCTGACGGAACTGCTGGCAATGGTACCGGTTGCTGGCACACTGTGGGTCCTGTCACTATAATATCCGCCTTTTCGATACAGCCCCAGAGAAGCCCAATGACAGAGAAACCAATGCCTGATTTACCACAAGAAATTTCTCGCAGACGTACCTTTGCCATTATTTCTCATCCGGATGCAGGGAAAACCACACTGACTGAAAAATTATTGGTGTACGGAGGGGCGATTCAGGTGGCAGGAACCGTCAAGGCCAGAAAATCCAGCCGTTATGCCACCTCGGACTGGATGGCCATGGAAAAGGAACGCGGTATTTCCGTCACTTCGTCCGTGATGCAATTTGCTTATCGTGATTGCATTGCCAATCTTTTGGATACCCCGGGCCATGCGGATTTTTCTGAAGATACCTATCGTACCCTTACCGCGGTAGATTCCGCGATGATGGTCATCGATGCCGCCCGTGGGGTAGAAGAACGAACCATTAAGTTAATGGAGGTTTGTCGTCTGCGGGATACACCCATTGTGACATTTGTTAATAAACTGGATCGAGAAAGTCGTGATCCCATCGAGCTGCTCGATGACGTGGAGTCGGTACTGAATATATTATGTGCCCCTGTGACTTGGCCCATCGGTATGGGGGCGGCGTTTAAGGGGATTTATAATCTGGAAACCGACCAGGTACGCCTGTTTTCCAGCCGCAATCCTGATCTTGAAGGCCAGGATCGGTATATAGATTCTTTGAACAACCCTGAGCTGGACGTGCTGGTTGGTGAGGTGATCGAGGAAGCGCGCCTGCAGATAGAGCTGCTGCGAGGTGCCAGTAACGCATTTGATCGAGAAGCTTTCCTGCGGGGGCGGCTAACTCCGGTATTTTTTGGTTCTGCGTTAACAAACCTGGGCGTTGAAGAATTGCTGGACTATTTTATCAGCAATGCACCACCGCCCCTGGCCAGGCAAACTGTCCAGCGACAGGTCAATCCTGATGACCCCAAGATGACCGGTGTGGTATTCAAGATTCAGGCCAATATGGATCCGGCACACCATGACCGGGTGGCTTTTATGCGGATTGTCTCCGGGCGCTTTCGCAAGGGCATCAAACTTCGTCATGTGCGCCTGGGCAAGACCCTGAGTATTCACAATGCGATTACCTTCATGGCCGCCCGGCGTGAGCAGGTCGATGATGCCTGGGCCGGGGATATTATCGGCTTGCACAACCATGGTAAGATTCAGATTGGTGATACCTTCAGCGAAGGTGAGGATCTGAAGTTCATCGGGATCCCAAATTTTGCCCCGGAATTGTTTCGTCGCGTCCGCCTGCGTGACCCCTTGCGTGCCAAATCCCTGCAAAAAGGTCTGCTGCAGTTGAGTGAGGAAGGTGCGGCCCAGTTATTTCGCCCTCTACTCAGTAACGATTTGATTGTTGGGGCGGTCGGCGTGCTGCAGTTTGATGTGGTTGCACATCGGCTGCAGCATGAATATGGAGCCGAATGCAGCTTCGAGGCTGTGCCGGTGAGTACAGCACGCTGGCTGGAGTTTGATTCTGTCGTTCAGGAGCAACAATTCCGCAACAAACTGGCTGCAAATCTGGCGCTTGACGCACACAATTGCTTAACGTATATCGCCCCCAATCGGGTTAATCTGCAATTGATTCAGGAACGCTGGCCCGATGTGCGTTTTTTAACTACCAGGGAATTCTAATATGCAGCCATTTTATCAATATCATGTTTTTTTCTGTGGCAATCAACGCAAAGCTGGTGAGCTCTGTTGTGAAGATGCAGGTGCTTCGAACCTGCGGGACTATGCCAAGCAACGCTGCAAGTCGCTCGGGCTTCATGCCCCGGGCAAGGTCCGTATTAATAAAGCTGGCTGCATGGGTCGCTGCGAACAGGGCCCGGTGCTGGCAATCTACCCACAGGGCACCTGGTATACGTATGTCGATGAAGACGATATTGACGAAATCATCGATCAGCATCTACAGCATGGCAGAATAGTCGATCGATTGATCATTGATCAGTGATCACATAGGACCAGTCGTTCACGCACTGCTCCCGGACAGCCTGGCATTACCGTGTACTGTCATGGTTCGTCGCGCTACCCAGCAGTAGATGCCCAGGTAGTTGACACGTCGCCGAACACTCGTACGCTGTCCCACAGCAAACCACTGTCTCTGGGCTCATGCATCGGCGTGGCGGTCACGGTAGAATCGATGCGCAGCATCCTGCCGTTTTCCGCGTTGGCACTTTGGGCATTGGCTACCAAGCGCTGATGGATGCGCTCCCAGGTCACATCCATGATCACACTTATGCATCTTTGCAACACCGACTTTCTGGGAAACCATCGCCTGCTCAAACGGGCGAACGTCTGGCAACTCACTGAATCCATCAGGCAGAAAACCAGATCCTCATAACTCAGTTGTCGGTACTGCTTGAGAATCGCTCAACGCAGCACCGGCTCGACCGAGAAACCCTTTCTGCCGGTGTCTTCAACGCTGCACGGGCTGATGTCGGCAGCGACCCAGTCAAGCAGATCCCTATATTGATCGAGCCACGCCGACATCGACTTTAACTCCCGGCCGATCTCGTGTTCTGTGTACTGTTCGAAACTTTATTTATTTCAAATGCTTAGCGTTTATGGATGGGCACTAGATACTCAGATCCAGCTGCTGTACTGTGCCGACAGAGCCTTCTTCGGTCACAAACAGGCCCGTACTGCGCAGCACGCCATAGCGATCGCCATTGCTGCCCTGCAACTGCATAGGGGTTTCTGCCCTGCCCAGATAGAGTGCCCCCACACCCGAGGCCTGGAGTGATGTGAACGAGCTGGAAATCTGAGGGTCACCGGCCTGTGGTGACCAGATGCTGAGACGTGAGAACAAGGGGTCGTTACTGTCAATCCAGCCATTGTGATCATGATCCAGGCTAGCCAGGTCCTGGAACCCATTGCCACTGGCGGTACCAAATAATTCACTGCCGTTATTGATCTTGCCATCCTGATTTCGATCCAGGACCAGCAAGCCACTACCTGAACGCAGTGTGTGCATCTGCTGCACCTTACCATCGGCATTCAGGTCAAAGCGAAATTGCTGCTGATCCAGTACAGCGGAGGGGGCGTTCAGGTTAATGACCAGTGGGTCGCGTAATGTACCCATGCTGATTTGCTGATGCTGGTAACGAGTGAAGTGACGATTCATCGCCAACTCCAGACGGAAACGAATTTCCTTGCTATCACGGGTACGAATAACCCCGACAGCTTGAAAACGGGTGTACTCCTGTTCTGTAATCGTGGTGTCAGACTGGTATCGCAGACCGAAGCCAGCAGGATTGCTGGGTGGGTCACTGCTGCGGGATGGTGGTGGTTCGGGGGTGTCTTTGGGATCTCGCATGGTCGGTGCTGTTACCAGCTTGATCACCCGTTGGGTCATATATTCCAGTAATTGTTTGCGCAGTTTTAGCTCTGGTGACAGGACATCTTCAGCCGAGGCCTCATCCGTGGCTGCAGGTGAGGCTGGATTTTGGCTTGAGGTGGTCGGTGTGGGAACCCCAGCCAACTGCGATTGCCGTGTTGGAGTCAGCTTGCCATGTTCCGATTCCTGATGCAGTCGCTGCTGGCCCAGCTGCAAATCAAGCGTTTCTCGTTGTTGTCGAGTTTGTTGAAAAGAATGGGTAGAAGAGACATTGATTGTGGCGCTGGAAACTTGCATCTGGGTTCTCCTGAGGGGGTCTTACTCCCTCAGAAGAGGTTATCGGCCGTGGCGACAAGAACTTAACAGGCTGCTGGAACTTGAAGGTTGTTGGGAGATTAGAAATTATCCCCGTCGATCAAGTTGCCGAAGCCGCCGAGTAATGAGCCTTCCCCTTTACTCCCGCCACTTTGGGGCGCTGCTGAGAGCATGCGGCCGGCAAGACGGGAGAAGGGTAGGGATTGTAGCCAAACTGTTCCGGGGCCTTGCAGGCGGACAAAAAACAGGCCTTCACCACCGAACAATGCCGTCTTGATGCCACCTGCCTGCTCGACGTCATAGTTCACACTGGCAGTCAAACCAACCAGACAGCCCGTATCCACATGCAGGGTTTCCCCCGCCTTGAGTTCGCGCTTCATGACCGTGCCACCGGCATGGACGAAGACCAGGCCATCGCCCTCCAGTTTTTGCATAATGAATCCTTCACCACCAAACAGACCGGTAAGGATTTTTTTCTGAAAATGAATGCCGATGGACACACCTTTGGCGGCACACAAAAAGCTGTCTTTCTGGCAAATCAGTCGACCTTCCAGTTGCGAAAGTTTAAGTGGCAGAATGGTTCCCGGATAAGGGGCGCTGAAGGCTACCTTGGCTTTACCGAAAGCTCCACCATGAGTGAATACGGTGGTGAACAGACTTTCACCGGTAATCAGGCGCTTGCCGGCACCGACCAGTTTATCGAGAAAGCCACCACCAGTGTTCTGCTCCGAGCCATCACCAAACACGGTGGCCATATTGATGGTGGCATCCTTGTACATCATGGCACCGGCTTCGGCAATCGCGCTTTCTCCTGGATCCAGTTCTATCTCTACAAATTGCATATCTTCACCGAAGATGTTGTAATCGATCTCATCCGCTGCCTGGGAGCGGTTGGGTGGAGGTGTGCGTAGTGCTTGAGTGCCTGCAGTGGTCAGCTCGGGAACTTCGGCGACCGGTAGCCAGTCCGAAAAACCGGCTCGCCAGCAAAACGCATCTTGATGCTGTTGTGCTTCCCGGGCAGCGCTGGCTGCATCCATAGGGCCAAATTGCTGACCGTTGTAGCTGATATACCATTCGTTCATGAGTTGACTCCGAGTTTCTGCTGAATTGCTTGTTGAGTCGATAGATCCAGATGCATGCCCGTGGCCAGGCGATCGAGAAAATCCTGTTCATCAGGGTTGTCTACAGTGATGGCCAACAGTGCTGCCACATAACAGTCCGTGCTGTATGCTGGATCGATCAGCGGAAGTATGTCATCCAGTGGCTGTGGGTGATCCAGCTCGTGCCTGAGGCCTTGTTGGTCCTCTGGCGTCAGTTCGCCACCAGCATGCTGCATAATGGCCTCACGTTCGCTGGCATCAATGATGCCATCAGCATTGGCCGCTGCAATCATGATGCGTAACACGACCAATGCGGGTGCTACTGGTCGGATAGGATCGGCCGGCTTGAAGGGTGGCGGTGGTGGCACTCGTGAGATCGGTGTGGATGCAGTTGTTGCAGGTGGTGGTGGTGGGATATTACCCATCTGGCCGGGGCTAGGTGGTGGAGTCGGTGGAGTCAAGCCGGTAGGTGTTGAACCGGGTTTTTCACTGTAATGCTCAAAGGCTGCGACCGCCGCACCCAATAGCCCCATGCCAAGCGATGCACCGCCAATACTGCCCAACCCCCCCAGACCGGAACGTTGTCCCGAGCCCATGCCCGAGGTAAGCAGCCGTCCAAGTATTCTTTCCGGGTTAAACATATTGTTTCTCAGTGTGTTGTTGATGAGTGAATTCTATTGCAGAAGGTCGGCCGAGGGTAGTAACTGGTGACGAAAATATCGATCCAGCCGATGATGGATCCAGAAGTATGATCGGCTGGCAACTGGTTGAGCAAGAAATCCTACATGACCACCAAAATGGATTTCGGGCATGACGATGGCTGGGCTCAATTCTTCTGGTTTGGGGATTGCCGAGATCGGCAAGAAGGGGTCATCATGGCTGTGCAAGATCAATGTAGGCGTAGTGATTTGACCCAGCAAAGAACGGGTATTGGCCTGCTGATAATAGTCGTTTTCATCGGCAAAGCCGTGCAAAGGCGCAGTTACCCGACTATCGAACTGGCGGAAAGTACGGCATTGCAAAATGGTATCGCGACTGATCGGCAGTTGAATATGACACATTTTCTGCAGGGTGCTGTGTTTAAGCTGCCGCAGGAGTTTGTACTGATAGAGGCGGCTGAAGCCACGGTTCAGATAATCTGCAGCAGCGCCCAGGTCAAAAGGGACAGATACCACCGCTGCCGCCAGCACCGCCTGTTGCTCGGGATGTTCCGCCAACCATTTGAGAACAACACTGCCACCCAGTGAAAACCCGACCAGCCCGGTTGGAATGCCGGGTTGCGATTTGATCAAATGGTTTAGCACGCTTTGTAGATCGTGGGTGTCGGCAGCGTGATAGCGTCGTGGCAGGCGATTGGACTCACCGCTGCAACCACGAAAATTCATTACCACAACCTCGATCCCGCTGTGCCACAGTTGCATGGCCAAACGGCGGATATAATGGGACCGTGAGCAGCCTTCCAGGCCGTGGAGCAGGACCACCCGTGCTGTTATGGTGGAGGCCTGCAATTGGTCGAGATCGAGAAAATCCCCATCGGGCAGTTCGAGTCGTTGACGTTGATAAGGTGGCGCAGGTCCGGGCAATAAATACGGTAAAATGGTCTGTAAATGATGGTTTCGGCACCACCAGGCCGGCCGAAAAGGGGCAGTTTGGCTACTCCGCTCCATGATGAAAACGCAATGCTTTTCCCAAACGACCGGAGCGGATTTGGCCTTTTTCATAAATAATCCGACCATTGACCATGGTGTACTGTGGCCATCCGGTCAGGCTGCGACCCGCATAGGGACTCCAGCCGGCACGGGAAATCACGTCCTGATTGCGTACCGGATGATGGTGTTCCATATCCACAAGCGTGAAGTCAGCATCAAAGCCTTCCTCGATGCGGCCTTTATTGATGAGATTGTAGGCAGCCGCAGGCCCCGAACTGAGCCATTTGAGGACATCCTGCAAGGTGCAATACCCAGCTTGCATTGCGGTGAGCAGGAGTGGTAATGAGGTTTCGACACCCGGCATACCCGAGGGTGAGTTTGGATAGGGCTGTTGTTTTTCATGAAGGGTATGTGGAGCGTGATCGGTGGCGATAAAGTTGATTACCCCCTCATGCAGGCCTTGCCACAGCATGGCATTGTCCGCAGCTTCACGAATGGGGGGATTCATCTGTACCAGACTGCCCAGTTCCTCGTAATCATTGATGCACAGAAATAAATGATTGGGGATCACTTCTGCGGTAACCCAGGCAGGTTTGTGTTGGCGAAGATAATTAACTTCCAGCGCTGTCGATACATGCAGAATATGTAGGCGACGATGGTATTTTTTGGACAGTTCGACCGCCTGAGTGGTCGCCAGCAGGGCACATTCAGGATCACGTACGATCGAATGCAACGAGGTATCGGGGTTTGGACCCTGCAGGTAATACGCTTTGCGGGCCTGAATACGTTGTTCGTCTTCGGCGTGAACAGCAATCAGGCGCTGCCCATGCGCGAAAATTCGCTCAAGGTCGGTGTGCTGATCGACCAGCAGGTCACCGGTGCTGGCACCCATGAAGATTTTGATCCCACAGACCGGTGACACGGTATTGACTTCTTTTAGATTGTCTGTGGTAGCGCCGATGAAAAAACCGTAATTCGCAACTGATTTAGTTGCTGCCAGCAACAGCTTTTGGTCGAGTAGTTGCTGCGTAGTGGTGGCAGGGTGTGTATTGGGCATCTCCAGAAAACTGGTAACGCCCCCACGCACAGCAGCTCTGGAACCACTGGCCAGGTCTTCCTTATGGCAGGCGCCTGGTTCTCTGAAATGGACCTGAGGGTCAATGACGCCGGGTAGCAGCAGCAAACCATCGGCATCGATTTGTTCGTGACTGTTGGCAGAGATCTGTGGGTCGATTTTCTCGATGCGATCACCCTGACAGGCCAGGTCGGCTTCTTCGACAATACCCGAAGCTGAGGCGATGCGGGCATTGCGAATAATCAGGTCATAGTACATTGTGCCTGAAGGTTGCCGGGCATCAGGCCAAGTTGCGTTCGCGAATTTCTTCCAAGGTTTTGCAATCGATACAAAGAGTGGCTGTGGGTCTGGCTTCTAGCCGTTTTAAACCAATGTCGATACCGCATTTTTCACAAAAACCGTAATCACCTGCTTCGAGAATGTCCAGCGATTCATTAATCTTTTTCAATAGCTTGCGTTCCCGATCTCGGCTACGCAGTTCCAGGGAAATTTCCGTTTCCTGGCTGGCCCGATCGGTGGGGTCTGGATGGTTGATGGTTTCATCCTGCATGGAGGTGACGGTTTTGCTGCTACCTACCAATAGTTCATCGCGCCATGCTTCAAGAATCTGGCGAAAATGGGCCTGCTGCCCGGGATTGAGATATTCCTCTCCTTTGGCAGGTTTGTACGGTTCTACACCGTGGATAAGCTTGGAAACCGTTGTCCTTGTGCGAGCCATGTTTATTCCTCTGAAAAACGAGCGGAACCTTTTACCAGAAAAAATGCAAAACCTCAATCATTCTGCGTCACAGGTTTGAGAATAAGGGCATTTGTGATGATTTATTCCATTGGTCGTGCTGATCATGGGATAATCTACCACATGAAATGATAGCCGTGATCTGTTATTGAGGATTCTACAACATGTCGACAACAGCTGCTTTGCCAACTCGTCCCAGTGTTTGCCCATTGGATTGCCCTGATACCTGCAGCCTGGCAGTGACGGTTGAAGGTGATCAGGTTATTCGTATCAGGGGTTCGGATGCCAATCCCTATACCCGGGGTACGGTCTGCAAAAAGGTCGCCAACTACTACCCGGATCTGGTTCATGGACCACGACGGTTAAGAACCCCACTGCTGCGTACCGGGCCACGTGGTGGGGGGCAATATCAAAGCATATCATGGTCTGAGGCTCTGGACCGAATTCATTCAGCAATGAGTACTGCCATTGCCAAATATGGGTCTGAATCCGTGTTGCCCTTGAATTATGGTGGCCCACATGGCCAATTAGCCATGGGCTCGATGGATCGGCGGTTTTTTTATCGACTCGGTGCCACACTGTTGGAGAGGACTCCACTTTGTGGAGGAGTTATGGCGTTGGCGTATGCCAGTTTGTTTGGTGAGGTCGCGGGGCTGAATCCAGAAGATGCGGTCAACTCAGACCTGCTGATTGTCTGGGCCAACAATATTACGACCTCCAACCTGCATTTCACTCGTGTTATCCAGGCGGCGCAGGCCAAGGGGGCCCGACTGGTTGTGGTCGACTCCAAGCGCATCAAAATAGCCCGTAAAGCAGATTTATTCCTGCAGCCTCGGCCCAATACCGATGCCGTGCTGGCACTTGCCATGGCGGCTGAATTCGAGCGTCGTTCGCTGCTTGATAAGGTATTTCTTGAACAGTGGACGCAGGGCCTGGATGCCTATATGCAAAATGCTCGGCAGTATACCCTTCGGGATGCAGCCCGGATTTGTGGTCTGGAATTGTCAGATATTGAACGGTTTATAGAATTTTATGCCGCTGCCAAGGCGGTTTCCTTGAATATCGGTATTGGTTTGGAACGCAGTGCCAATGGAGGTTCGGCGATCCGGGCGGCCATGACTTTGCAGGTACTTCGGGGGCATCTTGGCCGTACCGGTTCCGGAATTATTTGTCCCAATGGAGCGATGTTTCCGAAAACACCACAGCGCTTGCAATGCCCCGAATTGCTGACAAGTGCTGTCCGCAGTGTCAATATTGTGGATGTCCCACAATTGCTGCTAGACGATACGCTTGATCCTCCTTTTCAGGTCATTTTTATCTATAACCACAACCCGGTTTGTACCCATCCTCAGCAAAACCAGATGAAGGCAGCCCTGGGTCGTGAATCCCTGTTCATTATTGGCTGTGATGTGGTGATGACTGATACCATGAAGTATGCAGATATTATTCTGCCAGCCTGCAGTCATTTTGAGCATACGGATGTGTTTGCTTCTTACGGACATGGTTATTTGCAAAAGGCCGACGCAGTGATCCCCGCCGTGGGACAGGCGCTGCCCAATACCGAAATATTTCGGCGTCTGGCAGCGCGATTCGGTTTTACTGATCCGGAGTTTCAGGCCACTGATAGGCAATTACTGGATAAGGCATTCGATTGTGCGTTGCCAGCCATGCAGGGAAAAAAGCCCAGTCAACTGGCATCGGGTGCGGTATTGCCGATGTTGACTGACCTGGGTGAGTGGCCATCGCTGTGTGCAAATGCCAGGCCCGCGACAGCTTCCGGGCTGATTGAACTGTATTCACAGCAACTGGCTGATGAATTTGATTGTGGTGTCCCTGTATACCGGCCAGTTGTCCAGGATCGGGCCTTTGTTCTGGTCACCCCGTCGAGTTTTGAGCGCTCCAACGCGATATTCGGCAGTCACCCGGCTGCGGATGGGCCGGAGCCTCTGGAGTTGCATCCTGACGATGCTGCAGCTTATGGTTTGGTTGAGGCAGACCTGGTCAGAGTTTGGAATGATGGTGGTGAGGTGGTATTGCGGGCCTGTCTGAATGGGGATACACGACGGGGCGTTTTGTATTCACCCAAAGGGGCCTGGTTGCGGAGTAGTGCTACCAAACAGACCGTCAATGCGCTGATTCCTACCCAGATTAGAACCGACCTGCTCCGGGGTGCCGCTTACAATGAAACCTATGTCGACATTGAGCCGTTCGCACCGTAGTACATGCTCGGTTCGGCAGACTTTTGGCCAATTGCTGAGTAGATTTACGGTGGTTTCGGAGTAACTTCAGGCCTTCTATGGGAGCTTCTGACAGGGCTACAGCTGGGCCTGTGGTATGTGGAAACGGTGCTTAGAAAATAGGCAGTACGGATTGAATGTAGGGCGCACAAATTATGAAGATTAGGCGGATAGGTTTTGTAGGTTGGCGAGGTATGGTGGGATCGGTGCTGATCGCCCGGATGCGGGAAGAAGCCGATTTTGACGCGATTGAAGAACCGGTGTTTTTTAGTACCTCACAAGTTGGTCAGTTTGGGCCAAGGATTGGCACTTGCCAGACCCGGTTGCACGATGCCTTTGATTTGCAGCAACTTTCTGCTATGGACGTGATAGTGACCTGCCAGGGCGGGGACTACACCACCCGGGTTTTCAGGGCACTGCGCGATAACGGTTGGCAAGGGTACTGGATTGATGCGGCTTCGAGCCTGCGTATGGCAGCTGATAGCGTAATCATTCTCGACCCGGTAAACCGCGAGCTCATCGATCGAGCCCTGGGTCAGGGGGTGCGTGATTTCATTGGCGGGAATTGCACCGTCAGCCTGATGATGATGGCGATGGCGGGTCTGCTCAAGGCAGATCTGGTGGAATGGATATCGGTGATGACCTATCAGGCCGCGTCCGGTGCAGGAGCCCGTGCTATGCGTGAATTGTTGTCGCAAATGGGCGCTCTGCATGCCGCATCAGTGCCATTGATTGAAAATCCAGCCACCGCCATCCTTGATATCGATCGCCTGGCTATCGAGGCCATGCGAGATGCTGCATTCCCGGTCAGCCACTTTGGGGTGCCCCTGGCGGGGAGCCTGTTACCCTGGATCGACCGGGCGGTGGATAACGGGCAGACACGGGAAGAATGGAAGGGTCATGTGGAGTGCAATAAAATTTTGGGGCGCTCCCGGCATCCCGTCGCCATCGATGGTTTGTGTGTTCGTGTCGGTGCCATGCGTTGTCACAGTCAGGCACTGACGATCAAATTGCGTAAAGATCTCAGCATGGATGAAATCCGGGCGCGTCTGAACGAGGCCAATGATTGGGTTCGGGTGATCGATAATGTACCGCCCCAGACCATGGCTGAGTTAACCCCGGCCCGTGTTACCGGTACCTTAGAGTTGCCGATCGGGCGGTTGCATAAAATGCGGATGGGCCCTGAATATTTGACTGCATTTACCGTCGGTGACCAGTTGTTGTGGGGGGCGGCAGAACCCTTGCGACGGATGTTGCGATTGTTAGTACAACGTTAGCAGCTTGTACGGGTGTATTGCTAGGCTTTTAAGAGTTCACAGATCCGCTTTGCTATGGATTAATAGCTGTTGCGTACGGCTATCTGGCGGTTATCGACAGGCAGTTGGGGGATCCTATTTGTGGCGTGTGGCAATCAATAGGGGGATGTGCCAATTGATCGCCACTGGTGTGAGCAAACAACAGTTTTCTGACACAAGTTGAATGCCCTGCCTGTTAGTTCGCTGCATTTGTTCTTCGAGGGTCTCTTTGTTTTCATCGATAAGGCACTGAAAAAAAAGTATAATGATATCAATTCCGTGTGGGTTCGCAAGTATGTCACAGCCACACGGGTTACGGTGGTTGTGATGGCACATGATTTGCAAGTAGACCCCGTGCCAGCAATTTTTTGTTTGACCGGCATGGCGCGTGACGTGTGGTGCATTTGGGAGTAAATCATGGCAAAGGAAGAAGACAAGCAGCCTGAAGAAGAAGCTTCGGACAAATCAGGGATGGGAAAAATTCTGATTTTAGGCATTGTTGGGATATTGGTTATTGGTATATCCGCTGGAGCAGCGCTGTACCTCACAGGTTTTTTTGACCCTGAACCGGTACCGGATCAAGCAGCTGAAACCGTTGGCAAGACCGGTGTTGCAAAGGATTCATCTACACCTGCGGCTCCAGCTCAGTATCTGAACCTGCGACCTTTCACAGTGTCACTGAACGGCAATGGTGGTCAGCGGTTTTTGCAAATCACAGTTTCATTAATGGCCCGTTCCGGAGATGTTCTCAGTGCGGTCAAGGCCAATAAGCCTGCCGTCCGCAATACCCTGACCCTGTTGTTCAGCAGCCAGTCAGCAGAAGCGTTGAGTAGTCGTGAAGGCACGTTGGTACTGCAGAAACAAGCGATTACCGAGATTCGCAAAATCCTCATGGCTGAAGGAGCACCGGCCGAGCTGGAGGCCATTTATTTTACCAATTTCGTGATCGATTAATGATGGACGAATCTGATTTACTGTCCCAGGAAGAGGTTGATGCCTTGCTTAGCAAGGTCAATGACGGAGATATTGAAACCAGTAC
>CAYQAP010000001.1:9094-24127 GCA_964415515.1 uncultured Gammaproteobacteria bacterium | reverse complement strand
CCACTTCGAGGTGTCGCAATCTTTGTTTTTGATCCCAAACTGGTGTTCAGCCTGGTGGATTGCTATTTTGGCGGTGGTGGTTCTGGTTTTAGCAAAATTGAGGGCAGGGATTTCAGCGACTCTGAAATGAGGATCGTGAGAATTGCTCTCGATGCCTGTTTCGAAAAAATGACCAAGGCCTGGTCTGTGGTCAAGCAGCTGGAATTTGAATATTTGTATTCGGAAGTCAATCCACAATTTGTCAATATCGCCAGCCCTTCAGAAACAGTGATCAGCTCGGTTTTTCGCATTGAGCTCGATCAAGTCGGTGGCGAACTGATTTTTACCATGCCCAACGCAATGATTGATCCTTTGCGACAACGGTTAGTGGCCGGAATACAAAGTGATAAAAGTGATATTGATGAACGCTGGGTAGCCTCGTTACGTAGTGAGATTCTTGATGCAGATGTGAATCTGACGGCAGTGCTGGCCGAGTTCCAAACAACTCTGGGACAGGTCAGTGGCTGGCAACAGGGCGACATTATCCCGATTCTGGAACCGGAGAAAATTCTCTTGCGCTCAGATTATGTGCCTGTATGCCATGGGTCCCCAGGCTCTAGCGAAGGACACTACGCAATCCAGATCGATAAATTCGTGCAGCCGGGTACAACGACAGAAGGTGCCGGTGAAATACTCCATAGCTTGAATACCTAGGTTGTGTGTAGCCTGTTAGAACAGAGTGAAGGATGATTGATGAGGAAATCACAATGAATGATGAAATTCCTGACCACGATGTGCCGTCGCAGGAAGATGCTGCCAGCGAGGTGGCTGAAGTCGTGACTGAAGAGAATCAGGGCGATGAAGAGGCCCAGCTTGCGGCCTGGAATGATTTGCTCGATGAAGATGCTGCCGACAAGAATACTGGCTCATCAGCAAGTGGAGAAAAAAACCTGTCAAAGCTTGATATCGTACTGGATATCCCGGTCACTATCTCGCTTGAGATGGGCCACACGGCCATCAGTATTCGCAATCTATTGCAACTGAATCAGGGTTCGGTCGTCGAACTGGACCGATCCGCTGGAGAGCCGCTGGATATTCTGGTCAATGGCTGCTTGGTGGCACATGGTGAAGTGGTGATGGTAAATGAGAAATTCGGCATTCGTTTGACTGACATCATCAGTCCTGCGGAAAGGGTCAAGAAGCTGCGCTGATGTACAGGAAATCCATATCCAAGCGGCAAGTTCCGTACAAGTTTGGCCTGGTGATTACTGGTCTGTTGACGGGTCCGGTGTCAGCCAAAGAAAAGACGACACTGCTCCAGCCTGTGGTAGAGCCGTTTGAGACCGGTCAAGTTATGCAGGTGGTATTGGGGTTATTGCTGGTACTGCTCGTGATCGGGCTGGTGGCCTGGATTATGAAGCGGATCGGCAGTCTTCAGGCCATGGGCCAGGGTGTGATCAAACCGCTGTCGGTTATCTCGGTTGGTCAACGCGAGCGTCTGGTGCTGGTGCAGGTGGGTACTGACCAGCTCCTGATCGGTGTGTCACCCGGGCACATTACCAGATTACATCAGCTATCGGAAACAGTCGCCATTCAGCCACATACCATGCCCCAGGGATTTGCTGAGATTTTTGGTCGTTTTCGAAACTCGGCCAACCGCCGCAGTGTGCAGCAGGATCCACGATGAAGTCTTTTCCTGGAAGGTTGTTGAAAATCGCTCATGCGCCACGATGTGGCGTTAATAAGCCACTCAAAATATTCATGTACGCAATGATACAGCGTATTTTTTCGTGGATTATTGCCGAGCCTCGTACACACCTGGGACTTTTTCAACAGCCTGTTAGGAGTCACAGGGCTGAGACACTGCTTCCGGTGGTGTATTGTATCCTGCTATTGTCAGGGTTTTCTGATCCCATACAGGCTGCTGGTTTGCCGGCAGTTACCGTATCCGGTGCCGGCTCAGGACAAACCTTTAGTTTGAGTTTGCAGATTCTTTTGCTGATGACCGGACTGACCCTGCTGCCTTCGGCATTGACCATGATGACCGCTTTTACCCGCATTATTATCGTGCTGGGGATTTTGCGCCAGGCCATGGGCATGAACCAGACACCCTCAAATCAGATTCTTATCGGTATGGCCTTATTTTTGACCGTGTTTATTATGATGCCGGTGTTTAGCAACATCTATAACAATGCGGTGCAACCCTATGCTGAAGATCGGATCTCAGGCCCTCAAGCCTTGACACTGGCCTCGGCGCCTTTGAAAAAGTTCATGCTCAACCAGACTAGAGAGGCGGACCTGAAACTGTTTGCTGATATGGTCAATATCAAGCTGACAGAACCATCTCAGGTTTCTATGTCGATTCTGATACCAGCCTATGTCAGCAGTGAGTTGAAAACCGCCTTTCAGATCGGATTTCTACTTTTCATTCCATTTCTGATTATCGATCTGGTAGTCGCCAGTGTATTGATGGCCATGGGGATGATCATGCTTTCTCCCTTGATGATTTCACTGCCATTCAAGATTATGTTGTTCGTGCTGGTGGATGGCTGGAGTTTGACCCTGGGCACACTGGCCTCGAGTTTTTATGTCTGATAGAGATGATAAATGAGTGATTTAAATACTATTTTTCAGCAGGCGACGCAGGTAATTTTGATGATGATGCTGGCCGTGTTATTGCCTGGACTGTTGACCGGTCTGGTGGTGAGTATTTTTCAGGCAGCGACTCAGATCAATGAGCAGACGCTGAGCTTCATTCCCAAACTGGTGGCGACGATTGTAACCGTGATGGTGATCGGCTCCTGGCTGCTGAACATCCTGATTGATTTTACCCGGCGTCTGTACGACGCCATACCCTATGTGATTGGATGAGGGCAAATTATGGCCCCCGCATTGCAGTTCACCTGGGAAGGTATTACCGCGCAACTCGGGACCTTTTTGTGGCCATTTCTGCGTATTGGTACGGCCCTGGGCATTGCCCCGGTACTCGGGGCCAGAACCCTGCCGATGCGAGTGCGTATTGGTCTGGCACTGGTGCTGTCGATGATTGTGGGACCGCTGCTGTCGACCCCCCCTGCGGTGCTGCCATGGAGCGCTGAAATGATGATTCTGGCAGTGCAACAAATCCTTATTGGTATGGCTTTCGGGTTGGCTTTGATGGTGATTTTTTCCGCCATGATACTAGGTGGACAGATTCTGGCCATGCAGACCGGGCTTGGTTTTGCTACCTTTATTGATCCGGTGAATGGCGTTCAGACGCCGGTTGTCAGTCAATTTTATGTAGTGATGGCGACCCTGGTTTTCTTTTCCCTAAATGGGCACCTGGCGATGATTTCTTCGCTGGTGGACAGTTTTCGCATTCTTCCTGTGGATGGTCGCATTTTTCAGATGGAGGGGGTCTGGCCTCTGCTGTTGTGGGGTGGTGAGATATTCCGTGTTGCGGTCCGTATTGCGCTGCCGGGGATGGCAACCCTGCTGCTGGTCAATCTGGCGCTGGGTGTTATCACCCGAGCCGCACCTCAGCTGAATATTTTTTCGATCGGGTTCCCGGTCATCATCATGGTGGGGTTGGCGGTGATCTCCTTGACCCTGCCATCGGCAATAGTGATATTCAGTCGTATGCTGGATGCAGTCTGGCTGTTTCTGCAACAGGCAATGGTCGTTACTGCTGGCCCCTGAACAGAGTCCTGACGATGGTTGATCAAGCACAAGAAAAAACTGAAGAAGCCACCCCGCGACGCCAGCAGAAGGCCCGTGAAGAAGGACAGATTGCCCGTTCTCGAGAAGTAAACACCACTTTTTCACTGTTAACTGCCAGTGGAGGCTTGCTGGTTATGGGCGGTTACATGCTTGATGGTGTTGAGCGGATGATGACGCGTGGCCTGTCCTGGACACGCGCTGAATTATTCGATACTGCCACCCTGGTACCCGCCTTGACCAGTATGTTTTTCCAGGGCATGAAAACAATTGCACCCCTGGCCTTGCTGTTGGTTGCGGTGACTCTGTTGTCACCGATGTTGCTCGGTGGCTGGTCATTTACCACCAAGCCAATGGCCTTTAAATTTAACAAGCTAGATCCAATTAAAGGGATCGGCAAGATCTTCAGGATACGGACACTGGTTGAATTGGGTAAAGCTGTGGCCAAGTTTTTGCTGATTCTTGTGGTGGGACTGATGGTGTTAAAAAACTCGTTTGATGAGCTGATGGGCTTGTCTTCTGAGCCGCTGATATCCGGTTTGGGGCACGGGTTTCAGATCGTGGGTTATGGCTTTTTATTTCTATCCATGAGCATGATTTTGATCGCTTTGGTTGATGTGCCATATCAGCTTTGGGACAACAAACAGCAGATGAAAATGACCAAACAAGAGGTACGGGATGATACCAAGGAAACCGAGGGTGACCCACTGTTGAAAGGCAAAATACGCGGCCAGCAACGGGAGATGGCACAGCGCAGGATGATGGCAAAAGTACCAAAAGCAGATGTTATCGTCACCAACCCGACCCATTATGCTGTGGCTCTGCGGTATGACCCGGAAACCATGAGTACGCCGGTGTTGATTGCCAAGGGGGCTGATTTTCTGGCGATGCAGATCCGCAAGATTGGTCGTGGCGTAAACATCCCTCAAGTGGAGGCACCGCTGCTGGCCCGTGCTCTTTACCACAGCACCAAACTGGATCAGGCCATTCCCGAGTCCTTGTTTCTGGCTGTCGCCAAAGTGCTGGCCTATGTGTTCCAGTTGCGCAGCCAGCATCGCCGTACAGCGGACAAACCATTCCAGATGAAAGATTTACCGGTGCCGCCGGATTTGCTGCGGCCATCATCTGCAACCTGAAGGAAAGCCCATGGCGATTGCTATTCCTGGCCTATCATATCCATTAAAAATCAAACAGCTGGTTCATCTGGAGTTGGGTGCACCGTTGTTTTTGATGATTGTCCTGGCGATGATGGTGTTGCCGATGCCGCCGGTGTTGCTGGATGTTTTCTTTACCTTCAACATCGCTTTGTCATTAATGATTCTGCTGGTGGTGATTTACAGTGGCCAGCCGCTGCAATTTTCTGTCTTTCCCGTAGTGCTGCTGCTGTCAACATTGCTGCGACTGGCCCTGAATATCGCCTCGACTCGGGTGGTGTTGCTGCAGGGGCATACGGGCTCAGGAGCAGCGGGGCGGGTGATTCAGGCATTTGGTGAGTTTGTTATTGGCGGCAATTATGCAGTCGGTCTAGTGGTCTTTTCGATTCTCGTGATTATCAATTTTGTGGTCGTAACCAAGGGAGCGGGCCGGATTTCCGAAGTGACGGCACGCTTTACTTTGGATGCGATGCCAGGTAAGCAGATGTCAATCGATGCCGATCTCAATGCCGGCATTGTCACTCAGGAAGAAGCCAAAGAACGCCGCGAATACATTTCCCGGGAGGCAGATTTTTATGGTTCTATGGATGGTGCCAGTAAATTCGTACGCGGTGATGCGGTGGCCGGTATTCTTATTTTGATCATCAATTTGATCGGTGGATTTTCCATTGGCATGCTCCAGCACGGCATGAATTTTAGTGATGCAACCCAGATTTATACCCTGTTGACGATCGGTGATGGCCTGGTGGCCCAGATTCCTTCATTGATGTTGTCCACCGCCACCGCTGTTATGGTAACACGGGCCAGTGATAACGATGATGTGGGTCATCAGGTGCTGGGGCAGTTGTTTGCCGATTTTACGGCACTGTATGTTACCGCCGGGGTGGTCGCTTTGCTGGGGATGATTCCCGGGATGCCCAATGTGCCATTTTTGGGCATGGCCGCGGTGCTGGCCGGAATCGGTTATGTGACCGGGCGCAGTCGTGAGACGACCGCTGCCAAGGCCGCTGCACTGGAGAGCCGGACCGAGGCGGTGCCTGCAGAAGAGGTTCAGGAGTTGAGTTGGGATGACGTTCAGCCTGTCGATGTGGCCGGCTTAGAGGTTGGGTATCGCCTGATCCCGCTGGTTGATCGCAACCAGGGTGGTCAGTTGATGGCTCGTATAAAAGGGGTACGCAAGAAACTGACCCAAGAACTTGGCTTTCTGATTCCGGTCGTGCATATCCGGGACAATCTGGAATTGTCACCAAATATTTATAGGGTGCTGCTGAAGGGTGTAGTCGCTGGTGAGGCTGAAATCTATCCTGATCGTGATATCGCAATTAATCCAGGGCAGGTCTTCGGGGAGTTGGAGGGGATCCCCACGGTGGATCCGGCTTTTGGACTGCAGGCCATCTGGATTGATCCGCTGTTGCGGGAACAAGCGCAAACCATGGGTTATACCGTGGTGGATGCCGGAACCGTAATCGCTACTCACCTGAGTCAGTTGCTTAAAGAACATGCTGCTGAGTTACTGGGGCGAGAAGAAGTACAAAAGATGCTCGACAATCTCGGCAAGGTTGCTCCAAAGCTGGTAGAAGAGCTGGTGCCGAATCTGCTGGGTCTTGGTGTAGTCGTCAAAGTATTGCAAAACCTGCTGCAGGAAAGCGTACCGATTCGGGATATTCGCTCAATCGCCGAGGCATTGGCGGAATTTGCTCCCAAGAGTCAAGATCCTGCCATATTAACGACTTCGGTGCGCAGTCGGTTGGCCCGCGCAATTGTAGAACAACTGTTTGGTTTTACAGGAGAACTGGAGGTGTGCACCTTGCACCCGAATCTGGAACGGATTTTGCAACAAACGGTGCAGGCAACTGAAGGTGGAGGCGTTCTGGAACCTGGTTTGGCAGAGCAGCTAAATCATGCCCTGGTTGAAACTTCGCAACGTCAGATGGGTGCCGGAAAGCCTGCTGTATTGCTGGTTTCTGCGCCCGTGCGCCCTGTATTAGCACAGTTCATCAAACATACCGGTACGGAGATGAGTGTCTTGTCTTTTGACGAAATTCCGGACAGTAGGAGAATCAAGATTGTGGCCAATGTCGGTGGTGATACTCCGCGCTTGGAGTCTTGAGCCTACGTAAACTAGCAGCCAAAGTGGAAAGTCGGAGTTTTTGATTGTGAAAATCAAGCGATTTACAGCGAAAGATATTCGTGGTGCGATTACCAAGGTCCGCAAGGAGCTTGGTGCCGATGCGGTGATACTGTCCAATCGGGTTACCACTGGCGGCGTCGAAATTGTTGCAGCAGTGGATTATGATGAAGCATTGTTTCAGAATATGTCGGCCACAACGACTCCGGCAGCCCCGAAAACACCAGGACCGAACAGTACAGATTTTACTGCAACAGAAATTGGCAAACACAAAGTTGTTGGCGTCGACAGGACTGCAGCACACGCAGCTCCTGGGGTGACGGCATCGAAGTCACTGCCCCATAAAAACGAGGCTGATACGTTAGCGAATGTTGCCCTGATCAACGGATTGCACGCTTCGACCGACCCAATCTCCGGGCAAAGCACACCAGTTTTAACTCAACAGCCGGATGATACATTGACCAAGATAGGTCGAGAACTGGATGATATGAGAGGACTGCTGGAACATCAACTCGGTGGTTTGGTGTGGGGGGATAAAGCCAGGAGAAACCCCTTGCAGACACGTTTGCTGCAACTTTTGCTGGAAGCCGGCTTTCAGCCGGGAATATGCGAACAAGTGGCGAGTAAAGTGCCTTGTGAAGGTGGATTCGACCGGATGCGCCGAATGGCTCTGGGATTGTTGGCCCATCGACTTGCCGTGCTGGATGGCGATTTGGTTGAGCAAGGTGGTGTGGTGGCTTTGGTCGGCCCAACTGGAGTCGGCAAGACCACAACACTGGCAAAGTTGGCAGCGCGGGCGTTACTGAAAAATGGCCAACGACAACTGGCGTTGATTACCACGGACAATTATCGGGTGGGTGCGCATGAGCAGCTGCGTACCTTTGGCCGGTTACTCGATGTGCCGGTACGGGTGGCCCGTAATGCAGTTGATTTGGAGCGATTGCTGAAAAAGCTTGCCGACAAACATCTGGTTCTGATTGATACGGCCGGAGTCAGTCAGCGTGACACCAGACTGGTTAAGCGCTTGCATGCACTTGGCATCAAAAAATCGATTCGCAGCTTTCTGGTTTTGTCTGCAACCACAGAAATCACCGGTCTTGAGGAAATTATCTGGCAATTTCAGCAGGTCGGTTTGTCAGGATGTATCCTTTCCAAGCTGGATGAAGCGGTACTCCTTGGAGGAGTTATCAGCGCGGTCATTGAGCACGGGTTACCGATAGCCTGCATTACCGACGGACAGCGTGTGCCTGAGGATTTGAAAATTGCCAAACCCCATGCCTTAATCAGTCGGACCATTGCCATGGCACTTCAACACCAACAGCAACGACAACAACGGCAGGATACGCGGGTTTCTTCTAGGCAAACCGGTTCAGCGAATCGGGTGGCGATGGCTATGGCCTTCGGCAGGAGCTGATTAATGCCTACAGCGAACCATGGCGGTGGACAGGCATCGGGATTGCGACAGATCGTACAACCGCAGCCGGTGCGGGTCATCGCGGTTACCAGCGGCAAAGGTGGGGTCGGGAAAACCAATATCAGTGCAAACATGGCTCTCGCGATGGCCTATAATAAGCATCGTGTAATGTTAATGGATGCCGACATGGGATTGGCAAATCTTGATGTTATCATGGGGTTGCAGCCGAAAAGGAACCTTTCTCACGTGCTTGCCGGGCAATGTGGTCTTGATGATGTTATTGTTCCTGGCCCGATGGGGCTGTCCGTCATACCTGCGACTTCCGGAGTTCGCAAAATGGCATCCTTGAATGCTAGGGAGACCGCCGGTTTGATCCATGCGTTCAGTACCATGCAGTCTCCGGTTGATGTATTAATTGTGGATACGGCAGCTGGAATTCACGATTCGGTGACAGCATTTTGTCTGGCTGCACAGGAAGTATTGATTGTGGTTTGTGATGAACCCGCTTCGATTACCGATGCCTACGCATTGTGCAAACTACTGAGCCGTGATTTTGGCCTCCGGCGCTTTCGTTTATTGGCCAATCGGGTCGGTAGTTTCGCCGAAGGCAGAGAGCTGTATAACAAAGTGACTCGTGTTGCTGATCGTTTTCTGGATGTAATTATTGATTTTGTAGGGGTGATTCCTGAGGATCCAGCGATTCGTGAGGCCGTTCAGGCACAGCAGCTGGTGGTTGAAAAATTTCCTTCTTCACGGGCTTCGGTGGCATTTCGTCGTCTTGCCAGTGATGCCGAACACTGGCCCAGAAAACAACAAGCCGATGGGCAATTGCAATTCTTTTTTGAGCGGCTGGTTCAGTCGCAGACGGCTTCGGTGACTGCCCGAGCATGAAAGGTGTCGCTAACTACATTAATACGGCAGCTTATGGTAGCGATAAACTGGTACAGCAGCATGCCCTGTTGGTAAAACGCATCGCCAGTCATCTGATGCTTAAACTGCCCGATACCGTGCAGATGGATGATTTGATCCAGGCGGGGTTAATCGGTTTGCTTGATGCGGCCCGGCATTATCGAGAGACCGGAGGGGCGAGTTTTGAAACCTATGCCGGGATTCGCATCAGAGGGGCGATTCTTGATGAAATACGTAAAAATAACTGGGCTCCACGATCGGTTTATCGCAAGGCCAGAATGATTTCTGGTGCAGTTAGGGAATTGGAAAACCAACTGGGGAGAAGTGCCAATGACCAGGAAATCGCCAAAGCTCTGAATGTGTCCATAGGGCACTACCACCAATTGTTATCCGACTCCAACAGTCATATCCTTTTTTCATTCGAGAATTCACTCGAACGGGATCAGGCAACCGATAGTGAAGGGCCATTGGGTCAGGTGGAGAAACAGGCTTTTCGAAAGGCGTTGGCTGAAAAAATAAAAACCTTGCCAAATCGTGAGCAGACCATTCTTTCACTGTATTATGAAGCAGAATTGACCTTGCGTGAAATTGGTGAGATCATGGGCGTCAGTGAATCCAGGGTCAGCCAGATTCACGCTCAGGCAGCACATCGATTGCGTGCCCGATTGCAGGACTGGATATAATTTTCTCCAAGGTGCCCTGGTGTCACTGTGCTCCCGGAAACGGGCGCTCGATTCGGTGGCAGAAAGTAGTCCATGGGCTAACCAGCGTTATTGCAACCCGGGTGGTTTGGTCCTTGCCATGATACCCTGAGGCTTGTATGTTGGTCGCAGGAGTTATTGCATTAAAGGTGCTTGATTATGGGCCGATAAACACAGATAAACGGCTGTTCGGAATCAGTATCTTTGAAACGATCTGAGCAGTCACTAGAGGGCAGGTTAAGTATGGACAAAAACATGAAAATTCTGGTTGTTGATGATTTTTCGGTAATGCGACGCATTATCAAAAATCTTTTAGTAGAACTGGGGTTTTCCGATATTTCGGAAGCGGATGATGGTAAGACAGCATTGCCAATGTTGCAGCAGGGGAATTTTGATCTGGTGATCAGCGACTGGAATATGCCGGGAATGACTGGTATGCAACTCTTGCAGGCAATTCGGGCCGATCAGCGGTTATCAGCAACCCCGGTTTTGTTGGTGACAGCAGAGAATAAACGCGAGAACATCATTCATGCAGCACAGGTCGGAGTCAATGGCTATGTGGTCAAACCGTTTACTGCAGCTACGCTGAATGAAAAATTGACACGAATTTTTGAAAGAATAGCAGCCGAGAAGCTGCAGGCCAGTCAATAAGTGGAGCGGCTCATGGCAGAAACCAATAAAATACAAGCGCGCAAAAGTTCGGGGCTTGAGACTTCTGATCTGGGCGATATCCTGGAAAAGGGCAAGGCCATGGTGGCCTTGCTGGAGCAGGGGCAGACCGATGCTGCGACGAGCCTGCTCGATGACCTGACCAGAGTACGCGAGCGAGAGTTGTTCAAGGAGCTCGGTCACTTGACTCGGCACCTGCATGATGCATTGAAGTCGGTGCGTCTGAGTGATGAAGTTTCTGACCTGGTCGAAGAGTTTCCCGATGCACGGCAGCGGCTTGGTTATGTCGTACGCCTGACCGAGGAAGCGGCCAACAAGACACTGTCAGTTATCGAAGGCCTGGTACCACAGGTTGAATTAACGAGCATCCAGGCCAGACAACTCCTCAAGGACGTGCAAGCTCTCGGTTTGGGTGCAGGTGATTCGACCGGGTTGCACAGCCGACTACAACTATTTCTGGAAAAGCAAGCTGATTCCCGGTTACACAGCGCTTTATCCAAAATTATGATGACTCAGGATTTTCAAGATATTACCGGGCAGATCATCCAGCGGGTGATTATGTTGGTTGAAGAAATTGAGACCGGCCTGGTTGATATTTTACGAAAAAATCCCTTTCCTAAATCCGCATCAAACAAGCCCAGCACTAAGGACCGCGATTGGCAAAAAGGCCCGGTGATACCGGGACTGAATGATGATGACAGGATAGAGAATCAGGATGATGTGGATCAGTTGCTGCTGGAGTATGGATTCTAGAACCCGGGCTGATGGCAATTGCTATTGCAAGCTGGTGGTTGTAGGGGAGAGCAGGTGATGACGATTGATCTGAATGATGAGCTGGTACAGGATTTTCTGGTTGAGTCTGAGGAGACGGTCGAGCTTATCAGCAAAAACCTGGTGGAGTTAGAACAGTCTCCGGATGACAAGGCGCTGTTGAATCAGGTTTTTCGATCATTTCACAATATCAAGGGCGGTGGTGGCTTTCTTGGTTTTGAGGAATTGGTCAGGGTTTGTCACAGCGCAGAGGAAGTTTTTGACCGCTTGCGTAACGGCCAATGTGCCATTGATGGTGCGCTTACAGATGCCATTTTGGAAGCCACCGATGTTATCGCCTCGATGATCGCGGGGATACGCCAGGGGATTAAGCCACCAGCTGCTGAACCTGAACTGTTGCACCGTTTGGCAGGCTATGTAAATTTGACACATTCCAAAACCCCACCGCAATCGAAAGACCCTGCCGAGCCGGAGCCTCCGACAACTGTGTTACAGCACCCGGTGCTGGCGGAAGAAGAGCAAGTCAGATCAGTCCGAACAAGCGCTGAAATCGTCACCGTGCAAACAGCTGTGGTAGACGGCGGGGCCGTGGCTGACAAGGAAATCTCTGATGATGAATTCGAAGCGTTGCTGGACCGGTTGCCTGGTCTCAGAAGTGGTACGGAGGAGCTATCACCAACAGTGACGGATACAGTGCTAACAACATCTCCGGATGCCATGTTGTCGACGCAGCAGGATGGCACAAGATCAGATCAGGAATTGAGTGAATTGCTACATGCTGTAGTTGACCATCCGCAATCCTGTGCTGCCGGGCAGGGCTCACAATGGGAAGAAGACTCCGATATTGCGCCGTCTTCTGCGGCTAAGTCCGGGTTGCCGGATGCCTCCAAAAAAGATCCAAATCAGGTGGCGGCGAAGTCTTCTGTCGCCTCGGTCGGGGCCAATGAGAGCACCATACGGGTTGGTACCAACGATCTTGACGCGATCATGAATATGGTTGGGGAGTTGGTTCTGGCACGCAATCGACTGTCTACACTGGACGTCGAACTTGGGGATGAGGATCTCACCCAGGCAGTCAATAATCTTAGTCTGGTTTCGAGTGACCTGCAGGCGCTGGTTATGAAAACCCGGATGCAACCGATCAAGAAAGCCTTCGGACGTTTTCCCCGGGTGGTACGCGATCTGGCTCGCACTTTGCATAAAGAGGTACAGCTGGAAATGGAGGGTGAGGATACTGCTCTGGACAAGACCCTGGTAGATGCACTGGCAGATCCTCTGGTTCACTTGGTCAGGAATTCAGTCGATCACGGGATCGAAAAGCCTGATAAGCGTGTTGCAGCGGGAAAGCCTAGATGCGGTCGGGTTCGCCTGATGGCTTCACAGAAAGGAGATCATATTCAGGTTGGTGTGGCTGATGACGGTGCTGGTCTGGATGCAGAGAAGCTACGCCAGGGGGCTGTTGATAAGGGATTGATTAGCCCTGAAGTTGCGGCGAGAATGAGTCAGGAGGAGTGTTATGACCTGATTTTTATGCCTGGGTTCACCACTAAGGCTGTGGCCTCCAATGTGTCTGGAAGAGGGGTTGGCATGGATGTGGTTAAAACCCGGGTAGGCCAGTTCAATGGTTCGGTCAGGGTTCAGTCTGGACTAGGCACTGGAACGATTATCCATATCAAAGTCCCACTGACTCTGGCCATTATGCCAACGTTGATGGTGAAAGTTGTGAACCAGATCTATGCAATTCCGTTGCTTAGTATCCTCGAAATCCTTGAATATGATGAGGGCATAAGCAAATGGGTTGATAGCCAAAAAGTGATTGTCCTGCAAGACCAGGTGGTGCCGGTGTATTCGTTACGGGATTGGCTGATTACTGAGTCAGTTACTTCTGAGCCGCGGCAGAAACATCTGGTACTGGTCGGTCTCGGTGCCGCACGCCATGGCTTGATTGTTGATGAGCTGCTTGGTCAGGAAGAGGTTGTGATCAAGCCATTGGGAAAATTATTGCATGGTACGCCTGGCTTGGTAGGTGCGACTATTACCGGAGACGGAAAAATCGCCTTGATTCTGGATATTATGGGGCTGATCAGGCATTACACCGCCCAGCGGGAAGGACAGGTGGCATCATGCAGCAGCTGATTCGTGTGCTGGTGGTAGATGACAGTGCATTCATGCGTCACGGGATCAGGCGGTTGTTGCAGCAAGATGCGTATATCAAGGTCATCGGTGAAGCAGAAAATGGCCTACAAGGGATTGCCCAAGTGCACAACTTGCGACCTGACGTTGTGATTATGGACGTTGAAATGCCCGGCATCAGTGGTATTGAATCAGTCAGGCGTATTATGGAGGAGCACCCTCTACCTATTTTAATGTTTTCTTCGCTGACTCGTGCAGGTGCAATTTCGACAATCCACTCACTTGCTGCGGGAGCCCTGGATTTTCTCACCAAGGAAAGTAATGGGGATATTTTCGGAACAGGTGCCCGATTGCGCGCCAAGGTCCGCATGTTGGCCAAAATCCAGGTTTCTAACAATACGTTGACACCATCTTTCGCTGAGCCTGGCGCGTGGCCCTCTGCCCTGGATGCCAGCATTTGTCCTTCTTTGGTGGTGCTCGGTGCCTCAACGGGTGGTCCAAAAGTTTTGCAGGAGATGTTGACCCAATTGCCGGCAACAATTCCCTACCCGATCGTTGTGGTACAGCATATGCCGGGACAGTTTACCAGGGCTTTTGCACAACGCCTCAATCAGATGTCACAAACTGTAGTGAAGGAGGCGGCAGCTGGTGATATTACGGTGCCAGGACATATCTATATTGCTCCAGGTGGGTTGCAGATATCCCTGCAACGATGTGCCGAGCAATACCTGATCCAGGTCACAGCACCACGGCCGGATGAGTTGTTCAAACCATCTGTTGATGCCTGCTTCAGCAGCCTGGCATCGATGTCATGTGAGTCAATATTAGCCATAGTTTTGACCGGCATGGGCAGTGACGGAGCGGTTGGGGCCAGACGCCTGTTTCAAAAGGGCGCTACGGTATGGACACAAAATGCCGCAAGCTGTGTGGTATCCGGTATGCCGAATGCAGTACTGGCAACCGGCATATCCGCACTTTCCCTGACACCTGATGCGATGCTCAATGGTTTATTATCTGGAGAACGAAAAGCGGTTACGTGGGCCTGAGGGATGAATACACTGTGGTGCTTGTGAGCCAACAATACGGGGTTGGAAGAGCTACTGCACTATCGACCCTGAAACGTATGAATACCAACCTTATTGTTGGACCGGAATCGCTGCCAGTTATTCACCAGTTATGGATATTTTTTTCAAATCTGGTATGAAATTTGCTTTTGTATTATTTGATGGCTGCGGGCCGCAGTGGCCGATGCTGTCAATAGGAGTCACAGGACCTGTAAGATGACAAGCAAAGCAGTGACCGAGGCAGAAGCTACCGAACAGTGGCTAACCTTATATATTGACAATGATGCCTACGGCATTGATGTTAGCCTGGTGCAGGAAGTGTTAAATGTTCCCTACATCACTCCCGTTCCTGGCGCCCCCGACTATGTGATCGGAATTATCAATCTTCGTGGCAATATAATCACGGTGCTGGATG
>CAYQAP010000001.1:0-8994 GCA_964415515.1 uncultured Gammaproteobacteria bacterium | reverse complement strand
AGCGGGCCAGGACTGCACAGAAATTGGTCCGCAACAACCGTCGCAGACATCAGCTCAGACACAACAGCAAAAAAGGGCGGCATGTTGATTCCTTTTGTTAGCCCAGTCTTGATGTTTTTGACGCTGTCAGTGAAGGAGAGATAAGTTATGAGTAGTGTACAATGGTCTTTAGCAATCGGTTTGACCGCCATGATTTCGGCGTTGTATTGTCTGGTTACCTTATTGTCAATTCGTCTGCGCAAGCACAAAGAGCCAGGATTTGTCGTTACCTATGATGAATTGGTGAAGCTGGAGCAAAGAATTGATCGGTTACAAGGTAAATTCATTGCCCTGCAGTCCAACTATTCTCAATCAGGACTGCTTTCCAGACAATTGGAGGAACTCGAGGAGCGCATGGATGAACTGGATCTGCGCGGAGATGGCAGTGCAGTCAGTTACCAGATGGCTTCACGTTTGGCAAAACGCGGTATTGCTGTCGACGAGTTGGCCAAGACCTGTGGTATGACCAAAGGTGAAGCGGAACTATTGCGCTATATGAAGCGAGCCTGACGGGTTTATGGTCACAGATGGATGATATAGAATCTGGGTCAAGAGATGAGGTTTTTATATTCTGGCATGAATTTTGTATTCTGTTCTCGCAAATGAACCAGGGCGTCAATATATTAGCACTCGGCTAAATGGACAGGAGAATGACTACAGCTTCCCGTGTAATCGATGTTGATCCTCGAAATGATCCGCGCAATCCGGGAGTCATCGATCGGCAGGGTCCAAAACGATCCTCTGCATTGGCGCGGGCCTTGCAAATTATCGGTGTTTTGCAGACCACTTTAGATGTTTGCAAACTCCTTGAGTTGTTTTCAGCAGAGGTTGGCAAATCCATTATACATGATGGCCTTACTTATCTGTATGATCTGGATAATATTGCCTTTTCTCAGGGCGCTAAAACCACTCATTCGCTGAGTTATCGACTGGTGGTTGCCGGAAAACCAGTCGGTCAGGTCCGTTTCTATCGTGAAACACTGTTTTTGGAAGCGGAGATACAAGAGCTAGAGTATCTGTTATGCAGCCTTGTTTATCCATTGCAGAATGCCCTGATGTACCGTCAGGCGGTACGTGCTTCTCATCGGGACCCACTTACTGGGGTCAAGAACCGCAGTGGTATGCAGGATGTGCTGGAACGTGAGATTGGTCTTTGCAGTCGCCATAAGCAGCCTTTGAGCCTGATGATGCTGGATATCGATTATTTTAAATCCATCAATGACCGTTTCGGTCACCTGAGTGGCGACAAAGTGCTCAAGCTGGTGACCCAAGCGGTGGTGTCCTGTGTGCGCACCAGCGATCTGGTGGCTCGTTATGGTGGTGAAGAATTTGTCGTGGCACTGCCAAATACTGCTGTCGATGGTGCCATGATGTTGGCAGAGCGGATCCGTCTGGCGGTATCAGAGCAAACCTATAGCGCAACTTTGGCCAACTCCAATGTTCCGGTGCACCCTGTTTCTATCAGTATCGGCGTCGCAACCTATCAGCTGGGTGATGGTGTGGCTGCACTTATTGAACGTGCTGACAAAGCCCTGTATCAGGCCAAGGAGCAAGGCAGGAACCGGGTTGTACTGGGTGCTTCTCAGCTCAGTCAACAAGTTGGCTGAGGTCAGCGAGTTTCTCGGCAAAAGCAACCGTAGGAACCAATTGCAGATCAAGACTTGTGGTGTCTTCTAATCGGCAGCGGCGGGTTCTTGTGGCTGATGCTGTAGGCGAAAGCAATTACCTCGGCAATAGCCAGATACAGGGCTGACGGTATTTCGTCACCAAGCTCAATTTTCGACAATAAACTGGCGAGCTCGGGGTCTTCATGCAGCGGAATCTTGTGTTCTTTGGCAATCCGCAAAATATTGTCTGCAACCAGCCCACCGCCTTTGGCGGTAACTCGAGGTGCGCCTTCCCCGGTATATTCGAGGGCTACGGCCAGGGCTGGCGGGTTGCTGTCAGGTTTCTCGTTCATGTGGAAAGATCGATCAGATGCTGTTCCGGTACAGGAGATGGCCCATCCTTCTCGGGAGGCATACCGTGCAGGGCCTGAACCCGCGGTGCCTTGAAGCCTGCGGCACAAAGACGTTGGTCAAGTTCGGGCAGCGCAGATTGGAAGTGTGCGGTGGTGATTTCTGATGGGGCCCAGAATATCGTTGACAATTGATCCCCTCTGAGGCTGATTCGGGCGTGTACAGCACCCAGCTCAGGTAGATCGAAGGCCAGATTGGCGGTCCAGGTTTGCTGCATGGTATCGTTGTGTGGTCCTGACTCATCAGTGTCGATACTGATATGCATCAATTGGGTGGTATCGTTATAACGAATCGGCAACTCAAATACCCAGGCTCGGTCTGCTGCTTCGGCGGATACCGGCAGTGAAGCCAGTTGATGGAGCTGGATTCGAGACAGGGCACCTTCCAGTTGTTTGTGCAGATGGGCAATCTGAGACCCAAGATTGGCGATCGTAGGCAGGTCGGCCACAGTTTGGGGTTGGGCGCTCACAGCAGCGCCACGATGTGGCAGTACCGGGGCTGTACTGTTCGTAATCGCTGGCTTGGTCGCGGCAAGAGTCGACTCCTGTCCAGGACCGGTGGTTGCCGTGGTTGCCGAGCTGCCGGTGTTCAGGCTGCTGCTGGAAGAGGGCAGTTGTGCAGTGCTTGGGGAGTTCGTCGCCGGGGAACTGAGCAGTTGACTTATGGGTCGAAGTTTTGCCAGTATTGATTCAAGGTTGCTGCTGGTTTGCAGGGTTTTGAGATTCAGGCCGCGTAATTTACCCTCCAGATACAGACTGGACTCGATGACCATATTTCGGCTACTGGAGGACAATTGAGTGCTGGATAATTGACCGAGTAGCTGGATCGACAGTTGTGCAAGGTTTTGTAGTTGAGGCGGCATTTGTGCTTGTGACCGGGTCGCCAGCCAGCGCATATTGGACAATTCCTGGAGTCCCAGGTTTTTTATGCCTGCTGTTGCCTGCAGCAGGGCTTGCGGCTCCAGGCTCCTGAATGTGGTTGTAGCAGAGGGCTGGATTTGCGGTGCCGGGTTCCTCAGGTCTGTCGTTGCCGGGGGCTGGGTTGATCGCACCGGATTCTTTACGGCAGTCGTTGCAGAGAGTTGGATTTGTAGTGCCTGGCTATTATTGGTCAGCTGTTGCAGACGCAGGAATCCGGCTTTTAAGTCACCCTTGAATGACAACGGTGTCTGCGTTAGTGAGGCCAGTTTGGATTCGAGAAAAATACCTGAATCGATTACGGCTTTTTGCAGCCCGGAGGGCTTGGCCAAATCCGAGGGACGGAACAATTGGGTGAGTAATTGTTGTGCCGAGGTAGCCAGTTCACGCATGGCTGTCGGCAATTGTTGCGGATTTTGTGAAGCCAGCCAATTGAGATTGGCCAGCAGGGGGGGAAGTCCGGTCTGACGCGGCAGTGCCTGACGCATGGCTGCCGACACCGGCGATTCCTGCACGGTCTTCGGTTCCGCGAGAACCCGTAGAGTCAATATGGGATTGTTGGCGATCACCCGGAGCTGCAGACGTGTTCCCGGCTGCAATGTCAGGCCGGTTTGGGCAGTGGCGTCCAGTCCGCCAATCCTGAGGGGTAACAGCTTGTCCACTGTGGGCCCGGTTACGATGGCTGATATCACGGCCCCTACCGCCCATTTGGGTGGGCCGGAGTTTGCAGCCACGGCAAGGTTCTGGTTAGTGACTGGCAGACCTGACGGTATCTGGACCATGTGGATAACCTGAAGAAATACGCAACAGCCTGTAATAATTAAGGTTGAATGTAATGACTTGAAGAGCAACCGCCCTCAGACCGCTATCGGCCGCTACCACTGAATCTTTAATTTACCACCCCCGGGATGACGTTAGTAGCAGACCAAAGGTTGTTAGAGTATCAACATGCCCTTCAGAGTAATGATTGATGGCGGTAAGCAATGTGGCCTTTGCGGAGCGTCATCACCACTTGATGATTGAAGGTAACGCCAATAAAAGGACTGTTTTGACCTCGGCTAAGCAGCATTTCTGCTTTCAGGCGCCAGGCTTGCTGTGGGCGCAGCAGGCACAGATCTGCAGTCCCACCGATCCGCAGGTGACCGGCATCAATTTTCAGCAAGTCCGCTGGTGCGCTGGTCAGGCAAGCCAGTGCCTGTGAATAGTTCAGTAATCCTTCATCAACCAGTTGCAAGGTCAGAGGCAGGAGTGTTTCCAGGCCGGAAATACCGGCTGCAGATTCACTGAAGGGTGCCAGTTTGGCATCCGGTTCATGGGGTTGGTGGTCGGAGCAGATAACCCGAACTATTCCCTGTCGTACCGCGACACGGAGAGCCTGCCGATCTGGTTCGCTGCGCAGAGGCGGCAGCACATGATAGGCCGTGTCAAAATAACCGATGTTGTGTTCGCTAAGATGCAGGTGATGAACGGCAACATCCGCTGTCACAGCCAGCCCCCGCCGTTGTGCATCCGCAATCATGCCGATGGCCCTGGCGCTGGTCAGCTGACAGAAATGGGCACGACAGCCGGTTTGCTCGATCAGGGCCAGATCGCGGGCCACCGCAACGGTTTCAGCAGCCTCAGGTATTGCCGGCAAACCCAGGCGAGTGCTGACTTCACCCTCATGAACACAGCCGTTACCCGCCAGCCACGGGTCCAGAGAATGCAGGAAAACGGTGAGCTGAAAGGTCTGCGCGTATTGCATGGCGCGGCGCATGACCAACGAATTGCTGATCGCCACCATTGCGTTGCTGACCCCGACACAGCCTGCAGCTGCCAGTGCGGCCATATCACTGATGCGTTCACTGTCGAGTTCCCGGGTCAATGCACCGAGCGGGTGAATAGCGGCATTTCCAGTCAGACGAGCACGTTGCTGGACCATATGCGCCATGGCCGGGTTGTCGATGACGGGCTCGGTATCCGGTGGGCAGCAGATTCGGGTGATTCCACCATGCAGGGCGGCAGCGGTTTCACTGGCGATCGTGGCCTTGTATTCCTGTCCTGGTTCCCTGGTTCGTGCACGGATATCAATCAGCCCGGGGCAAACGATCAAGCCCGTTGCGGCAATGGTTTGATCCGGGGAAAAATCGGCTGGAGGATGGCCGTAAGCGACAATTTTTCCGTCAGCAATGAACAGATCAATGCTTTGATCAAACGAATTCCCCGGATCGATGACTCGACCACCGAGTACGGCAATCCGGCTCATTGATTGCTCCCGGGAACGGGATGGGCGGCCATTAACTGAGCCATAATCGCCATCCGTACTGCAATGCCATTGGTCACTTGAGCCAGAATTACGGAATGCGTGCCGTCGGCAACCGCAGAATCAATTTCAAGACCACGATTGATCGGACCAGGATGCATGACAATGGCATCACTTTTGGCGGCAGCCAGTTTATCGGCAGTCAGACCATAGAGACTGAAATATTCCTGGGGACTGGGGATTAGCAACCCCTGCATACGCTCAAATTGCAGACGTAGCATAATCACCACATCCACCTCATTGAGGGCCTCGACCAGATTTGTGAATACCTGTACCCCCATGCGTTCGATATGCGTGGGCAACAGCGTTTTGGGACCGACAACCCTGACTTCGGGGCAACCGAGGATATTGAGAGCCAGGATTTGTGAACGGGCGACCCTGGAATGCAGGATGTCGCCGACAATGGCAACTTTCAGTTGCTGGAAAGCACCTTTGAGCTGGCGGATGGTGAACATATCCAGCAGTGCCTGGGTTGGATGGGCGTGGCGACCATCACCGGCATTGACGATGCGTACATGATCGGGAACATGTGAGGCGATCAAATGCGCGGCCCCGCTGAGGTGGTGGCGTACCACAAACATATCGGTGTGCATCGCCTCCAGATTGCGTACTGTGTCGAGTACGGTTTCCCCTTTGCTGGTGGACATTTTCTCCGGATTAAGGTTGATCACATCAGCAGAAAGTCGCTTGGCGGCAATTTCAAAGGTTGTGCGCGTGCGCGTACTGGCTTCAAAGAAAAGATTGACCACCGTCCGCCCACGCAACAGCGGGACTTTTTTGATTTCACGCTGGCCTATGTCAATGAAGGTCTCAGCGGTATCTAAAATGCCATTCAGGAGCGTACGGTCAAGGCCATCCAGGGTCAGTAGATGACGTAATTTGCCGTGTTCGTCAAGCTGCAGGTTTGCCGTCATGACGGATCGTCTCGAAACAGAAAATGTAACGCCGGATCCTGAATGAGCTTGACATGTTGTTGTGCCTCAAGAGGCAGTCGCTGGCCCAGGTAATCCGGTTGTACGGGCAGTTCTCTCCCCCCCCGGTCAAGCAACACAGCCAGGCGAATGGAGGCTGGGCGGCCATAATCGAACAGGGCATTCATGGCGGCCCGAATGGTTCTTCCGGTGTACAAAATATCATCGACCAACAAAATATGCCGGGCATCGATATTCCAGGGTAGGCGCGAGGAGCGGATGACCGGCTGCAGGCCAACCCGAGAGAAATCATCCCGGTAAAAGTTGATATCGAGCATGCCCAGTGGATCGGCTATCGCCAGTGCCTGGTGCAGTCGCTGTGCAATCACCACACCACCGGTATGAATGCCAATAATCAATAATTTGCTGATCGGTGGAATCTGCTGTTGCAGTCGTGCTATCAATTCTTCCGGCTGTGGTAACAGGGTCTGCTGAGGCATGTGTAGGGATCACCAGATTCAGGGTTGATGCAGATAGGTACGCAGGATTAATTCAGCCGCAACGGCATCTCGCAGTTGTACCCGTCGCCTGCTGCGTGTTCGTCCCTGGCGTAATACTAGCTCAGCCTGATCGCTGCTCAGTCGCTCATCACTCATGACCACCGGAGTTTGGTAGCGGCCATGAAGTGCGACTGCAAACTTTTGGCAGGCCTTGCTATGGGTGCTCTCGCTACCATCGAGATGCAAGGGTTGGCCAACCACCAGTGTGTCAGGTTGCCATTGCTGAATAATGGCATCCAGGGCCTGCCAGTTTGGTGCCCTGGCTGTAAAAGGTAAGGTTACGAGTGCTTGGCTGGTCCCGGTCAGGGTGTTGGCAGTGGCAATGCCAATCTTTCTGGTGCCGTAATCAAAACCGAGCAGTCGACGGGTTTTCACTGGTTGGGTCAAGTTGAGGTATTCAGGCGTGGCCAATTTGTGATGAGATCAAAGCGATGTCGATACCCAGTAACGAGGCCGCATGCTGCCAGCGCTGCTCGACTGAAACATCGAATAAAATGGCCTCTTCAAGTTTCACAAAAAGCCAGGCATTTTGCTCGATTTCCTGTTCCAGCTGGCCGCTTTGCCAGCCAGCATAACCCAGTGCCACCAGGTGACGAGAGGGGCCCTGGTTGCTGGAGAAAGCCTCCATGATGTCTTTGGAGACCGTCAGGGCCAGATGTTGGTTAATGGGTAAGGTGCTGGCATAGGTATAACGCGCGTCATGCAGCACCAGTCCGCGTTCGGTTTGTACCGGGCCACCAAGAAAAACCGGACCCTGCGCTGCCTCACACTGCTCGGTGGGGAGATCAAGTTGCTCAAGAATATGTTGCAGGGTGAGAGTTGACTGGCGGTTGATAACAACGCCCATGGCTCCTTCCGGGCCATGTTGACAGATCAAGGTCACCGTTCGTTCAAAGTTCGGATCGGCCAGGGATGGCATGGCAATCAGCAGATGATCGACCAGTGAAGTAAAGTCAGACATGAGGGTTTCTGTGCTCTGGCAATAAGCCTGTAGCAGTCAGGTAGTGGATCTGTGACATGTTGGGAAAATATAGCATATCCTAGCGGCTGGTCAGACGGTTATCGCGCATAAACTTCCAGGTTCTGATAATGTGCAGTATATCGACCTGGCTGCGAATATTCGGTGGGAATACTGCATAGGGGGTGGCCAGCTTGACTATTCGGATTGCTGCATCATCCAGCACCTGGTGGCCTGAAGAGCGCAGCATGGAAATGGTATGAATGGTGCCGTCAGGATTGATGCCAACATCCAGCACCAGTTTGCCGGATAGACGTCTCCTGCGAGCTTCTTCCGGGTAGTTCAAATTCCCGATTTGTTCCACCTTCAGTCGCCAGGCCTCCATGTAGGCCGCATAACGGTATTCCCGGGTACGGGCACTGATATATTTATTCCTAGGGCGTTTCTGATAGGCCTCCCAGAGTTGATTGAATTCGGCTTCAAAGTAAGTGGCTTCCTGTTGCTCAGAGCTGGTTGAAGTCACGGCCTGTGACGGGGTTTTACGTGGCCGCTTGGTATTATCATCGGTGCTGTGCAGCTGAAACTTGGCTGGAAGCTTGCGGGTCAATACGTTTGACGATCTTGTGGTTTCCAGGCTGGCAGCTGGAAGCTTCCTGTATTGGGTCACGATAGATTGGCCCCGGGCCGGTAGTGAGGGGCTGCGCGGCCTGCTGTTGCGGTCGCGATTGCCTCCGCCATCTTGATTGGCCTGAGCGAAAAAATCAGCTTTTTTAGGTTTTTGCTGACTACTGCTGTTGACCAGTATGATGTCCAGAGCTGGCAAAGACGTATGCTGGTGCTGCTGCCAAAGCGTAAAGCTGGTACCCAATACCAGGACCAAATGCAGCAGCAAAGACAGGAACAGGGTCAGACCGATGCGGTCATTTTCAGAAAACCTCTGTAAATCCTCTGCGGTTATCATGGTATGAAAATCGTGGTGCAGATGTGATTAAGCTCCGGTTTGGTGATTCAATGGCGTGTGTGGCAGGTAATGAAACATGCTCTTCCTGATCAGAACGGATTCCATGTGTATTATTACAGAAATCCGGGCAATGTGTTTCATGGATCGATCAGACATCAACACGGTAATACAGCCATGCGCGCCAGCCTCGAAAAAGCAGCAATGATGGGGGGTGTCGTGGGGTATAAATAAAGTTTTCGTGAGCATTTGTAGAGAAGCCCGGCCTGCGGTTCAAATAGGTTGCAGTTGTTACAGGGATTGCGAACTCATGCGAAAAACATGATTTTTT